>JARIBS010000007.1 GCA_029257385.1 Thiorhodococcus sp.
GTGCCAAACAGGGCCAGGTCGCCCCCCCGCGCCGCGAGCAGCAGGAGCACCAGCCCGAACAGTGCGGCCAGCCCGGTATCGAGGGCATAGACAAAAAAGCGATTCAGTGTGCTGAATGTCATCTAAAATCTAAAAATATCTTCTATTGATTATTATTATTTTTTAATCGACTTTTGTACAACTGTGTGGAAGCAAAACGATTTCCAGTCGATCTGGCGATAAAATCCGCCAAAAACATCAATCCAAAAAAAGTAACTGCTATAGTCATAGGTATTCTGGATATAGCAAGAAGAGATCCTCTCATGATAATTATTATGAAACCCGAAATAATTGCAGAAAAAAGAGGACTCCGTATTTCCATACGAGCAACAAAATACCCCGTTATCAAACACATAACCAGAAGACCAACCATTCCAAAATCATAATAATACTCTGAAAAAATAGGCGCTGAAATATTTGTAAAATGGTAGCCATTAAACTCAGCGGCTAAAACACCAGTAGGCTCGGCTTTTCCATGCCAAATACTTCTTGGTACAAAAAATAAAATGGCTGATAGCAAACCGAGTCCAAATGTATGCCCCGCTCCCTCAGCCATGGCAACCACATTTACAATCGACTGAAAGCCATCAAGATCCCCTGTTAACAGATAGTTATACGGTGAAATAAAATTCAGATCAAAATTAAACTCACTACCTCTATTGAACGCCCCCCAAAGTGGAACAATCATGAATAACAAAAGAACCATAGCTATCCAAATCGCCAGCATTTTTTTCGCATCCCAATTCTGGACATAAACCAGTGCGCTCGCGATCAGAATTCCGCCTACCATGAATCTTGATGAGCTACCTGGGAAGTTTACCACTGCGTTTATAATAAACACTAGGATAAAGAATACAGCGCATTTTTTCGGACAATGACTAAAAGCAAGAGCAGTCAGTATAAGGCATGTACCGGCGACAGCACGCGGAAGAGTCAGCATAAGCCCTATCGCCACCTGCATATCCGAGTCGCCAAAAGATTCACTCAACGTATAGCGCGTAGAAAACAAAACGCTTGAATCAAAAGAGCTAATAACATAGAGTAAGCTAATCGTAGCGAACGATAGCGATAGAATACCAATAATTTTAGATTTTCTACATGAATAGGGCTGGATTTTAAAAACGATTTTTCTCGCGGACTTCACTGCTTGAATACGATACCCGAAAGCCAATCCAAGGATTCCTAATAAGCAAATAAAACTGGCAATTAAAACATGAGCCTCATCGTAACTTGATAAGGATCTCCAGTAAAACGATGCCGTTGAGATTTGAGCGATCGCAGGCATGATCAGGAAATAGACATAGTAAATCAGACCAAACAGTGCGACTAAAAAAACGCGCCTACTAAATATCACGACGGGAATAAGCGCGGAGCCTATTAAGAGGCAAAGTATCAATATGAGTAGTGAAGCAAAATTATCACTCGAACCTTCTATGATGATCGGCGAGATCAAAATCAAATGTACAATGCCGACCAATAACGCCGAGGCTACTATTTGATTCTTGTTGAAAAGACGCATGATAACAATTTAGATGTAGATAAAATAAGACCTTGATCATCGTTTGCTCCACCTGTCGCGACGCACCCTCGGCAAGCAGAGTAAGGTCTTGATTGTGAGGGGCCAAAACCGCTTTGGTTGACTGGGAAGTTCAACCTTGGGCGAAACGATGATCAAGGCCCAAAATTAAGAAGGCAGTGTTCGCGTCGGTTGGTGTGAGAATCAAACTCAACATCCCTATGCTCAAGGTGTCGGCTGGGGTTCGCTCTTGCTCACTCCAACCGACACGGGCTACCGGGGTTTTTATCCAACAACGCCTCAACCCCCTCCACAAACCGCTGCACATCGCCCAGTGGCGCGCTGGTGGTTGCCTCTTCGCACATCTTTCGCCATAACGCTTCGTCTTCGCTCAACAGCCGCATAAAATACGCCATGCCTTGCGGATTGTCAGGTTCAATGACGAATCCATTAACACCGCTGCGTACTAGCAGATCGCGAGCGCCGCATTTGTCGGACAAGATGACTGGCAGCCCCATCGCCTGTGCCTCAATGACTACATTGCCGAACGTCTCACTCACACTCGGTAACAAAAGTGTGAGTGTTTGGCCCAGTGTTTTACTGATGGCGTCGTCCTGTAGCCAACCACGGAAGACCAGATTTTCTGTGATGCCCAACTCGTCGGCTTGGCGGCGCAGGATATCCTCTTCCGGACCGGAACCACAGAGGTGAAGCGGTCGTGGTACGTCTACTGTCTGCTGATAAAGAGCATAAGCCATTAGCAGCATCGACAGGTTCTTCTCTGGTATCAGCCGAACAACCGCCGTAAAGTGGCGTTCACCAAACGCTGGGCCGTCCGGTGCGGGCGGCACACCGGCTTGGCGGCGAATACGGTCGAGGCTGACCGTGTTGTACTCCCCGTAAACCGTCCCCGCTTTCAAACCCAGAAACTGCCAATAATTTTTGGAGCGTGTTCCGCACGAAAGCGCCCCCTGATAGGGCAACAGGAAGACGGATTTGCCGACCTCTTTCCAGGCATGCCGAGGCTTATCGTCAAATTTCGAATTGTTCATCGTGATGACCCGGCCTCCGCGTGCGCGCAGGATCAGTGCCAGCAGAAAGATGGTGGGGTCTTGATAATGGCAGAGAAAGAAACAAGTCTCGCGCGGCGGCGGCAGATGGGCCAGGATTTTCCGTATCCGAGCAATGACGGAGCGCGGTTGCGTGTCCGTGAAAACGGTTCTTTTTTCGAATGTTTCAGACGACCTGGATGACCAAGCATAGGTTGTGCTTTTGGGCGTCAGCTCGATTCCGATGATCTTGACTTGGTCGGACAGATGTCGATGCACTGCCTCAATGCGGTCCATGTGATAGGGGCCGAAGTTATGCCAGAGAAAGATCAGCGTGCGTGGAGTTGTCTTGTTTAACATTTTCAGTCACTTCAGCAGGTTTTGGATCACGTTTTAAGACATTGCGTAACGAGGCGCCGCGCGTTAGACGTTGACGCTAAATGAAAATCCGCTACCGCGCACGCCAAAACCGACCTACAAACTGATCGCTTTAATGAGCGTGTCGCGGGCGTCCAGGTGTCTGCGGTGAAGCGCAAGGCCATCTCGATGCGCCTGTGCCTTGAGTTCGGAGAGGGTCTCTTGCCTTTTAGACCATGTCGTTAGAATAGGCAGTGCCGACGCGGAGAAATCAACCTCGGGGGGCAAGACTTGCGCGGTTTTAAGATGGGATAAAAGCGGAATGCAACCACGACCATAGGTGATCAGTGGACAGCCCGCCAAGAGTCCTTCCATCAAGACAAGACTGAATGCTTCGGTTGGATACTGCGTCGGAAAGATCAGCACGTCGATCGATTCGAAAAACGCTACCTTGCGTGGGCCATGCACCGCTCCGAGCAATTCTAACCGTTCACCGAGTTCTTGTTTCGCGCGATCGAGAAAGGTTTGAACCTCCGGTTTGAACGCGGAGCCAGCCATCACGCCACGTATGTCGATCCCATGCGCGGGAGCCTGGCGAATCATATCGATGAACGCTTCGACGCCTTTCTCGAACATCAAATTCGATAGGAACCCAATGGTCAGGATCGGCTGGGGCGTTGGGTCGGGCGGGCGTTCGAACTGTTCAATCAGCACTGGGTCGCTCACGGGATTCGGGCAGATGAGCGCACCGAACGGTCTCGGGTAGAGTGCACGAAAGTCGCTTTCCATCTGGTCACAGAGGAAAACATGCGTTGCACCCCGCCCCGCAACCCAGACGAGCAGACGCATGGTCCACACGCTGCGCGTTAAATACCGATAGGAATGGTGATGCAGGGTGATGCGGCAGTGCCGGATACGCGCCGCTAACAGGAGAGAGGCAATGTACAGACCGCCTAATCCGTCATCGACCGAGGAATAAAACGATTTTTTACATCGAATTGGTAGAGCGAGAATTTTTAAGCAGCCCAGAAGAACGCGAACGGTTTTTTTGACATGCGGCACCCAAGAGTGGCCGACGAGTGCGCGTGCTATATCGATCACGAGCGGCTTCTTGTCCGCCAAGCGATCCAAGACGGCTTTATTAACAGCGGCCATGCCATGCATCGGCGGTGGAAATGGTCCACACAGAATGATCAATGGCGCCATGCTTGGCGATTTTGCCTGATTGCTCATTGTATAGTCATCAATATCCGATTTTTTGGCTGTCGTACTTTCTCTTTAAGTGAATGCCGGGCAGCCGTTTAGGCAGAAAGACCCGTCCAAACCAAACGGCAAAGGCGCGGCGCAGTCCACTCTGCTCGGGATCGGCGAGCCAGTCGATCAGGGCGCGCACGATGTCCATCGCCTCGCCCGAGCTGCGGCTGGCTTCGAGTCGAAAGAGCGCGGCGCTGAGATTGCGGACCGGCAGACGCTTGGCGTTGGCGAGACGTTGTTCGTCGAGCAGCAGATAGCCTTGCCGGGGGCGATAGTCCGCGAGCATCGGCGGTGCTGGCTCGATCAGCGGCTCGAGGGTCTCGGCGGCGTTCC
>JARIBS010000067.1:5000-39187 GCA_029257385.1 Thiorhodococcus sp.
CTTCAGCGCCACTGCATCCCGATCGGCGACCTGGATGGTGTATTGCGCGAAAACCGACAGGTTGTCCGGGTGGACGAAGGGCGTCAGAACCGGCGCATCGCCACCATTAGTCGAGACCGCGCCACGCGCATTGAGCAGTTGCGTGTAGCGTGCGCCCAACCGCGACCGCGCTTCGACCTCACCTGGAAAAATGTCCAGCTTGGCAAGCAGCACCGCAGCCTGGATAGTATCCAGACGCCCATTCAAGCCGAGTCGCGGGTGATGGTAGCGTCGATCCTGACCGTGATTGCGGATCTCTCTGAGCGCCTTGGCCAGATCGTCGTCATCGGTGAAACAGGCGCCAGCATCACCGTAAGCTCCCAGCGGCTTGGCTGGGAAAAACGAGCTGCACCCGATCCTGGACAGACCGCAAGAGCGCCGCCCGCGATAGCTGGCACCAAAGCTCTGTGCTGCATCCTCGATCACCGGCAGATGATGGCGCCGCGCGACGGCATCGATGGCATCCATGTCCGCGCATTGACCGTACAGGGACACCGGCATGATGGCGCGCGTCCTGCCGGTAATGGCGTCCTCGAGCTTGGCGGGATCGATGTTGTAGGTCACCGGATCGATGTCGACGAAGACCGGGCGCGCCCCGAGCAGCGCGATCATCTCGCCCGTTGCGATAAAGGTGAAGGGCGTCGTGATGACCTCATCGCCCCGCCCGATCTCGAGCGCCATTATGGCCGCCAGAAGGGCGTCCGTTCCGCTGGACACGCCCACACAGTGCCGAACGCCGACGAACGTGGCGAGACGCTCCTCCAGCTCACCGACCTCTGGCCCCATGATGAACTGACCGTGACTCAGCACGGCCTCCATGCGCGCTTTCACCTCGGTCTCGATACGTGCGTACTGTGCTTTCAAATCGATGAATTGCATTCACATCGCCTGGGCGGCGGCACTGCCGCCGTGTTGGTGTTATCAGGACTGCGTTCAGAGAATCAGGATCTGGACAGTTTCGGACGGACGCAAGACCTCGGTGGTCTTGGCGTCGAAGTTGAGCGGTTAAGGTGACCGAGCCGATCGTCACGCCCGATATACCATGGATGCGCCGCGAGTAGAAACTGCTGCTTACCATAGCGACATCGCCCGCAATAGCCGCAGCAGGCCAACCCGCCGCTGATCGGCAATCGCGCGCCGCTTGGCCCAGTTGCGGCCGAGACCCGCCAGGGCGTCCCGTTTGGCCTCAAGGAGCACGGCCCCGCGGCCATCGGGCAGATAACGCAGCAGCACCACAAGGTGCATGAGCAGGTGCACAGGCAGGAGAACGACGAGCAATGGGAGCGGCATGTTCTTGATGAACAGCCAGAAAATATTGCGATGGCCATGATAGAGCGCGAAGTCACTGCGCACGCCAGTCAATGCCGAACCCTGATGAACGGCCTGCGCCTCAGGGACGTAGCGGCAGACATATCCGGCCAGCCGAATCCGAAAGCCGAGATCGACATCCTCGGTATAGCAGAAGAACTCCTCATCGAAGCCGCCTAAACGCTCGAACAGGTCGCGCCGGTAGAGCGCCGCAGCGGCGCAGGGCGAGAAGACCTCATCGGATTTCAACCGCCAGCCACTGGCGGCGTGCCCATGGTCGCGCCGCCAGACCAGCCCGGAGATGTGCAGCACGTCGCCGCTGCCGTCCAAGTGCGTGCGGCTCGCATCCGTGTACATACGACTGCCGAAGGCGCCGGACTCGGGATATTTATGCGCAGCGGCCAGGAGCTGTTCAAGCCAGTCGGGATCGGGCACGGCATCTGGATTGAGCAAGGCAATCCACTCGCTATCGCCCGCATACGCGAGCGCGAGGTTGTTGCCCTCGGCAAAACCCGTATTGCGTCCAGGCTGGACGAGTTCGACCTTGGGACGCCGCTTGAACTCGTATGGCACGTCTTGCGCCCCGCCATTGTCGACCACGATGACGCGCTCGGGCGCGCGTGTCTGGCGCGCCAGACCATCCAGACAGGCCGTCAGCAGGTCGCCGGCGTGATAGTCAACAATGATGACGGCGACACGTTCGGCTGCGATCCGTGCCTGAGCGGGCTGCGCCACGACCAGCGCTGCCTCAGGCGCCGTGCGCGCCCGGTCTTTGGCGATCATAAAATTCCAATACCGACAGCTCCTGGTTCCCACAATACTGATCTTCGACCGAAAGTGTTTCGGCAAGCGCTCCAATATCCAGGTGGCGCTCGACGATCAGCGGCAATACGCCAGAGACGGCCGCCAGATCCCAGCCCCCCTGGATGGCATTCGCACCGACCGCATCCATCACATCCAGGCAGAACTCCAACGCCCCCGTGTGGATGTTATCGATCTTGGAGAACCGGCGTTGAGAGGCACCGCCCGGTTTGAGAACCGGCACGGGTGCGTCATCACTCAGCTCGAATCCGCCGAGCTGTCCCTCCGGAGAAGTCAGCACGGCCTCCAGCAACAAGGCATAGCGATGGATGGCGTTCTGGTCCATCTCATCGAGCGTCAGCAGATTGCCAAAGCATGCAGTGCAATCACCGCCCTGCTCCACCACCCTCGCGGCCGAGGCATTGGTCACGCAGTAGTAGCCCTGGATCGGACGCTCCATCACCTGCATCAGCGCGAGTTGGATGGTGCCCGAGTAGCCGATGTCGATGATCGCCGGGCGCTCGTCGGCCGTACCGTCGAGACCGCTCCAGTAGGCTTGCACCAGACCGCGCAGTGTGGCCGCGGGCTCAATCAGCTCCGGCAGACAGCGGCGCAGCTGGGACTGGATGCGATGGAGATCCTCCGGCAGCCGCACGACCTGATCCAGAACCTCCTCGCCGAGTTTTCGGGCGATCGGCCCGAGATCGCTCAGACCAAAGCGCGCCGTCAGCAACTGCCGGAAACTCCCTGCGTAGTGAGCCGTCAGCAGTAAGGCCAGATCGTCCTCGTCGCGAATGGCGGCCAAGCCGACAACACTGCGCGAGCAATAGCAATAAACGCCCTCGGGCAGACTCGGCGTCAGCGCGGCAAGCGCGGGATGGGCGCGAATCGACCGGTAGGCGCGCTCCAGGAGCCAGCCCTCGCGGCTGAGAAATCTGGCCGAGGTCACCGCGTCCTGCTCGAAACGCCGGATCAGCCACGACATGAAGACGAAGAGGATTGGGCCGATCACGCCATAGCCGAAGACGCTTGGATCTGAAAATGGCCGATGGGTCGGCGCGTCAGCGTGCGTGAGATGTTGATCGATCCGGTTGGCCACCAGACCCAGAATCAGTTCATTGCGCCACGATGGGCGTTCGCGGAAGTTGTCAATCAGCGCCCGACCGCCCGGCAGAACTCCCAGCAGTGCCGCCGGACGCATCAGGTGCACCGGCTGCGGGAAGCCGCGATCGACCAGAACCTGGATGTCGGAGTGCTCATTGTCGCCGACGTGCTGGAGCTGCGAGGACACGATCCCCTCCTGCTCCAGCAGATAATTCCAGACATCCCCGCGATCCTTGCGCCGACCGGTGTCCGCCGAAACATAGAGACGATCGAACAGATCCACGTCCAGACGTTGCAGGATCGGGCGCAAATGTCGCTCACCGAGATACATGTCCGACACCAGCACCAGTCGTCGCCCTGCTGCGTGCAATTCGCGCACGGCATTGGCCACGGCCGGATTGAGCCTGAACAGCCCTTGCTCGGTGGCGACTTCGAGCTGCATCAGTGTCTCGACGGTGTGGGCGTCCAGCCCGATCAGCTCGCCCAGCGCACGGTAGATGTCTTCGATGCCGACATCCTGACCCGGCTCGATCAGGGCGCGCACCATGGACTCGGCCTGACGGCGTCTTGCCACGAAGTGCGTGATGCCATGCTCGCGCTCGATCTGCTCCTCAAGCATCCAGAACACCGCCTCGGGCCGGGCGAACGGGCGCAGAATCAGCGTATCAAAGAGATCGAACGACAGCGTTCGCGCATCGGCGCACCCCATTCTCAGCCGCTCGGCCAGGCCATGCGGGGCGTACTGACCCAGCACGAAGGGGCTGTAGGAGCGAAAACAGTGAAGCCCCTCATCGGAGAACTGCACACGACCGGTGAGACCGGCCGCACGGGCCGAGAACAGCAGACAGCGCTCGATGGCGTGCTGCAGCGTATTGTCGGTCTGGCCCTGCTCCGGCGGAAAATCCGCAAGCGACAGGCCCAGATTGAGCAGCGGCGCGAGCGCCTCCGTCCTGGCCCAGAACATCGAGCCTGCCGGGTAGTCGATGTACTGACCGAAATCGATATCTGTGAACCCAAGTCTGGCGAGCAGCGGCTCGGCGTGCGCGCGGTTCGAGAGCCAAGTATGCGCCCAGTACGGAAGCCCCGGAAAGGTTTCCGGGTAGACGATGCCGACCGAGGCATCGATCGCAAACTGCGCGAGCACCGCCCGAACGTGCGCCGGATCGCCGAGCATCGACTCAAGCAGGTGGCCGCGCCAATCCTCGCCGAACTGGCGCGAGCCTGCATAGTCGGATTTTTTGGTGTGGATGTGGCCGACGATGTCGAGCGCGCCGATCTCCTCACGAAAGCCCAGCAGCAGCGGGGCAATGTCACGCCCACGGTTCGGCAGGATCTTGATCGTCAGCCGCGCCCGCTCGCCGAGTCGGTCGCGTTGCGCGAGGATCGCATCGTGGTCGGCCTGTGAGGTCACCGAGATCATCAAATGATAGTCAACCGGCATGTGCGCCAGATAACGACAGAGTTCGGGAAACAGATCGATGAAAAAGACATGCGCCATGATCCCGCAGCGCAAGGTCGAGGGCCTCGCCATCTGCGTCTGTGACGGGCAATAGGGCGGACTGCCCAGGGCGGTGATCGCAGGCAGAGCGACCGGCGCACGCCGATGCATGTGAAAGCGCACCCGTCGCAGCGAGTCGCCGAGACCATCGCGGCGAACGTGGCTGATCAGCTTGACGAGTAGACGCTGCCAGCCGCCGCTGACCCGCGCTGCATCCGATGCGGTCGCGATCAGCGTCGGCACTGGACCGAGTAGCGCGCCACCACCCGCCCTGGCACGCTGGAGGGCCGTGCTGACCATGCGAATCGGGACGGTGACCCGCCAACTCGTCGAGGCCAGTGTCGCGCGATAGGCCTCGGATGCCTCGCGATAGAGATAGTCGAAGCGCCCGAGCGCCTCGCGCAACTCGCCCTGCTCGAAGCGCAGGATGCCGTGCGCCTGGGAGAGCGTTTCATGAAGGGATTCCAGCGCTTGATGGGCCTGGATCAAGTCGCCGTGCTGCGATTGAAGCTCGGCGAGCGCGGCGCGAGTGCTCTGGTAGGCCGCGTCCCTGCTCTGAAACTCTTGGTGCAAACGCGCATGATCCTGGTCGAGTCGGTCATGCGCTAGCAGCAGCGCCTCGTGCTCCTGGTGCAGATCCCGGTGGTCCTCCATCGCCTTGCCGAGCCGCTCCTGGGGCAAGCGCAATGCCTGATCGAGCTGCTCGGCGCTCCAGCGCTGCATCCATTTGGAAAGCAGTCGCTGACGCGCCGCCGCGACCTGATCGGCGTTCTGTCCCCAACCGGCATTTGACCCACCGCCAGCGCGGTAGCCGGCAGAGATTTGGTCGACATACACAAACGTGGTGAACTCAGCGCACTGGAGCCAGAAATCCCAGTCCTCAAAGACATCGAGTTGGGGATCGAGTCGGCACCCCAGATCCAGCAAGCGTCGGCTGAAGAGCACCGCATGGATGGGGATGCGATTCTCCAGCCGCTGTGCGATCGGGTCGTAGGGCTCGTTGAACAGGTGGAGATCATCCGCGTCCGGTGCAGTGCAATAACGCACGCCAGCATGGGCTGCTAGCGCGCCCGGGTGCGCACTCAGCGCCTCGACCAGCGCGCTGACATGATCCGGCTCAAGCCAGTCGTCGTCGTCGAGGAATCCCAGCCATGCACCGCTGGCCTGATCCAATCCGGCATTACCGGCTCGACAGCGACCCTCGCTGGTGGCATGGACGATATGACGAACCAGCAGCCCGTCGACTTGTGCGAGCGGTTCGAGCAGATCTGCCACATCTTGGCCGCCGTCGTTGACGACACAGACCTCAAGTGGTCGATAGCGCTGTGCGAGGCAAGAATCGAGCGCGAATCGCAGCGTCTCGCGACGATCCTTGGTCCGGATGATGATCGAGACCAAAGGTTTGGCATACCCGGCGTCTTGCATTGGCATTTGCACCACAAAAAGTGCTCAATTGTAGAGCCGAACGGACATTTCACAACACGCATTCCAACGAGGATGTCATCATCCTTGTGTTCGTGGGAGCATCGTGAATCCTGGGTGAGTACAACCACCCGGACCTCAATTCATTAGGAGAACACCCATGCGGAACATGCCCCCTTCCCTTGTCATCCCACTGCTGGTACTCGCCATGACGACGACAGGGGCCGTCGCGCAGGAATCTGTCACGCCCGCAGATCCACCGACCGAGATCGAGGGCCACGCCTGGACGCTAGTGGCCTACCGCGCCGCCGATGATCTGGTCGAGGTAGCCGCCATGGGCCGACCCGCACGCTTTAACTTCACCAATGGCGAGATGTCTGCCGTGACCGGCTGCAACAGCCTGAACGGCGCCTATACCCTGGACGGGGCCACTCTGACCATCGGACCTGGACTTGCCGCCACGCAAATGGGATGTCCCGCCCCACTAATGGCGCAGGAGAAAGCCGTGATTCAGGCATTGAGAAAGGTCACAGCCTTTCAACGCCAGGGAGAGCGGATGGACCTGCTCGATACCAAGGGCCAAGTGCTGCTGCGCTTTAGCCTACCCGCACCCGCACCGCTGGCCGGGCATGTTTGGAAACTCCAGTTCTATAACAATGGCAGGCAGGCACTCGTCACCCCGGTCGCGGACAGCGGGATCACCCTCGCGTTCGACGAGCAGGGGCGTGTCAGCGGCTCCGATGGCTGCAATCGCTACATGAGCGGCTACACCAGCGACGCTGATACGCTCGCCATCGGTCCCATCGCGACCACCCGCATGGCCTGCCCCGGCGGTGCCGAACGCGCCGAGCAGGCGCGGGCCTACGTCGCGGCGCTCGGTACGGTCGTCGGCTACCGCATTGAGGGACCGCAACTGATGCTCCTGAACGCCGACGGCAACCTTGCCGCGCGCTTTGAGATAAAGGCGCCCGCGACGGCTCAGCCGCAAAGCTGATCTGCGGCGGGCTGTCAACGCGGCTTCGGGGCGTGTCATGACTGCACTAGGAGCTGCGCCCAAGGCCATTGCGAGCATGTATACTCCCCCACTCTCGGCTACTGATTCCACACCACGCGGGTCGTGTCATGCTCTGTTGGGCCAGAACGCTGTTCATCTTCATCGTCATCGCACTCGGCGCGTTGAGCATACTCAACGCCTGTGGTCAAAAGGGCGATCTCTACCTTCCGGAGCACTCACCCGCACCACCGTCGGGAGACGATGTTCCGGCGATCACGACGCGGCCCGCAGGCCAGCAATCCCCTCAAAGCTCAATCTAAGGCTGAACCAACGCCGCATGGACTACTTCAACGACCGCGACGGTGTCCTCTATGCCGAGGGCGTACCGCTGACCGAAATCGCCGAGCGCTTCGGCACGCCCTGCTATGTCTACTCCAGAGCGACGCTTGAGCGACACTGGCGAGCCTTCGACCGTGCCTTTCGTGATCATCCGCATCTGATCTGTTTTGCCGTCAAGGCCAACTCCAACCTGGCCGTTCTCAACGTCCTCGCACGTTTGGGTTCGGGTTTTGACATCGTCTCGGTTGGCGAACTCGAGCGCGTCCTGGCAGCCGGTGGCGACCCGGCCAAGGTCATTTTCTCCGGTGTCGGCAAGCGCGAGGATGAAATCCGCCGCGCACTGCAGGTCGGTATTCGCTGTTTCAACATCGAGTCTGAATCCGAGCTGATCCGCGTCGATCGCATCGCCGGCGAACTGGGTCTCGAAGCCCCCGTGTCGCTGCGTGTCAATCCGGACGTCGACGCCCAGACCCACCCCTACATCGCCACCGGACTCAAGGAGAGCAAGTTCGGCATCGATATTCACGAGGTCGAGGCGGTCTACGCCCTGGCCGCGACTCTGCCGAACCTCAATGTCATCGGAATCGACTGTCACATCGGCTCGCAACTGACCGACCTTGCTCCCTTCATTGATGCCCTGGGCCGGATCCTGAATCTCGCCGAGCGCCTGGACGCATCCGGCATCGCCATCGCCCATCTCGACCTGGGTGGCGGGCTGGGGATTCGTTACCTTGATGAGCGTCCGCCCGAGCCTGCGGCCTATGCCGCAGCCATGCGCCACCAGCTCGCCAACCGCCCCTACGAGGTCATCCTCGAGCCGGGACGCGCCATCGCGGGCAACGCCGGGATTCTCTTGACCCGCGTGGAATACCTCAAGCACAACCATCACCGCCATTTCGCGATCGTCGACGCGGCGATGAACGATTTGCTGCGCCCCGCCCTCTACCAGGCCGAGCAGGACATCGTCACGGTCGTTCGTGACAGCGATGCCGATCCCAGACGCTACGACCTGGTCGGGCCGGTGTGCGAGAGTGGCGATTTTCTGGGTAAAGACCGCACCCTGGCCTTGAATGAAGGCGATCTGGTCGCGGTGCGCGGTAGCGGTGCCTACGGCTTCACCATGAGTTCGAACTACAACAGCCGCCCACGCGTGGCTGAGGTCATGGTCGACGGCGACCAGGCCCATCTGGTGCGCGAACGCGAGACGATTGCCGATCTCTTCGCCGGGGAGCACTGCCTACCGTGAACCGCCGCCTCGAGCCAGAGCTGATGGACACCGCCGAGCAGGCGCTCGCCTATGCTGCGGCGGACTTCGCCGCATCCAATACGCTTTTCATGGAGCTGCTGCGACAGCTCGATCCCGGCCCACTCGATGGCGCCCGTGCGCTCGATCTAGGTTGTGGGCCGGCGGACATCGTCATCCGTTTTCTGCGCGCCTACCCGAAGGCGCATTGCGACGCGCTTGATGGGTCGCGTCCCATGCTGGATCTCGCCCAGAGCGCGCTCGACGCCCTGCCGGGCCTTGCGCCACGCTGTCGGCTGCTATGCGATATTCTGCCGTCCGCGCAACTGCAGGCCGATCACTACGACCTGATCCTCTCCAACAGCCTGCTACATCATCTGCATGATCCCCAGGTGCTCTGGCGCACGATCCAGGACAGCGCCCGGCCCGGCGCCCTGGTTCTGATCATGGACCTGATGCGCCCCGCCTCCCCCGGCTGGGCCGAAGCGCTGGTCGAGACCTACACGCCCGGCGAACCCGAGATTCTGCGCGAGGATTTCCGCAACTCGCTGTATGCCGCGTTCGAGCCGCAAGAGGTTGTCGCTCAGCTCGCAACGGCCGGGCTGGACTGTCTGGAGGTCGGGGTGGTCAGCGATCGCCATCTCGCGGTTATGGGGCGCCTGCCCGTATGACACTGCGCTTCACTAAGATGCACGGACTCGGCAACGATTTCGTGGTCTTCGATGGCGTGCGCCAGCAGGTGACGCTCGATCCGGAGAGGATCCGCCAGCTTGCCGACCGTCGCTTCGGCATCGGCTGCGACCAGGTTCTGCTCGTCGAGCCACCCCGTCTGCCCGACACCGACTTTCATTACCGCATCTTCAACGCCGATGGCTCGGAGGTGGAGCAGTGCGGCAACGGCGCACGCTGCTTCGCCCGCTTCGTGCGCGACCAGGGGCTGACCGACAAGGACGAGATCCCGGTCGGCACTGCCGCCGGAATCATCCGCCTCCATGTCCAACCCACGGGCCTGATCCGTGTCGACATGGGACGGCCCGAGCTGGCACCAGCGCGCATCCCCTTCCTGGCCGATAGCGAAGCATCAACCTATCAGCTCGAGGCCGCTGGCCAGACGCTGACCATCGGTGCGCTCTCCATGGGCAACCCCCATGCCGTGCTGATCGTCGACGACCTGGACTGCGCCCCGGTCGCCCAGTTGGGTCCAGTGATCGAAACGCACCCGCGCTTCCCGCAACGGGTCAACGTGGGATTCATGCAGATCCTCTCGCCGACACACATCCGTTTGCGCGTCTACGAGCGTGGCGCCGGAGAAACCCTCGCCTGTGGAACCGGCGCCTGCGCTGCGGTGGTGAGCGGGCGGATACGCCAGCGTCTGGACACTCGGGTTCGGGTCAGCCTCGCGGGCGGCGATCTTATGATAGAGTGGCCGGATCCGACCCAGAGCGTCTGGATGACGGGTCCGGCCACTGCGGTATTCCAGGGTGAAATCCAGAGATGAGGGGCATAGCGTGAGCAGCCAGTCGGCCGAACACATGACCAGCAAGGATCCAGACTTCGAAAAACGCGTCGCGGACTATCTGTTGAGATATCCGGATTTTTTCGCGCGCAACGCCGATGTCCTGGCGGCGATCCAAGCGCCCCATCTCGCGGGCGATGGCACCGTCTCACTGATCGAACGTCAGATACGCCTCCTGCGCAAGCAGCTTGAGTCCGAGCGTGGGCGTCTCGCCCATTTGATCGCGCGCGCGCATGAGTACGAAGCGCTGTCGGCGCGTCTGCATGGCCTGGTTCTGCAACTGATTTCAGTACAAGACCCGGCTCACCTCTGCACGCTCCTCCGAGAAGCCATGCTCAGGGAGTTTCACGCCGAGGCGGTCGCCCTCAAGCTGTTCCCACTCGTTGTCGCCGACGGTGTCGGCACGGACCCGCTGACCCTCGCCTTTCAGGAGTTCATCGACAAGGAGCGCACGCTCTGTGGCCCCCTCGACGAAGCCAAAGCCGTCATGCTCTTCGGCGAGATGGGTGCAACCGTCAAGGCGGCCGCGCTCGTTCCCGTTCATGCCGAGGGCGAGTCCGGCGTGCTGGCCATCGGTAGCGCGGACCCCGAGCGTTTCCATCCGGATATGGGAACGGAATTTCTCGACCGTCTCGGCGAGATCCTCAGTCACAAACTGCGCACCATCCCGCTGGAACGCTGCAGCCACGACTGATGAGCGCCAGCGCAGCGGACGTGATCGCGTCTTTTATCCACCACCTCGCACACGAACGCCGTCTTTCCGATCACACGCTCAGTAACTACCGTCGCGATCTCGAACGTGTCGCGGCCTGGTTGGGCGCGCACGGTGACAGTGCCGTTGATCGGCTCGATGAACCAACCGTGCGGCTCTATATCGCTTGGCGCTATCGCAACGGCGCCTCGGGAAAGACCTTGCAGCGTGAGCTTTCGACGCTGCGCGGCTTGTATCGCTGGCTATTGCGCGAGGGGCACACCAAGGTTAATCCAGCGCTGGGCGTGCGCGCGCCCAAGAGTCCCCGCAAGCTGCCCGCCACCCTGGACGCTGACCAGCTCTGTGGACTGCTCGATCAGGTCGAGGAGGACCCACTCGCGATCCGGGATGCGGCCATGATCGAACTCTTCTACTCCTCCGGCCTGCGCCTGGCGGAGCTGATATCGGTGAATCTGGGCGATATTGACATGACCGAGGGTGAGTTATCGGTCATCGGCAAGGGCGCCAAGACCCGCCGCGTCCCGGTCGGGGGCAAGGCGCGCGAAGCCGTCACGCGCTGGCTGCGGGTGCGCGGGCTGCTCGCCGCGCTTGATGAGCCAGCGCTTTTCGTCAGCAGTCGCGGCGGGCGCATCCGCCCGCGCACCGTGCAACAGCGCCTCTCCCGCTGGGCGCAGCAGCAGGGCGCCGTGCGGGGGTTCCACCCGCATCTGCTCAGACACAGCTTCGCGACCCATCTTCTGGAGTCATCCGGGGATCTGCGCGCGGTGCAGGAATTGCTCGGACACGCCGATATCGGTACCACCCAGATCTACACCCATCTGGACTTCCAGCACCTGGCCCAAGTCTACGATCGAGCGCATCCACGCGCGAAGAAGAAATCCTAAGACAACCCAGGACACGCCCCGTGCTGCTATCGCCAAAGTACCGCTTTTTATTCGTTCATATCGCCAAGACCGGCGGAACCAGCGTGCGCGCAGCGCTTGAGGGTTTACGCTGGCGCGATCCCTGGTACTACCCGATGTTTCTGTGTAGCAGGCTCAGTCATCTGAGCGGACATCGCATCGCGACCAAGCTACCCCGCCACGCCAAGGTGATCGCGGCCAAGGAATTGCTGCCCAAGGACTATTTCGACAGCCTGTTTAAATTTGCCTTTGTGCGCAACCCTTGGGATCTCCAGGTGAGTTCTTTTCATCATATTCGGCGCGAACGGCCACACTATTTGGGTGGGAACACGACTTTCGAGAAATTTCTGCGCTGGAAGCTCGATCCAGAGCGCCCTTATCAGTATCACCTCGATACTTCGATCACGCCTCAGACCGATTATCTGATCGACCTCAACGGCGAAATCCTGGTGGACTTCGTCGGTCGCTATGAATCTCTCCATGAAGATTTCACCACTGCGTGTGCGCGCATCGGCATTACTCGACCCGCCCTGCCCCATGCCCGCCAAGCTAAGGATCGCAAGCAGGACTACCGCAGTTACTACAGCGACACGACCGCCGAACTGGTGGCGGTTCGGTTTGCGCGCGATATCCAGTTGCTGGACTATCGTTTCGATCCGCACGACCAGTAACTCAAGCCTTCCCGAGAGCCTGTCGACACCCGGTCAGTCTTGGGGCACCAAATCCCTGTAGGCATGCCAGGTAGCGTGCCCGACCAGCGGTACCGCGACAAAGAGTCCGACATAAAAGGTCACCAGCCCGGCGCCGACGATCAAGACGATCAGCGTCGCCCAGAGGAGCATGGGCAGCCAGTTGAGCATGACCGCCCGGGCGCTCACGCGCATCGCTGTAAAGGCATCGATCGGACGATCAATAAGCATGGGCACTGCGATCGCACTGATGCAGAAGGCACAGGCGGCGAAGAAACCGCCAATGAGCGTGAAAGCCAACAGAAGCAGGAGATGCTCGCCCGAGAGGAACACCACCGCGATGAAGTTCTCCAGGGTTGGAAAGGGATCAGTGAACAACATGAGAAAGACGAACACGCTCGCCAGAATCCACATCTGCATGATCATCACCAGGAACCCCGTGGCGACTCCGAGCTGCCCCTGATTGCGCTTGAATGCCTCCAGCGCCTGGCAGTTCTTCAGCGATTCGTCCCGCTCGAGATGGGCGCTCATCTGGTAGAGCCCAATTGCCAGAAGCGGTGCGATCAGAAAAAAACCCGCGATCAGAAATGGCACTGTGAAGGTCAATTCTCCGGCCACCAGTGCCAGCGTGATCAAACCGCTGAGCAAGACGATACCAGCGCCATAGGTCAAGCTGTATCCAGGCGCGCGTTTGATGTCCTGCCAGCCCTTGCCGAGCCAACGCCAGGGATGATCGAGGGTGATTTTCTCGACTCGTGGTCCATCGGCGGATGCGTGCCCGCCAGCCTTGGTGTCCTGCGCGATCTCTTGCATACCCGTCCTCCTCATCTAAACGCTCTTTTTTAGTTAAGAGTCTGTTGATATCGGCGCACCTGCGTTTTAGGGTTCGCGGGACGCTTGCGGATGCCGGTAAAATAGTCATCCTCACTATAGAATAAGCCCGGATTCGCCCTTCGAAAGATCCATGAGCCGCAGCGAAAACGCAAGTTAATTATGATAAAAATCAAAATATTATAAATCGACACTTTACTGATATTCGGGGTGCCGCTCGCCGTTATACACGCGTACGCGACCTCATCCGCCGATGAAGACAAACCGCGATAGCATGGAATGCTCGCGGTCTCTTCTACGCCACCTGGCCAAATTATCATCGCGATCGATTGGGATCGCCTGAGCATGCACCGGGAGTCATCACCATGTCACACGCACCCTTCGAAGAGATTGCCGAGGGTATCTATTGCATCGAGACCGGTCTGTATCGTCACGGTCTGGCCGCCTGTTATCTAGTCCGTTCGGGCGAGCATCTGGCCTTCGTCGACACCGGCACCGCCAACAGCGTGCCCGGCTTACTTGGCGTGATCGACGCGCTGGGCCTCACGCCCGAGCAGGTCAAATATGTGATGCCGACGCATGTCCATCTCGACCACGCGGGTGGATCGGGGCAGCTCATGGCGGCCTGTGCGAACGCACATCTGGTGATTCACCCTAAGGGCGCGCCGCACATGCTCGACCCCAGTCGGCTGACTGCGGGAGCTTCGGCTGTCTATGGCGAGGCGGCCTTCTCGCAGGACTTCGGAGCACTGCTGCCGGTGGCCAAAGAACGCATGATCGTCGCCGAGGACGGTCAAGCCTTCGATCTCAATGGTCGCGCCCTCAGCTTCATCGATACGCCAGGCCATGCCAATCACCATGGCTGCATCTTCGACGCGCAAAGCCAGGGGTTTTTCACCGGCGACACTTTCGGAATCGCCTATCGCGAATTCGACACCCTCAACGGACCCTGGCTGTTCGCGCCGACCACGCCAGTCGCCTTCGATCCCAAATCCTGGCTGAAGACGCTCGACAAGCTCATGGCGTTCGATCCCCAGGTCATGTACCTGACCCATTACGGCCGCGTCGACCGACCCGCCGATCTGGTCGGAGATCTACGCAAGAGCATCCGGGATCTGGCCGAACTTGCGCTGGCCGAGGAAGGCAAAACGGACGAGGCACGCCACGCGCGCCTCAAGAGCGCCGTGACCGGGCATCTGATGGACAGCGCGCGCGCACACGGTGTCGATCTGGCCGACGCGCGTCTGCTGGAACTGCTCGGCGTCGATACCGAACTCAACGCCCAGGGGCTGGAAGTCTGGCTGAAACGCCGTGAGAAACGGGCTGCGGGCTGAAATAGAAAAGGACGCGCAACGGGACTGCGCGCATCCGCGGAGCTTAGCTCAAGACGGTTGCGCGCTTAGTCCTTCAGCACGTAATGCGCACCGCAATAGGGGCAGACGGACTCCTTGTCCGGCGTGTCCTCGATCGGAAGATAGACCCGTGGATGCATGTTCCAGAGTGTGGCCCCAGGCATCGGACACGACAGCGGTAGATCCTTGCGGCTGACCTGGATGGGTGCTTCTTTAGAGGGGGCTGCGACGGCGACATTGGGCATGGATGGAATGACTCCTGACCTTAGAACAATCGATTCATCTAACCGAGCGCCATCGGCACTAGCGCCTTACACCAGACTGAGCCATTCGGGATACTGCTCACGGCGTCCGTGTACTTGGTCGAAATAGAGGCTCTGCAGACGCTCGGTGATCGGACCGCGTGTGCCGGAACCGATGGCGCGTCCATCGACCTCGCGAATCGGGGTGACCTCCGCCGCAGTGCCGGTAAAGAATGCCTCGTCGGCGATATAGACCTCGTCGCGCGTGATGCGCTTCTCGACGACTCGGATGCCGATCTCCTCACACAGGGCCATCACGGTCCGACGCGTGATGCCGTCGAGGGCCGAGGTCAGGTCCGGTGTGTAGATGACCCCATTGCGCACGATGAAGACATTCTCGCCGCTGCCTTCCATCACATATCCCGAGGCGTCGAGCAGGAGGGCTTCATCGTAGCCGTCGCGCAGGGCCTCTTGCAGCGCCAGCATGGAATTCATGTAGCTGCCGTTGGCCTTGGCCCGGCACATGGTGATGTTGACATGATGGCGAGTGAACGACGACACCTTGATCCGGATGCCGTTGCGCATGTTCTCTTCACCTAAATAGGCCCCCCAAAACCAGGCCGCGACCATGCAGTGGACCTCAAGGTTGTCCGCGCGCAGCCCCATGCCCTCGGCGCCATAGAAGCACATGGGGCGAATATAGGCTGACGCCAGACCATTGGCGCGCACCACGTCGCGCTGCGCCTGGTTGAGGGTCTCGCGATCCCAGGGAATCCTCATGCCCAGAATATGGGCGGAGTTGAACAGACGCTCGGTGTGCTCCTCCAGACGGAAAATGGCCGCGCCACCTGAGGTCTCATAGGCGCGAACACCTTCGAAGACACCCATACCATAGTGCAGCGTATGCGTGAGCACATGCGTCTTGGCCTCACGCCAGGGCACCATCTCACCGTCCAGCCAGATCAGGCCATCACGGTCTGCCATCGTCGCCATGATTGAAAACTCCGCTAGGGTCGGGAAAGCGTCCCGATCCCGAAAAAATGCAGAAAACCGCGCTCCCGAGCCGCTCAGTCTTCCATCAAGGTCCGCCACAGTGACTGAACGCGCTCGCGTTCCGGCTGTAGTTGATCGACAGAGATGGCCTTCGGCTGCTCTTGCAAGGCGCTGCGATGATAGAGCGCGCGCAGAGCCTTGTAAGCATCCGAGAGGTCTTGGGCCGCCTGTCCAGGGAGCAGGTCGAGCCGAGCCAGTGTTTCCAGGAGCCGCACATTGTCTGTCCAGTCCGCCAGTGCCGGGTGCGCTGGCGCCCAGCGCAGGACAGCGTATTGAACCATAAACTCGATGTCGGCAATACCGCCCACGCCCTGTTTGGGGTCGAAACATCCGTCGCGACTCTGATCGAGCGTCTCGCGCATCTTTGCGCGCATCTCGCGCACATTGGCACGCAACCGGTCAGGATCGCGCTCGCGACAGAGGATCGCGCGGCGGATCTCGGCGAACCGCTCGCGCAACGCCGCATCGCCCGCCACCGGTCGAGCACGCACCAGGGCCTGATGCTCCCAGGTCCAGGCATCGCGCGCCTGGTAGTCGGCAAATGAGGCCAGCGAGCGCACCAGCATGCCTTTGTTGCCGTCCGGGCGCAGGCGCATGTCCATCTCGTAGAGGGTGCCGGTGGCGGTCTGCGTGGTCATCATGTGAATGATGCGCTGACCGAGCCGGGCGAAGAACTGCTCGTTGCTGATGTCCTTAGGCCCCTCGGTCATGGCCTCGACTGACGTGCCGCCGTGGAGAAAGACCAGATCGAGATCTGAGCCGTAGCCCAGCTCGATTCCACCGAGCTTGCCGTAGCCAAGCACCAGAAAGCCACTCTCATCCCCAAGGATCGCACTCGGTCGGCCATGGCGCGCGACCAGATGCGCAAAGGCGAGCCGCAGCACGCGCGCAACCGATACCTCGGCAATCTCGGTGAGGTAGTCGCTGACCACCATGAGCGGGATGACCTCGGTCAGATCCGCAGCCGCCACCCGCAGCATGTTACCCTGCGCGAATTGATGCAGACGCTCCATCTGCTGCTCGAGATCCTCTGCATCGACATAGGCGAGCAGCGCGTCCAGCTCGGCTTCCAAGTCCTCGCGGCGCAGCGGCGCGTAGAGACGACGTGGATCGATCAGCTCATCGAGCAGCAGCGGATGACGCTCAATGTGATCGGTAAACCAGGGGCTCATGCTGGCAAGACGCGCCAGATGCGAGAGGATGACCGGATGCTCGATGAGCATGGCGAGATAGGCCGAGCGGCGCGCGATCGCCTCCAGCACGCGCAGTATCCGCGTCAGCGCCAGATCGGGATGTTCGCTGCCGGCGATAATGCGCAGCACTTGGGGCATCAATTGGGCAAGACGCGCCTGCGCCCGACCGCTCAGCCCCTTGCGCGCGGTCAGGCTGCGGAATTGCTCGATATGCGCGCGCACGGCCTCTGGATCGTCAAAGCCTGCCTCATCCAACAGCGCCCGCGCCTGTGCGGTTTGATCCATCCCGGACCAGACTGCGCCCAGGCCCAGATTATCTTCAGCGGTCGCTGGAACCGGTGCGGCGAAGACTTTGTCAAATTGCGCCTGCACCAGTTGTCGATGCGCGTCGAGCACTGCGGCAAAGGCCGACCAATCCGTGAACCCCATAGAACGCGCCAAGCGCAGACGCCCGGGGGCATCGTCCGGGAGCCGATGCGTCTGCTTGTCGCGATGGGCTTGAAGGCGATTCTCGACCAGACGCAGAAAACAATACGCGGAATCGAGTTCGGCGATGGCATCCCCAGGCATCAAGTCTTTGTCGGCCAGCATGGCGAGCACCTGGCGAATCGGGCGGACCTGAAGATCTGGATCGCGTCCGCCACGCACGAGCTGAAAGGCTTGGCCGATGAACTCAATCTCACGGATGCCGCCTGGACCCAGCTTGATGTTGGCGTCCATGCCCCGGCGATGGAGTTCCTTGGCGATCATCTGCTTGAGATCGCGCAGCGACTCGAAGGCGCCGAAGTCTAGATAGCGCCGATAGACGAAGGGGCGCAGCATATCCATCAGCGCGGCCCGCTCGCGCGCCTCGCCAGCGACGGGCCTGGCCTTGATCATGGCATAGCGCTCCCACTCGCGCGCCTGGGACTGGTAATAGTCCTCCATGGCCTGGAAGCTCATCGCCAGCGGCCCGACCTCGCCGAACGGCCTCAGCCGAGCATCGACCCGAAACACGAAGCCATCGACTGTGGTGTTCGACAGCGCCTGAACCAAGCGCTGCGCGAGCCGCACGAAGAACTGCTCGTTGCTCAGGTCGCGCGGCCCGCCAGTGACCTCGCCTGAGCGGGGAAAGCAGAAGATGACATCAATATCGGAGCTGAGATTGAGCTCACGCGCACCGAGCTTGCCCATCGCCAGAACGACCAACCGCTGGGGGTTGCCGTGATCATCGCGCGGGGTGCCGAGATCGGCACAGGTCCAGTCGTGAAGGAGATCCAGAGCACGCTCGATGCAGACATCGGCCAGCTCAGAGAGGTCTTCCAGCGTCTCGGGCAAAGGCGCGGCGGTGGTGATATCGCGCCAGATGATGCGCATCATCTCGCGGCGGCGGAACAACCGCAGCGCCCTGTGCAGTGCCGTCTCATCGGTGACGTCGGCAAGTGCTTCGCCCAGACGCCGTCCGAGCACGCCGGGAGTATACGCATGCGCCAGATCGCCGCTGACAATCAGTTGCGCCAATACTTCAGGATTCCGCGCGGCCGAGATGGCGACGAACTCGCTCGCCTCCCAAACCCGCGAGCGGGCCTGCTTGAAGGCCGCGTCATCCGGCACCTCGATGCCCTGCTCACGCGCCCAGTCCAGCCAGTTCGACCAATGGGCCTCGGCAGCGGGATCGAGGCGGCTGTTATCGCTCATGGGTACGGCTCGACCCGATACTCGGCGGCGAGTCGATAGGCGCCTTTGGACGGAATCTCGATCACCTCAGAGGCAGTATTGACCGTTTCCACGCAGATGAAACGCCGGTAGTCCGCATCGTCCAGGTCGTCCATGGCCCGCGCGGTCTCAATCCAGGGATTCCAGACCACACAGGTACGGCTGTGCTCTGTGTCGATGCGGATGCGTCGCGCCAGTAACGGGTCTTCGATGCACAGCTGCGCCGGAACCTGCTCGTAGATGCGGTTGACCTCGCCGACCACCGTCACCGGGCCTGCCTGGCGAATCACCGCATCTGCGCCACCGACCGACTTGTCGATATAGTCGCAACCGTCGAGACCCTCGACCCGCACCTGGGTCGCATCGCCAACCTTGAAATAGGCGTGCAGCCCCTGGGTGATGCGAAACGGCGCATCGCCGCTATTGCGGGTGGTCAGCGCCAGTGCGAGCGTTGTGCCGACGCGGATCTCCAGCCAGAGGTTGAAGAAGTACGGCCAGACGGCGCGGGTGATCTCATCATCGGCGAGTCCCAGCCGGATCAGGGTCGAGCCATCGGGGCGGGACTCACACGCATGCACCGTCCAGGGCAGCGTCCGCGCGAATCCGTGCCCTCCCCGGCCCTGATTCTCGGGGTCTGGACCGAACCAGGGCCAGCAGACGGGGATTCCGCCCTTGATTCCCCGGCTCGGCGCGAAATAGGCGCGCTCGCTGACGAACAGCAGATCATCGGTTGCGCTGCTTGGCTGGTAGGCTAACACCTGACCGGCATAGACCGAGATCAGCGCGCGAGCTTGACCATTGTCGACCTCGATCATCGGCAGAGCGCCACGACCCTGGGTGAAGCTCAAGATCCCGGCGATGCCGAACTCGGCATTGAGTGCATCGATATCCACGGTTGGCCCCCTGGCGGATGGTTGCGGTGCGTGGGCCAGCAATGCTGCTAGCGGCTGCGTGACTCGAGAGAATGATCGTCTAAGTCCTGTGCGATCTTGAAGGTCGGCCCATCGTCGACGACGTGGTGGTTCTGGATGATCGGATCACGTCGCCGCATCGGTTGTGCGCGTACGGCCCTCTCATCAGGAAGCGTCTGTCCGGGGGCTGATAACACGCGTTGTGATGCGGGACGGCGCTTTTCATCGATCGCCGCTGAGCGTTCATTCAGCGCCGCTGAGGCATCCTCTTGGACAAGCTCATCGACGCTAGCCGTGCGATCACGCCCTTGCAAGGCGGCGACAATCTGCTCCTTGATCTCGACGACGGAATAGACCTTGCGCTCGTAAAAACGCACGAAGGGCAGTCGCGCCGCGGCACAGATCCGGTCGAGACCATCCTTGGGGGGCAGTTTGCGCAGCCGCGAGCGTGGCGCCAAGTTGACCGCGCACACGATAGCGTCGGTCTGTCTAGCACAGACGAGGAAGTCGAAGCACCGCTCGCCCAGCCGCTCTAGCGCGCGGTCCTGCTCGCGCCTCGACAGTTGCGGCTTGAGACCGATGACATCGACCGCACGGACCTTGCCGTAGATTTGATAATCTTTGCCCACAGCACGCTCCAACACGCCCTTGAACGCGCGTTGAGGTCTGCTAAACAGGGCCTCGTCTACGACATAGGGCAGCCGCATGTGCCTTTTTAGGGTGTTGACGAAACTCAGCAACACCAAGAGTACGACGATCACGCCAAGCGCGATCAAAAAGTAGAAGTGTTCCATGGATTCAATCTCGGCACCGCGCGCGCCATCACTTCGACAATGGCACACCATGCTTGTGATACCAAGCCTTGTCCAGCGACCAGATCACCGAGCCGACATCAGGCTCGGAGAGCATCACCGTGATAGCACGCATCTCGATCTCCCGGAAACGTCGCTCGGCGTTCACCATCTCCGGGTCGTCGGGGGCTTTTCCGGCTGAGGCGGGTGCAACCTGCGCGAGAAAGGGTGCGAGCGGGGCGCGTGATTCGCGTGGACTCGTCAGCGTCACGACACCGTTGAGAAAAAGCAGGGCGCGAAAATCGTACGGATACTCGGCGAGCACCGGATCTTGCTCGAGCAACCCGTTCAACTGCCAGACACGCGGTTTTAGACCAGTGCTGTTCCAGGACAGCGAGACCACGAGCAGCACAAGGAAAATAATGGAGAGGATGATGGAATTTCGTGTCAGGCCATCCACGCGGCTCGATGCCTCCCAATAGGTTACGGGTGAGTTTCAGATTCGTTCCGAGTCGGCACGGCAACCTGCTCTTGAGCGCACACGCCCGGACCGCACAGCCCGATATCATGCTCGGGGCAACCCGCCAAACGCAAGCCAAACGCTCAACTGTGCACGGAGTGGCGAAACATCCCCGTGCACTGGGTATAGAATACCCTGGCGAGTCCGCAGTCCGTCGAGCGCATTCGGAGCCAATCAAGATGCAAACCACACCGCGCACCCCGTCGTTGAAAAAGGCGCTCCTGGACGTGCTGCGTCTGCGCCCTTACGGCGACAGCCTGCGCACGCCCGCAGTGACCGCTTGGCTCGGCTTTGCCTGGGTCATCATTTTGCTCATGGCCAGCAGCGAAGGCATCGTCTGGGGGCTAGTCGGCGCCACCCTGGTACCGCGCGACAGCGTCTGGCTGGGGCTGTTGACCGGATTGTTCATGTTCGCGCTGCTGTTTGCCATCATCTGGATCATCGATGCCTCGCTGATTATGTCAGAGCGCCCGCTGCTGCGCTCGCGACGCTGGAATCCAGGTCAGAATCAGGGCATCGGCGCGCTCCTGCGCTGGGGGCTGGGCATCGTGGTGCGGCTGACCATCGTTGCTATTTCGCTTTACGTCACCGCGCCTTTTCTCGCTAAGCTGATTCGCGCAGACGACATCGCCGCTTATCATCAGCGTCAGGTCGAGCAGTATTTCGGCCAGCGCGACACGCGCCTTCAGTCACTGATCGACACGCGCACGACCGCACTTCGACAAAACTATCGTGAGCGGATGCGCCCGCTCGAGCAGGATATCGCACGTCTGACCGAGTCTCTCGCGCTAGAGCGCGAGCGCCGCTCCGCCATCGAGTCCGAGTACGCTCCCGAGATCGCCGTCCTGCGCCGCGATCTGGCCGCAGCACGCGAGCGCATGGGCGATGAGATCTTGGGCCGCGACGGCCGCCCGGAAGGGCGTGGTCCACAAGCGCGTAAATGGGAATCCAACGCCAATCTGCTCGCCGAGCAATTGGCCGCCAAGCAATCGGAAATGAATGCGCGCATCGGCGAAGTCGCCCAACGCATCGAGACGCTCGATCAGTCCCTGAGAACGCAGGCCGACACGCTCCAGCGTCTCGGGCAGACGCATCAGACAGACATCGACCGGATCGCCGGTGAAATCGCCGCCGAGCAGGTCGGTGCGCTACCGCCGAAGCTCTCGTTTGCGGAGCGCTCCAAGGCACTGCATGCGCTGCGCACCAGCCCCGATGAGCAGGGCGTGCCCCATTTCGAGACCGTCGAGGGCTTCGCCCAGGCGGCGTTGGGGGTGCTCTTCTTTTCGCTGATTGCGCTCAAGCTGTTTGAGCCTTCGGCCGTGCGCGCTTATTTTAGCGACGTCATCCAAATGCAGTATCGCAAGTATCTCGATGGCGGACTCGAAGATATCCCTGGATTCGAGCGTGCGGAAGACCCGTCACTGCGACTCAATCCAGTCGAGTTCGTGCGGCTGTGGAATGCCTACGAAAAAGACCCCGCGGCTTTTTATGCCGATCGCAAGATGCTCATTGAGGTCGGCGAGCCACTGACACGTTTCCTGGCCGAGCGCACGCTGGAGCATGACCAGCTCATCCACCGCCGAGCGCACCTCGAACACGAAATGCACTTCGCGCGACTGCGCCAGGAGCACGAGCTAACGGCTTATGACCGGGAGCTCGACCTGCGCACCGCGCAGCTCCAGGCGCAGCTCGCCAACGAGACCAAGGCCCTGAAGGATCAGCGACGCATCGCACTGGCGATCGAACTCCGGCAAGCCCGCGCCGATTGGCAAGCACACAAGATGCGTGTGCAAGAGGAGGTGCGCCAGCTCAGAGAGGGCTTCGAGCAAGAGCAGGCGCAGGCGGGCGAGGCATTGCGGTTGCGCGCGCAGCAGGTCGAGCGCGTACACGAGCGCAGCCTGGCGGAGGTGCGCACGGCCGAGGCCGCTAAACACCACGCGCAACAGCAAAAACTCATTGAGCTGGGCCACAAACGCCAGCGCGAGGTTCACAAAACCCGCTTGAGCGGTCTGCGCGAGGAAGTGACCCGACTGCGTGCGCTGGAAACCAAGCAGCGCGCCGAACGCCAGACGCTGCGCGCGAGCGGTCGCAAGCTACATGAGACTTTCGATAGCCTGCATGCGCGCGTCGATGAGATCGAAGCC
The DNA here is from genome assembly GCA_029257385.1 of Thiorhodococcus sp. Lineage (GTDB taxonomy): Bacteria > Pseudomonadota > Gammaproteobacteria > Chromatiales > Chromatiaceae > Thiorhodococcus. Next base: position 28,300 of record JARIBS010000067.1, read on the forward strand.
GAGCTGGCCGCGCACCAGCGCGAGTCGGCTGATTTGAGCCAGACCCTCGCCCAACAATCGCGAGAGACGACAAGCGTCAGGAGGCTGGGGTTCTGGTCACGTTCTACCAGGGCCGAGGATTCCAAAATCGCACGCGATCTCAAAACCGCCGAGAAGGCCGAGCAGGTCGCAACAGAGCGGCTCGCCAAACTGCGCGATGAGTTGCATGCGGCCCACTTACGCAAGACACTCAACGAACACGAAATCGCCGAATCAGCCAACCGAATCGCTGCAACCGAGATGCGTATTCAACTCTACGAAGACAGCTTAAGCGCCCTGCTCTCGCCCGAGGCGGGTCCGCCCCCTGAGCCTCGTTAGGGCGCGCGCAGCACGGCCCTGCAAGCGGCCGGTATCTCAGGCTCCGCAGGGCGCTTCGAGGGCGCTTTCTTGCGCGGATTGAGCGCCTCGTCGCTGAACCACCAGGCCAGATCACTCCCGCAGCCGTCCTCGGCCGGGACAGGCGCCTGCTGAATGCACTGCGTGTTGCCTGGCGGACAAGACAGACGCACATGGATATGCGCGTCGTGCCCCCACCAAGGCCGCACCTTGCGCAACCAACCGCGATCCTGACCCGCGCTCTGGCAAAGCGCCTGCTTGATCGCCGCATTGGCAAAAATCCGATCGACCCGTGGGTGGCGGGCCGCCGTCTCGATCAGCGCCTGCTGATCTGGTCCCCAATGGCTGCCGACGCGGCGTCTACTTGGCTCGACCATGCTGCGCGGGTCCGATCGATGGTCCATTGAGCGATTGGCCTCGCTCTGGGAGGATGCAAAAGTCAGCCAGATGTCGACATCGAGACCATTCTGATGACTGCGGTGCGACGAAGACATGCGCCCGCCACGTGGCTGACTGAGGTCTCCGACCATCATCAGCCCACTCCCCCTGCCCTGCTGTGCGCGACCGACGTCGCCAATGAACCCCAGCAGGTCAGGATGACCATAGTAGCGATTGCGATACCGGCGCACGCTCACATAGCCCGGCCCGAAGGCCGGGAGTGCACGGGCACCACCGATGCAGCCGTTGGACACCCCGCCGATGACCTCGGTCATGGTGCTGGAGGGGTGCTGGACTTTAGACCAGGGCGTCGCCGAGACCGGCATCGCTGAGGCACTCAGCAAACTAGCGAGCGCCGCCAGGTGAATCGATCTGGCGAGAAACCGCCTGGAACGTGCCGTGGTGGTGGACATCATGGAGTTTCTGATCCCGTCATATCGAAACAAAGAGGTCGCGAGCCAACCGGACTCGCGTGGAAAGTACGACCGACACGGCTCACATCGGCATGCCGCCAGGCGGAAAGCCCCCGCCTGGAGGCATCATGCCCGGCGGTAGACGCCCCTGCATCGAACGCATCATCTTGGCCATATTGCCGCCCTTCATCTTCTTGAGCATCCTCTGCATCTGCATGAACTGCTTGAGGAGGCGGTTGACATCCTGCACTTGGGCACCCGAGCCGGCGGCGATCCGGCGCTTTCTGGCGCCCTTGATGATGGCCGGAAAACGACGCTCCTGAGGCGTCATGGAATTGATGATCGCCACCAGCTTGCCCATTTCCTTGTCGCTGGCCTTGTCCTTGACGTGATCGGGGATCTGGCCCATGCCGGGAAGCTTGTCCATCATGCTCGCGATGCCTCCCATCTTGCTCATCTGATCGAGTTGATCCTTGAAGTCGAGCAGATCGAAGTCCTTGCCCTTCTTGATCTTTCTGACGAGCTTCTCGGCCTGGCCGCGATCGACCTTGTCCTGAACCTCCTCCACCAGCGAGACCACGTCGCCCATGCCGAGGATGCGCGAGGCGAGCCGATCGGGATGAAATGGCTCGAGCGCCGTGGTCTTCTCGCCGGTGCCGAGGAACTTGATCGGCTTGCCGGTGATATGGCGGATCGACAGTGCCGCGCCGCCGCGTGCATCACCGTCGGTCTTGGTCAGGATGACACCGGTCAGGGGCAGCGCCTCGTCGAACGCCTTGGCCGTGTTGGCCGCATCCTGCCCGGTCATGGAATCGACCACGAACAGCGTCTCGATGGGGTTGAGCGCGGCGTGTATCGCCTTGATCTCGTCCATCATGGCCGTGTCGACGGCCAGACGACCGGCGGTATCGACGATCAGCACATCCTTAAACCGCCGACGGGCGCTATCGAGCGCGCGCTTGGCGATGGCGACCGGCTCCTCCTCGCCGGAACTGGGGCAGAACTCGGCGTCCACTTCGGCGGCGACAGTCTTCAACTGCTCAATGGCCGCCGGGCGATAGACGTCGCAGCTCACGACCATGACCGACTTCTTCTGCTTCTCCTGCAACCAGCGCGCGAGCTTGGCGACGCTGGTGGTCTTACCCGAACCCTGCAGACCCGCCATGAGCACCACCGCCGGAGGCTGGGCGGTAAGATCGAGCTGCTCGTTGGCCTCGCCCATGATGCTAACCAGCTCGTCGTTGACGATCTTGATCAGCACCTGCCCCGGCGTGAGGCTTTTGGTCACGGCCTCGCCGAGCGCCTTCTCGCGAACCTCATCGATGAACTGGCGCACCACCGGTAGGGCGACATCGGCCTCAAGGAGCGCCATACGCACTTCGCGCAGCGTGTCCTTGATGTTGTCCTCCGACAACCGGCCCTGACCCCGAAGGTTGGTCAAGACACTGTCGAAGCGGTCCTGGAGAGTTTCAAACATGATCTGACCTCGAGTGGGAGCCAGCTCCGGCCCCCGATGATTTCAAGAAAAAACCATTACCATCGTTATACGGCATGACTTGTGATTATAATGCAGGGTCGTCGGCGCGCGATACGAGCACACGAGTGCGCCTACCATCACCGTTTCACAGAGCACCATGAAGTCAAGCGTATGACTCATACCCTCCTTGCCTATCTCGCAACCCTTTGCTACCTCGCCGCCGCGGTTTTCATCGGCATGCGGCTTTTTCGCAAGGTGGACTGGACGCCATCGCGCAGGCTCGCGCTCTCGGTCGGCTTCGCCGGACTGCTACTGCACAGCTGGGTGCTGTGGGATGGCATTTTCAGCAGGGCCGGGATCAACCTGGGCTTCTATCATGCGCTCGCGCTAACCTCTTGGACGATCATCGCGCTCCTGCTGGTTTCGAGCCTGACCAAGCCGGTCGACAATCTGGGCTTGATTCTGCTGCCGGCTGCCGCGCTGAGCCTCGTCCTGGAAACCCACTTCGCCGACATCGAGTTTATGCGCACAACCTCAAGTTGGTCGCTCAAGATCCATGTCTTGCTCTCGATGCTCGCCTACAGTCTACTGACGCTGGCCGCGGTGCAGGCGATGCTACTGGCTGTGCAAGATCATTACCTGCGTGGCCGCCATCCCGGAGGATTCGTGCGGACCCTGCCGCCGCTACAGACCATGGAGGGCCTGCTGTTTGAGATGATCAGCGCCGGGTTTGTCCTGTTGACGCTCGCCCTGCTGAGCGGCTTTACCTTCCTTGAGAACATGTTCGCCCAGCATCTGGTACACAAAACCGTGCTCTCGGTGCTCGCCTGGCTGGTGTTCGGTGGCTTGCTGATCGGGCGTTTCCGCAATGGCTGGCGTGGACGCACCGCCATTGTCTGGACGCTTGGCGGGTTCCTCATTTTGATTCTGGCCTATTTCGGCAGCAAGGCCGTGCTTCAGTTCGTGTTGCATCAGCCGAGCTGATCGCACAGCGCGCCCGACAGTCCCCGTGGACCACACCGGGCCGCTCTTGGTCCTGCAGATCGAGCGGAGACGCCAGCCCGTGCTATCTGTCCTATCAGTCTTCGGCGGCGCCGGACTCGGCGCTCTCCTGCGCTGGTTTCTCGGCAGCCGTCTCAATGCAATATTTCCAACGCTGCCGCTTGGTACGCTGGTCGCGAATCTGCTGGGCGGTCTCATGATCGGCCTCGCACTCGCCTGGTTCAGCCGTCACCCAAGCATTGCGCCAGAAGTGCGCCTGTTGATCATCACGGGTTTTCTGGGCGGCTTGACGACGTTTTCCACCTTCTCCGCCGAAGTGGTCAATTTGCTGTGGCGTGGCGAACTCTTATGGGGTTTGGGGGCGATCCTGGCCCATCTGGTCGGCTCGCTCGGCATGACCGTGCTCGGCATATGGCTGGTCTATGCTTTTCTGGCGCGCGTCTCCTGAGTCGCTGTTTTTCCCTGGATGAGGTGTCAACGCATGCAAGCGTGTTTCCTGAAGTTCTATGTCGCCGAGAGCCGACGCTATCAGCACAAAATCGTCTATGAATGGCTTCTGGAAGAGGCGCACACATTCGGTCTGCAGGGCGGGTCGGCCGTTCGGCCCATTGCCGGATTCGGGCGCGACGGGCGTTTGCGCGAGGCGCGTTTTTTCAAACTCGCCGGGGATTTACCGGTGGAAGTCGGATTTGTGGTCAGTGCCCAAGAGGCCGATGCCTTCATCGCCCACATCGCCGCACAGGGGCTGAACCTTTTCTATCTGCGTGTCCCGGTGGAGTCAGGCTTCACGAACGGACAGGCTTGATCCGTGAACACGCCCTGAGATCAGCCCTTCAAAGCCGCCTTGTCGAGGGCTCTGAGATGCGCCAGCTTCTCGCCGATGCGGATCTCCAGACCGCGATCGACCGGCGCGTAGTAGCGCCGCTCGCCCATTTCCTCGGGGAAATAGACCTCGCCTGCGGCATAACCCTCGGGCTCGTCATGGGCGTAGCGATAGGCACGACCGTGACCGAGTTCTTTCAGAAGCTTGGTCGGGGCGTTGCGCAGATGCACCGGGACATCGCGCGAGCCGGATGCGCGCGCGTCCGCCAGGGCGTTGTTCCAGGCGGTATAGACGGCGTTGCTCTTGGCCGCGCAGGCCAGATAGACGGCGGCTTGGGCGAGCGCCAATTCGCCTTCAGGTGAACCCAGCCGCTCCTGCGCCTGCCAAGCATTGATCGCCAGATCCAACGCCCTGGGATCGGCGTTGCCGATGTCCTCGCTGGCGATGCGCACCAGACGACGGGCGATGTAGAGCGGATCACATCCGCCGTCGATCATGCGTGCGAGCCAGTAGAGCGCACCATCCGGGCTGGAGCCGCGCACCGACTTGTGTAGCGCCGAGATCTGATCGAAGAAGATATCCCCGCCCTTGTCGAAACGACGTATGGGCGCGGCGACCACCTCGGCGACGACTGTGGTCTCGATGTGCTCGCCGACGCTCAGTTGAACGGCCAGTTCGAGCAGATTCAGGGCGCGGCGGGCGTCACCATCGGCGCTCTTGGTCAAGAGACTGGCGGCCTCGTCGGGGAGCGTTAGCGCCCGCCCGCCAAGTCCCTGATCGGCATCCGACAACGCGCGGTGCAGCACACCGAGCAGATCGTCCTCGCTCAGCGACTTGAGCACATAGACTCTGGCACGCGACAACAGGGCGTTGTTGAGCGAGAACGAGGGGTTCTCGGTCGTGGCGCCGATGAAGATCAGGGTGCCGTTTTCGACATGGGGCAAAAAAGCGTCCTGCTGACCCTTGTTGAAGCGGTGGACCTCGTCGATGAACAGCACGGTGCCGCGCTGTTCCATCTGACGGACGGTCTGGGCCTCGGCGACGGCCTCGCGGATGTCCTTGACCCCGGCGAGCACCGCCGAGAGCGTCAGGAAATGTGCGCCGGACCGCTTCGAGGCAAGCCGCGCTAGCGTGGTTTTGCCCGTGCCTGGCGGTCCCCAGAGAATCATGGAGTGGAGCTGGCCGGATTCGATCGCCAAGCGCAGTGGTTTACCCGGTGCGATGAGGTGCGCCTGCCCGGCGAATCCGTCAAGGGTTGCCGGGCGCATGCGATCGGCGAGTGGTGCGTCCCGCGATGGAGCCGTCACAGCCGCTCAGTCGAACTGCAGAAAGTCGTCGACGGCGCGCCGGTCGATTTGAAACAGATCCGGCTTGAGACGGACGTTGCGCTGCGTACCGGTGAAGTTCAGCCGAGTCTCCTGACCGAAGCTGTCCTGCATGATGAGACTGTCGAGCGTCTCCTTGCCGAAGCCGATCTCAATCTTGATCACGTCGGTATCGGCGTCCTTGGGGATCAACTCGACCCAATCGCGCCCATCCGTGCTCTCGATTGCACTGACCTGGAAGTGCTTGCCAATTGGCTCCGCGCTGGCGAGCAGCAATGCCGGAGTCCCGCGCAGCGCCTTGCCCTGGCTTTGATGAGAGACCTGCTGTAGGTCGATATCGTGGAGATAGACACGCGAGCCGTCGGCAATGATGACCTGCTTGTTGGGTGTGTCGTATTCCCAGCGGAAACGTCCAGGACGCTGCAGATAGAGCCGCCCGCGCGCCTCGGTCATCTGGCTGCGATCGGCGTTGAAGGTGTACTGCTGGAAATCGGCCTTCAGACTATCGAGCGCCTTGAGATACTCATCGACACGCTGGGCGCCGTCGAAGGCGCTGGCAACCCCGATCCAGCACAGCCCGATCATCATTAGCACCAACCTGTACGGACTCTGGCGGTTCCAGCTTTTGAAACGCGTGCGCGCAGCAGTCGAAGAAAAAAAACAACGCATGATGACAATGTCCTGACAGCGATTGATTCTCAGAGCAGACCAGCGAATCCCGACGAAGTGCCCGAGCGCATGCAGCATATCGGACGTTGCGCGCGCTCAATCCTCGTCCAGCGGCGGCGGGGCCAGCACCTCGCGATTGCCATTGGTTTCAGCCGGTCCAACGATACCGATGCGTTCCATCTCCTCGATCATGCGAGCGGCACGGTTGTAGCCGATCTTCAGTCGTCGCTGGACGCCTGAGATGGATGCGCGGCGGCTCTCCACAACGAGCCGTACCGCCTCGTCGAACAGGACATCGACGTCTTCTGTGTCGCCACGAGGTTCGGGGTCGATTCCGGGCAGCGACTCGGTCGGCTCGCGCAGAACGTCGTGGATATAGTCGGCCTCGCCGTATTGCGATTTCAGAAACTCCACAACCTTGTGGACCTCATGGTCGTCGACGAAGGCGCCATGTATGCGCTGTGGGACATGCACGGATGGGGGCATATAGAGCATGTCTCCGTGCCCCAGCAACTGCTCGGCGCCCATCTGATCGAGAATGGTCCGCGAATCGATGCGCGAGGAGACCTGAAAGGCGATACGGGTCGGAATATTGGCCTTGATCAAGCCCGTGAGCACGTCCACTGAGGGTCGCTGAGTGGCCAGCAGGAGATGGATTCCCGATGCGCGCGCCTTCTGCGCCAGACGGGCGATCAGCTCCTCGACCTTCTTGCCGACGACCATCATCATGTCGGCCAGCTCGTCGATGATGACGACGATATAGGGCAGATGTCCGAGCAACGGCGCCTCCCCGCCCGAAGCCAGCAGATCCTCCTGGCTGAGGGTGGGATCGGCAAGCGGCGTACCGGCGGCCTCGGCCTCGGCAACTCGTCGGTTGTAGCCGGCGATGTTGCGCACCCCGAGCTTGGACATGAGTCGATAGCGCCGCTCCATCTCACCGACACACCAGCGCAGGGCATTGGCCGCCTCCTTCATGTCGGTGACCACCGGCGTCAGTAGATGGGGAATGCCCTCATAGACGGACAGCTCCAGCATCTTGGGATCGACCATGATGAGGCGCACGTCCTCCGGGCCGGACTTGTACAAGAGGCTTAAGATCATGGCGTTGATGGCTACGGACTTGCCGGAGCCGGTCGTGCCCGCGATCAGCGCGTGTGGCATGCGTCCCAGGTCCGTCACCACGGGCAAGCCGGAGATGTTGGTTCCCAGCCCCAGAGTCAGGGGTGAGGTGGCCTCCTGGTAGGTCGGCGAGTCGAAGATCTCGCGCAGGAACACCGTCTCACGCTGCGTGTTGGGGATCTCGATGCCGATCACCGATTTGCCGGGGATAATCTCGACGACACGCACGCTGATGGTGGTCAAGGCACGCGCCAGATCACGCGCCAGGCCGGTGATCTTACTGGCCTTGATGCCAGGTGCCAGACGTAGCTCAAAGAGCGTCACTACAGGTCCCGGATAGACCGCGACGACCTCCACCTCCACCCCGAAATCGGCAAGATTGGTCTCGACCTGCCGCGACAGTTCCTCGAGCTTCTCGGTGGAATAACCGCGGCCAGTTCTGCGTGGAGTATCGAGTAATTCGAGCGGCGGGCGCGGATTGTCACCCAGGGCGCCCAGTCGCCGTTTGGCTTCGCGCGCTGGCGCTTGCGCAGTGTCGCGTAGCGCTGACGTAGCGTCCTTACCCGCCGCCGAGAGTCCATCGAGGAGTGCGTTGGCCCTCTGCAAGAGCGCGCCCTTTGGTCGTGGCGGTGCCTCGGGCGCTGGTTCGGGCTTTGGTTTGAACGCCGTGGCGGGCGGGTCGGTGAGCGCATCGCGCACACCCTGCGGAAGCCCCTTCGCTGGTCGTCGCGCCGAAGGCTTCGCTCTTTTCTTATCCGCTTGCGGCAGCTCGACGGCGGAGGGATCCATAAGCTTCAGTGCTTTGGGCAGCCCGTCTGGAAAGGGATCGTTGCCGGAGCGATCGTCCAAACGCCTCAAAGGTGCGCGGCCCACCAGCGTACTGAATCCGCCCCAGAGCACTCGCCAGCCCTGGAGTATTGTGGTGCCAAGCTGATCCATGAGCTTGACCCAGGAGATCCCGAAAAAGAGCGTCAGACTCACGAGCAGAATGCCGGCCAGCAGCAGATTGCCCCCGGTTGGATTGAAAGCACCGAGCATGTGACCGCTCACCAACAGGCCCAGCCCACCGCCAGCACCGTTGGGCAGAAAACCGCCGTGAGCCGCGAAGTGGATCGAGACGAAACCGCACCCCGCCGGCACCGTGACCAAGAACCCGATCCAGCGCAACGACAACAGCCATGTCTTGGTGCCCAGTTCCTCGCTGCCGCCACGGAAGATCAACCAGGCGCTCCAGGCGACCATGAACGGCAGCAGGTAGGCAAAATAGCCGAATAGATACAGCACGACATCGGCAAACCAGGCGCCGGTGCGGCCACCGGCATTGGTCACCTGTGCTGCTTCACCGACATAGGACCAGCCGGGATCCTGCGGTGAGTAGCTCACCAGTGACAGCGCCAGGTAGACGGCAATACAGATGAGGGTCCACATGGACCCCTCGCGCAGCACGCGCTCGACGTAATCGCTGAATGTCAACTGCCCGTAACGTGTTGCCTGTACCATGCGCCTCTCCAAATGTTCCACCGCATTATAGCCTTATGGAACATTTCTCGCGCACTTTCGCTACAGCTTGAGGAAACTGCAAGGATGGCTTCATGGCGTGTACGATGACAGGAATGCGCACACTAGGGCGCTTGAACGGCAAAAGCCCAACAACGCGGGCTAACATCGCATCAGCTATCCTGGAAATCCGAGCCTGATCCAATCAGTCTGACGCTGGGATAGATCAGGGTACGATTGGGCATGCTCAGGAAGTTGCCCTGAATCGCGTTGACCCTGGCAGCCAACAGCATCGGCATCAAATCAGTATGCTCCACGGCTAGCGCAATGACGCGCATCCCTTTCTGATGTGCACACTTGACGAGGGTGTTCAAAGCGTTTTTAGGCGCCAAGCCCTCGGTCAACTCCCGCGTGGTCTCCCGCGAAAGCTTCAGATGCGTAATGAGGTCGCGATGCGCGGCAAGAAATGCGCAGTCGTCCAGTGCTGGATCTTCGACCAGTAGGCCATGGCGGTTGGCCTTGAGTATGGCGGCGAGACGGTTCAAGCCATCATTGGCCTGGGTGAAAGCGGACTTGCGCACTTCGATCACGATCGATCCAGGGGTAATGTGCGCTGCGCTGATGAATGCTCCGATCGCCCGCACCATCTGCTCAGACATCAGCGTCTCGGTGGCGAGATTGACAAACAGTGTGGCGTCGCGCGCACCATTTGACTGCATCTGCTCCAAAACAGCGATTGTCTGCCGCACGATCCACAGGTCGATCTTGTCCATCAGACCCGCCTCGATCACGATGGGGAGAAAGGCATCCGGGAGTCTCAGACAGCCCGATTCGTCTTTCAGCCTGACCAGCGCCTCGAACATATTGCGGTGTTCGTCACTGGCCTTGAGGGAAATAATGGGCTGGTATTCGAGAACGAGGCCACCTGCATCGATCAGCGAACGAATACGGTTCAAGTCGAGCGGATCGGCCTTCGCATGCCTTGATGCGGACTCATTGAGGCGCGTGTCAGCGGGTCGGCTCAGATCGCTGATCGTGGCGAACGCCAACCGATCCACGCCAGCGGCGCTGGTATACGCCACCGAATGGCGCAATTGCTTGCGCACTTGGGCGTTTTTGATTTCCCGCTCACAGACCATCAGCAGATGATCCATGTCATCGCGAGAGACGACATCCGCGGCGCCGCAACGGAACCCATCGACGGGCGCAAGATCGCTTGCGGAGTCCTTGAGCAAAACGAGCGAGGCATCCAAGCCGTCTTTCACGACGTCGAGCCTGGTGGCGATGCCCTGATCGAAAAAGGCCACGGCATCGCACAGGATCAAATCCCACCAATGCGGCTGATCCAGCGCATCGGCCAGCGCCTCGGCCAGCGAGGCTTCAGTCAGATCGACCGGGAGACCCTGACGGTTCAAGAGCGCGCTGATACGCAGTTCGGATGGCTCTGGATGGATACAGAGGATTTTTTTGACTTTGGTCATCCTTAAAATACTCGCTTCCTTAATGGGGTATTGATCTTGCTGGGACAGCCAATCGAAGGCATGCTCGATGCGTTTTTCGATGAGCGCATTTTGGGCGAAAGATTACGTCGGGACTTGTGAAAGTGCAAGCATCGTGCACGGACCCCAGGGCGAGCGCGTTTAAACATTCCGTTTTCCAGGGAGTTGACGGATGCTAGCGAGAAACAACCGTTGGAGTTTCTCATGTCAGCAAGCATTCTTGAGCATTTCACGTCCCTGGTAGACCCCCG
>JARIBS010000078.1 GCA_029257385.1 Thiorhodococcus sp.
TGATCGCGATCAAAACGCGGCGATCAACACGCTCATGGCTGGGGTCGGAACGACCCTCGAACGGGACGTGCGGCATGTCGCATGATCCCGCCCGGAATCCCCCGGCTTTAGCCGTGGGGAGGTTCAATGATTCGATCGCGTTGGCGCATCCCGGTCAATCGGCCTGCCGTGGGACATGCTCGCTATAGCGCTCCATGAGATAACACAGACAATCCTGCCTGATCACCGTCTCGTCGAGTGTGAGCATGGAGGGCATCATGGGTTGTTTGAGCCGAAGCTCGCCGTCCTGGATGCTGAAATAGTGCTCGCTCACATCTCGTCCCAGCTCGTCGCGTACATCCAGGCTGGCCGCAGCGTTCTTGCCCAAGGTTGCAAAGCGGGTTCCGCGCGGCAGCTCGCGGAAGTTCATCCACTCTAACTCCGGGTCCAGCAGCAGATCCGCCTCTCCCGGCGAGAATCCGAAACTCAGCGTCTCGGGCACCTTGACCTGGGCGACGGTGTGGAAAAGATCGATATCTTGAGGCGGTGGCGGGTAGTCCGGTATCTCGGTCAGATGCAGGGCCGCGTCGATGAAGTCGCGTGCATGCTCGACACCCTGCGCGTCACCGACTTTCCCGCATTCTACGGTCACGGCTGGACAGAGCTTCGACATGGCTAGGGACTGCACACCGGTCGGGCGAATAAAGTAGACCAGGGTGCGGCTGAACAGTCGCGCGAGGTGGAGAAACTGGGCGTCGATGCGGTTGATGCAAGCGTAGTGTGGATTCAAACCGGTATTGTTGTGCAGATCCAGGCTCGCGAAGATCCCGCGCCCGGCCATGATCTCGACGACCCGCGCCATCAGCGTGTGCTCTAGGGTGATCGGTTCAAGCTCGGTGCCGGGCCACACCCGATTATAGTCCGGCTGTCCGGGCAGACGTCTGACCCCGCTGGCCGCTGCGCTGACGTTGCCGATAAAGAGACTCAGCGCACGCGGCAGGCGCAGCTCGCCGAACCGCTCGAGCCTCTCGCGCAGCAGCACGCGCATGGCGTCCCAGCCGACCGTCTCATTGCCGTGCATGAGCACCGAGACGAACAACGGCGGCTCGCGCGTTCCGCTCAGATGGATCAGCGTTGGCGCGCCGAGCAGGGCGTCGAGATTGCGGCTGTCGGTGTCGAGAAGCGTCTCTGGCAGTCTGTCGAACTCTTGCAGCATGTGAACCTGTGTGGGATAGCTAATCTGGAAAGGGCGTTATTTAAGTGACCTGCTTATCAGGTCTATGTTTTATAAAGTTTTTAATTTATTCGAGTGTCCATTCATGGACCGGTCGACCGCTCGCTTGGCGCTCTAAATAGCTCTCCATCAACCCGGTCATGTCCGGTCCGTGGCGCGCGACCCAGGCGCGTTGCCAGCGTGCGCCGGTCTGTCCGGATTTCAGCCGATTGTCGATAATGCCGAGCCAATGCGCGACCTCGGTCGCCTCGACGCCGACCTCCAGCAGCCCTCGCTTGGCGCGCGGCAGCAGATCGTCGGCGAGAATGCGCGTGACTGGCAGACTCTTGCCGTCCAGCCAGGGGATCTCGGCGTCTAAGCCCGCGCGGGCGCAAGTGTAGAAGCCCTTCTGGGCATGCAGGAACATCAGCCGCGATTCGGGCGGTCGCTCCTCGTGTGCCAGATCGCGCATCAGGCCGAAGTAGAAAGCGGCGTTGGCGATGGCGTCCGACACCGATGGCCCGGCCGGGACCACACGATGCTCAATGCGCAGGTGTGGGCGCCCATCCGGCCCGAACCCGATCAGCGGGCGATTCCAGCGCCAGATGGTGCCGTTGTGCAGGCGCAGATGCGCGAGCAGCTCAGGCGGATCGTCCATCAGGTGCGGGAGCAGCACGGGATAGCGATCGACGTTGGAGCGAAAGGTCTCCAGGATCGACTCTCGAGCGTAGCCAAAGCCGAAGTTGACGCGCTCCTGCAGCACCGCGCCCCCAACCGAGACGGACTGCTCGAACAGCGGGATGCGCGTCTCGTCCCAGAGGTCTTGCCCGAACAAATAGGGCGAGTTGGCGCTGATGGCCACCATCGGGCCGCTCACGATCTTGGAGGCGTTATAAACCCGCGCGGCCTCATCAGGGCGAACCTTGAGATGGATCTGAAACGACGTTGCCCCCGCCTCCAGCATCACATCGTGCCAGAGTAGCTCCAGCCGGTCGCGGCCCTCAATGAGCAGCTTGAGCGGGCGCTCATGACGCAGCGCGAAGACCTGCTCATTGAGCGCCCGGTAGCGATCACGCGGCGTCATGAACTCAAGCGTCAGATGTTGTGGGCGGACCGTCGGCAGGATGCCGATCATGGCCAGACGAGTGTTGAGTTGCGCGGCTGCGGCGTTGGTCTGTGCGAGCGTCGCCTCAAGCTCCAGCGCCAGCTTGGAAAACACATCGTCGCACAGCGCCGTGGGCGTTCCATTGAACTCGATATTGAACGTGGCAAGCTCGGGCACGACCAGCGGATTGTCCAGTCGTTCGAGCAGTTCTTCCACGCGCGGCGCGGGGGTCGCATCCGGCTTGATCAACCAGGCTTCCAGCTCGAACCCGACGCTTGGGGCGCCATCGTCGAAGCGGCCCTCGTCGAACCAGCGCTCCAGCAGGCTGGTCTCTTGGCGCAACCGCGCGGAGAACCTGGAAAAGTCCCGTTCGGTGAACTGCGATGCAGCGATATCTCGGCCCATGCATTCTGCCCGGCGGTGTTTGACGATGACCTGATTATGATGGAGACAAACAAAAACGCACGGATTCCTTGAGCGTATCGCGTGCCGGTAAAGACCGTCCCTAGTCGCGCTGAAGCATCTGGTCTAGCTCCGCGAGCCGCTCGGGCGTGCCGATGTCGAGCCATTGCCCGCGATGGTGCTGGCCGCCGACGCGCCTCTCGCACATCGCCTCGCGCAGCAGGGGCGCGAGCGGGAAGGCCCCTGACGAACAGTCGGCGAACAGCGCCGGGTCGTAGATTCCGATACCGCTGAAGGTCAATCGCGGCGTGCCGTCTGGGTGGACGCGGCCCTCGGCCAGCGCGAAGTCCCCGTCTGGATTGTGTGGCGGATTGTCCACTAGCACCAGGTGGGCGAGGTCGCCGGGCGTCATCTGGACCTCAGCCGGGTTGATGTCGGTCCAGACGTCGCCGTTGACTACCAGAAAAGGCGCGCTGCCCAGCAGCGGCAGTGCCTTGAAGATGCCGCCACCGGTTTCAAGCGCCTGTGGTTCTGGTGAGTAGCGGATGCGCGCACCAAACCGCGAGCCATCGCCCAGGGCGGTCTCGATCTGTTCGCCCAGATGCGCGTGATTGATGACCAGTTCATGGATGCCCGCCGTTATCAGTCGCTCAATGTGATAAAGGATCAGCGACTTGCCCCCGGCTTTCAGTAAGGGTTTGGGTGTATGGTCGGTCAGCGGGCGCATGCGGTTGCCGCGTCCTGCGGCCAGGATCATTGCGTTCATAAGGTCAACGATTACACTCGTGGAAGATGCGTTTGTCGCAGGTCGCGCAGATGGATTTGTCGAGCTTCTGGTAGATACCGCGAATCGCCGCCGTCTTGGACTGAAAGACATTGCGCGCGCCGGTGGCCTCCAGACAGCCGAAACGCTCCAGCGCCTCCCAAAGCCCCTGCTTGACGTTGATCAGGTACATGCCGCCGCCCGCCGACATACGCCGTTCCCGCTCGCTCGCCAGCGTCTCCCCGCCCTGCAGATCCACAAAATTGATGCCGTCGGCGATGATGGCCAGATGCTTCTGGCGCGGGTGCTCGGCGCGCAAGCGGTCGAAGCACTGCTCGACGTGTGCGACCGAACCGAAGAACAGCGATCCGTCGATGCGCAGAAACCGCAACTGCGGACATTGGGTGACATCGGGGCTGCTCGACATGGCGCGATTCGGCAGACGTGGATCCGGCGCCATGGTGAAGGTCCGTGGCTTGGAGGTCCGTTCCAGATAGAGCACCAGTGACAACAGCACCCCGGCAAAGATGGCGAACTCAAGTTCCAGGAAAATCGCGGAGAAGAAGGTCACCGCCAACACGGAGGTCTCCCGCCCGGATGCGTGCAGGATGCGGCCGATCTCCTTGAAGTCGATCAGCCCCCAAGCCACCAGAAACAGCACGCCGGCCATAGTAGCCTGGGGTAGATAACTCGCATAGGGCGCGACCAGCAGCACGATGACCATCAGGAACACGGCCGCGAAGATCGAGGCCAGCGGCGTGCGCGCACCGGCCTCGTAGTTGACCCCGCTGCGGTTGAAGGAACCGGTAGCGACATAGCCCGAGAAGAAGGAGCCTGCGATATTCGACAGCCCCTGGCCAATGAACTCCTGATTGCCGTCGATGCGATAGCCACCGCGCGCGCCGAGTGCGCGCCCGATCGAGACCGCCTCGGTCAGCGCGAACAGGGTCACGGCCAGCGCCGAGGGCGCCAGTTGGCGGATGTTGTCCAGGGTCAGAACGGGCGCCGACAGCGGCGGCAGGGTCGCGGGCAGAGCGCCGACGGTCGCGATGTTGGTGACCTCATGACCGAGCACGGCGTCGAGCGCCACCGCGAGCAGAGTGCCGCCGAGCATCGCGATGATCATGTAAGGCGCCTTGGGCAGCCAGCGCTTGCACACGATGCCAATCACCAGCGTCGAGGCGGCGACCAGAGTCGCGCTGGGGTTGATCTCGATGAGATGCTGACCGACCCGTATCAGGATGTCGTGCAGATGCCCGCTGCTGTCGATGTCCAGACCGAGAAAATGCTTGAGTTGCTTGCCCGCGATCAGCACCGCAGCGCCCGCCGTGAACCCCACCACCACCGAGTGCGAGATAAAGTTGACCAAGGCGCCCATGCGCGCCAAACCCAGCGCTAGTTCCAGCACGCCGACCATAAAGGTCAGGGTCAGTGCCAGTGTGATGTAGTCCGGCGTGCCGGGGACCGCCATGATAGAGAGCGCTGAGAACAGCACGACCGAGGCTGCGGTCGTGGGTCCCGAGACCAGGTGGCGCGAAGAGCCGAAGAGCGCGGCGATGATCGCCGGAACCATCCCCGCATACAGCCCATATTCCGGCGGCATGCCAGCGATGGTCGCGAAGGCCACACCCTGGGGCAGCACCACAACGGCGCCGGTGATGGCCGCGACCAGATCCGCCTTCAGGTCAGCGCGCCCGACCTGGGGCAGCCACGTCATGAAGGGGACCATCCTCCAGGCCAAATTGGTCGAGCGGGGCGTCCTCATGGGCCGATGAAGTCCTGTCGGAAGCGAGCGGGTGCGGCGGGCCGAACACGCCCGAGTCCGTTATGGTAGTGGCTTGTGAGGTCGATGTGAATGCGTGTGCCGGGTTTGGGCGCGTCGTATTGGCATGCTAGCCTCCCAGCCGATCGCCTCGCAACGGAGACTATTCTCTTGCTCAAGATTCTGTCTTTTAACGTCAATGGTATTCGCGCCCGACCTCACCAGGTCGAGGCTGTGAAGGCCGCCCACGATCCCGACATCTTGGGGCTTCAGGAGTGCAAGGTCGCCGATGAGCAGTTCCCGCTCCAATGGGCGCGGGGGCTTGGTTACGCCACCCATATTTATGGCCAGAAGGGTCACTACGGCGTTGCCTTGTTCAGCAAGCGCGAACCGCTCTGCGTGGCCAAGGGCTTTCCCGGCGATCCGGCGGACGCCCAGCGACGCGCCATGACCGCCCGCTACGCGCTACCCGACGGGACAGAGATCAGCGTCGTCAACGGCTACTTCCCACAGGGCGAGAGCCGCGATCATCCGGTCAAGTTTCCGGGCAAGCGTCAATTTTATGCCGATCTGCTTGAGTATCTGCGCGCGTCCTTCTCGCCGGGAGACAATCTGGTCGTGATGGGTGATATGAACGTCGCGCCCTTGGATCTGGATATCGGCATCGGCGCCGATAACGCCAAGCGCTGGCTCAGAACCGGCAAATGCAGCTTTCTGCCGGAAGAACGCGACTGGCTCAAGGCCATCACCGAGTGGGGCCTGACGGATGCCTATCGCGCCGTCTATCCGCACGTCGACGACCAGTTCAGTTGGTTCGACTACCGCTCGCGCGGCTTCGAGCGCGAGCCTAAGCGCGGTCTGAGGATCGATCATCTGCTCATCTCCGCGCCGCTGAGCGAGCGTCTTCTCGATGCCGGCATCGACTACGCGATTCGCGCCATGGACAAGCCCTCGGATCATTGCCCGGTGTGGGCCACGTTCGATCTCTGAGGCGCATCGTCACCAGGAAATGTGCGGGCGCTCTCAAGGCCGATGCAGATCACGATCGACGATCGCCGCGATCACCAGGTCGCCCCAAACGTTGATGGCCGTGATCGGATAGTCGAAGAAGCGGTCCACGACCAGATAGAGCGCGAGATAGGTCTGCGGCAGACCGAGCAGATCCAGCATGAAGGCCATCATGGCAATACCCCCGCCCGGAATGCCCGCCGTACCGGCCGATGAGGCCATGGTGAGCAGAACGATGAAGAGCGCCTGGAGTGCCGTCAGATCGGCACCCGCGAGTTGGGACATGAAAATCAGCAGAATCGACTGATAAAGCGCCGAGCCGTCCATGTTGAGCGTAGCGCCCAGCGGCAGGGTGAAGCTGGTGACGCGCTCGGCGACGCCCTGTTGCTCCAGCGTCTGCTTGGAGAGCGGATAGGTCGCCGAGCTGGAGGCAGTCGAGAGCGCCGTCAGCAGTGGTGCGCGACAGGCGGCGACGAATGGCCAGGGGGAGCGCCCGGTGCGCACGCGATAGAGCAGCGGCAGCGCAACTAGCGCGTGCAGCCCGGCGGCCAGCGCGACCGCCCAGACGAAGGCGCGCAGCTCGAAGACGCCCGTCCAGTCCATGCCCGCGAGGCTGGTATAGACCAGCGCCGCAATACCGGCTGGCGCCAGCGCAAGCACGCCGCGCAGCAGTTGCATCAGCAGCGCATCCAGCGCGCGGGCGCCGCCGAGCAGGGTCTCGTGCGCATGTTGGGCGATGCGTCGCGAAGCAAGCGCCGCGACCAGTGCGACGAAGACAATGTGCAGGATGTTGCCGTCGGCCAGCGAGGCGAACAGGTTGGTCGGAATGAGATTGCCGATCAGGCGCTCCAAACTGAACACGGCTCCGCTCTGATCGACCTGTTCCAGATTCAGCAGACCCGACGGCAGTCCCGTCGAGAAGGTCAAGCCGATCAAAACCCCCAGCGTTGCGGCGATGACGGATGTGGTCAGATAGTAGAGCAGGGCGCGTCCGCCGATGCGTTTGAGGTCGGCCCCGCCGGAGAGCGAGGCATAGATGGAAACCAGGATCAGGGGCAGGATCAGCAGCTTGAGCAGCGAGAGAAAGATCTGACCGAGCCAGCCGACGTAGGATGCACCGCTGGGAAAGACCACCGCGAGCAGAATGCCGAGCAGCAAGCCGACCGGGATGGAGTAGAGCTTGCGCATGCGTGTCCTCTGTGTCACCCGAGCCTGGTCTAGTGCGTCAGATCCAGCCGAGTCGGCGGGCATTGCGCTCGACCTCATCCTGGTCGCTGTAATAGCGCTTGTGTCCGTCCTGGTCGATATAGCGCTCGTGGCCCTTGCCGGCGATGACCGCGATCCAGTGCTCCTTGGCCGGGCGGGCCGCGAGCAGGTCGAACAGATGGGCAATCGCCGCTGGTCGCTCGACGATAACTTCGCTAATCCCCGCTGGTATGCCCGCAAGGATGTCGGCGATAATCCGCTCCGGGTCCTCGGTGCGGGGGTTGTCAGAGGTGACGATGACGCAGTCGGAGTGGCGTGAGGCGGCCTCGCCCATGAGTGGGCGCTTGGTGCGATCGCGATCCCCGCCGCAACCAAATAGCGCCAGGACGTGCGCCTGCGGGAAGCCGGAGCGGATGGCGGTCAGGATGGCCTCCAGAGCATCCGGCGTGTGGGCGAAGTCGATGACGAGGGTTCGTTTGCCGAACACTCGGCACTCGAAGCGTCCGTCAACCGCCTCCAGGTGTTGCCAATACGGCTGGTCGTGTGTTTCCAATAGCCGGTCGGCCAGGGCCGTGGCCAGGGCCAGATTCTGGCGATTGAAGTCGAGCGCCAGAAAGGGCTTGGCCGCCAGCGCCTCGGGACCAACGATGGCGGGCGGCAGAGAGTCGATCGGGACGTGTCGGGTCGTCTGTCCGACGAGTCGATCGGCGACCGCCCGGCTGGTGCAGTAGAGTCGCCCACCGTCCTGGATGAGGTCGAGAATCCGCGCCTTGGCGCTGAAATAAGACGCCTCATCGTGGTGGTAGTCCAGGTGGTCCTGCGTGAAATTGGTCCAGCCGGCGTTCTCAAACGGGATGCCTTGGACCCGGCCCTGATCCAGCGCATGACTGCTGGTCTCCATCACCACCACATCGAAGCCTGATTGGTGGGTGTGCAGTAGACGACGCAACTCGATCAGCGGCGGCGAGGTGAAGCCGGTCTCGACCAGTCGCTCGCCCGCGAGAAAGACGCCCAGGGTGCCGATCGAGAGCACCCGCTGGCCGTGCGCCGAGAGGATGGACTCCAGATACTTGACTGTGGTCGTCTTGCCGTTGGTGCCGGTCACGCCGATGAATCGCACGCCCGACTTCAGTGGATAGAGGATGTCACAGAAACGGCGCACCACCTCCGCCCAGTCACCGGGGCGGGTCACATAGATGGCCTTCTCCGGTATGCGCTCGAAGCACTCGAGCATGCGGTTGGTGACCAGAACCGCGCAGGGACAGCGCGCGAGATAGCGCGTGTAGATCTCGCTGTCGGACTTGTCGTCGTCGAAGCGCTGGAAGAAGAGGACCGAGCCGCTATCGCAGCGATCGGCGCGCCATTGGATGTTGGTCAGACTGCAGGCCGTCGCCGACTCGCGCCGCCACGCAAAGTCGGTTGTCCTGAGCAGGCGTGAGAGCGGGTCGGTTGGCATGCAGCTGGACCAGGTTGATTGAGAAGACAGCGTTCGTTCACCTATTCTCGCCGACGCGCTGGTGTGCGTCTTGCTCAATTCGATCCTCAAAAAGTCTGTCAGAATCGACAGTGCGTCTCTTGCCATCAGGGTTTTATACTCGATAGTAAACGGCCGTCATTTATCCATTCAACCGCGAGGCCAGTAGCCGATGCAATTTGCAACTCCGCAAGACGTTGAGGACGCCTACTACGACGCACTCGAAACCGGCGATGCACAGGCCATGGCAAGCATCTGGGACGCATCCGAGGATGCCGTCTGTCTGCTGCCCATGACGCCTCTGGTCACCGGCGCGCGGATTCAGCGGTTGTGGCAGGCGATCTTCGAGCAGGGCGGCACGTTCGATATCCAGGTGCGTCATCTGATCTGGATTGAGGGCGAGGAGGTGGCGATCCACCTCGTCGAGGAGCATAGCGGCCAGGATCAGCACGAAGGCCAGGCGCTAGCGCCCATCTATGCGACCAATGTCTTCCGGCGTGGCCCGGACGGCTGGCGGTTGCTCTTGCATCAGAACTCGCCGACGCCGCCTCCGCCCCCGGCCGTGCCCACAAACGGGCGCACCGCAGTGGCTTGATGACCGACTCCGCCCGCCATGCCCCGCTCGCCGTAACGCGATCCAAAAAGGTCAAGCTCCAGACGCTCGGCTGCCGCCTCAACGAGGCGGAGCTGGAGGCTTGGGGCGAGGAATTCCAGCGCCGGGGATTTGAGGTCGTGCGTGATGACGCGCCAGCCGATCTCATCGTCGTCAACACCTGCGCCGTGACACAGGAGGCGGTGCGCAAGTCGCGCCAGATCCTGCGCAGGAGCCATCGCCGCAATCCTCACGCTAAGCTCGTCATCAGCGGTTGTCTGGCCGCGCTTGAGGGTGAGGCGCTGGCCCGGGAGTCCGGCGTCGATCTGGTTATCGGTAATGTCGACAAGGATCGGTTGGTCGAGATCGCGCTCGCGGCCCTGGACATCCCGTCCATGCCTGAACTGGCGATCACCGATAGCGCTGGAGCGCTGTTTACGCGCGGGCGCCAGCGCGCCTTCGTCAAGGTGCAGGATGGCTGTCGCTATCAATGTACCTTCTGTATCACCACTCAGGCCCGTGGCGCGGAGCGCAGCCGCCCGTCCGGCGAGGTGATCGCGGCCATCGATCGGCTCCAACGCAACGGCATTGACGAGGTGGTACTGGCCGGGGTCCATCTCGGCGGATACGGGCACGACCGGGGCGGCGATCTGGCCATGCTCATCCGGCGCATTCTTGCTGAGACACAGGTCGCACGCATCCGGCTCGGCTCGCTGGAGCCTTGGGATCTACCCGAGTCGTTCTGGTCGCTATTTGAGAATCCCCGACTGATGCCGCACCTGCATCTGCCGCTTCAGAGCGGATCGGACACGGTACTCAAGCGCATGGCGCGCCGCTGCAAGACCGGGGAGTTCGCCCGCTTGGTCGCGGCCGGTCGCGCTGCTGTCCCCGATCTCAATGTCACCACGGATGTCATCGTCGGCTTTTCGGGGGAGGGCGACGACGACTGGCGCCGCACGTTGGAGTTTGTGGAGGCCATGCGCTTTGGACATGTCCATGTCTTCAGCTACTCACCGCGCGCCGGCACCCGCGCGGCCGAACTCCCAGGGCGGGTGGATGCAGCGACCAAGATGGCACGCTGCACGGCGTTGCGGGATCTCGCCTCACGCCTGCGGCTTGCGGTGATGCGGGCGCAGATCGGCAAGCGTGTGAGCCTGCTCTACGAGGGCGCAGCCGAGTTCTCGCGAGCTGGCTACACGCCTAACTATCTGCCGGTAAATCTAGCGGGGACAGAGCCGCTGGCGCCGAATCAGTTGCTCGCGGTCGAGCTGACCGGTGTCGATGAGCACAACGCAGTGCTGATCGGTGAGCTTGCGAGCGGTGCACCCAGCTTGCGGGTTCAGGGTCGTCCTTAACCCAGACGACTCAGGGTCAGCGCCTGGAATTCTTGGGCCATGCTCGGCGAGGAGATTTCAGCGCTCAGTGCATCGATCGCCGATCGGAGATCTTTCGCCTCCCCGAGCTGATCCTCGCAGACGAGTGCGGCGATGGGTCCGACAAATTCCGCTAGGCAGTCCTGGAGTACGTTGCGTTGGTGCTGGGTGAGACACGCGGCCCCAGGGCTTGAGACCGCTGCTCTGTCGTTTTTCCTCAATAGGTTGAGAATGGCCGCGGTCGCCGGAAGTTGCATGCGATTTGCGCAAACCCTGCCTTCCTGGAAGCGGTAGCGACCTGCGGCAATGCTCGGCAGCAGATCGAGCGCCTCGACACCGCGTTTGTTGGCATAAGAGAGATAAATGATTTCGCCCTTTTCCAGCATGACATGCACACTACGGTTCGCATCGGTCGCGACGAACAGGGTGCCAGTCGCCTTAGCCCTGTACAGCCTGGCGAGTTCTCCTACGATCTCCGGGAAGGGAATGTAGTCTTCTGACATGTTGACTCACCGTTTGCGTAAGCGCTCGAGCGCCATCTGGAGGCTGACGCGCATCCGCTCGATGCCCCTGGCCAATGCCCCGATCTCATCGTTGCGACCAGTCTCGACGATCTCTGCGTCGAGCTTGCCCCGGCTGATCTCATCGGCGAGCGCCGTCAGATGCCGAATCGGCGTGCTCATACGCCTTGCCAGCAGCAGTGCGATGATGACCACGGCAAGGAGCGTTACGCCCAACAACAGCAGGGCGTTGGTCAGCGCCGCGTTGGCGGCTGCATAGGCCTCATCGTGATCCTGTTGCAGAATAAGCGTCCACCCTTGATCGAGTGTCTTTGCATGAGCGACGATGCGCTTGCCGTTGTAGTCGAGGGCGCGGGCGGCAGTGCCGGCGTCTCGATCCACGTGCAGTGCTGGATGGTCGCTGAAGTCCTGAAGCTCCGAAGAGACCTCGCCGTCGCCATGAGCGATCAAACGGTTAGCCTCGTCAAGCAGGATGGCGAATCCGGTTTGGCCAATGCGTGTTTTGGTGATCGTCTTGGACAGGTCTTCGAGGGTCATGGCGATCGCGATCACGCCTGCCATCTTAGCGTTAGCGCCCTTGATCGGTTTGGCGAGGATCAGCGCCGGCTTCTTCGACGTCTTGCCCATCACCACCTGTCGGCCTAGGTCCGCGCCGTCCATGACCTGTCGGAAATAGTCGCGGTCGCCGTAGAAGGTTTGCGGATTCCCATCGCTACGTCCCAGGTTCTCGCCGTTCGGGCGTACCGTGAATGCGAGGTAGATCCACGAATAGGTCTCGCTGATGGTCTCGAGCGCGGCGTCTTGCGAGCCGTCCTGCATACCCCGAATCGCCGGTGTCGCGGCGTTCTGCTCCAGGATGCGGAGATTCGCCGTGGTCCACTGCTCGACGCTGTAACCAAGGGACTCGGTGTTCTCGTCCAGGCTTTGGGAGATATTGGCGGTCCACTCGCGCGTGGAGTCATAAATGCTGATGTACCAGAGACCGACCATTGGGATGAGCGCCACCACGCACATGGTCAGTAGAATCTGATAAAAAATCGGGAATTTGATCGTCTTGCGGTCTCGTGCTGTCATGCCCACTGCTGCCTCTAATCACGTCAAAGAGATATCAACGCATTCTGATCCGCCGTTCAATTCGGTCCGCTGACATTGCATCGGATCGAATAACCGAAGACGACCGTATGCGCTGGATCGTAGCGGCGAGGCGGATGATGGGCAAGACGGTTTCGGTTAAGTATGGTGCTGATCCTTCAGCTTTTTCTGTTTCTTTGCTGGGCGTCACAGTTTCCTCGCCTGGGTTTCCGCCTGCCGCCTCGACCAGAAGCGCGGCAAGGATGGCCATGCGCTCCGCGCCTGGTGTTGTTCGGCGGCGGTGTATCTCCGTTACAACCGCTTGCACCCGAGTCGAGCGGGAATTGCTGACTGCTCGGCAGAACCTAAGACACAGACGTTGGCACTCAGGTATAATGATCGGCTGGGAGTCGGCCAGGCAGCCGCTCTTTTCTAGATGGGAAAGGGAGGAAAGTCCGGGCTCCATTGGGCAGGGTGCCAGGTAATGCCTGGGGGGCGTGAGTCCACGGAAAGTGCCACAGAAAACATACCGCCGATCCCATCGCTGCGATGGGAGGTAAGGGTGAAATGGTGCGGTAAGAGCGCACCGCGCTGGTGGCAACACCAGTGGCAGGGTAAACCCCACCCGGAGCAAGACCAAATAGGGGGACTCGCGGCCTCGGCCGCAGCGCGCGGCCCGTGCGCGTCCCCGGGTAGGTCGCTTGAGGCGCGCGGTGACGCGTGTCCTAGATGAATGGCTGCCCTCGACAGAACCCGGCTTATCGGCCGACTCCTTCCTTCTATCAGTACTCCCCTTCATGGCGCGTTTGCGCCATTCTATTTTTCTCCAAGTTAGCGCATATATCTAAAGTCATTTCTGAGCTTTGCTGGTCAGCTCTTTGAAAGCGGCTCTTTTCTTTCGCTTCCTATCGCACCCCAACTTTGGCTTGTAAGCCGCTGAGTATCAAGACTTAAAGCACAAGGATTTCTTGACGCTGTCGATATCCCTCTCTAACATGAGGCTGAAGTGGGTGAGAGTGGGGAAATGGGGAACTTTTTGCTGCGGGCGGATCGTCAAGAGGTGCGCTGGTGTTTCGGGGGGTCTCCATTGTCAATCTGGACGCTAAGGGGCGTCTTGCGATTCCATCCAGGCATCGTGAGCGTCTGCGAGAAATCTGTGGCGCCCATCTCATCGTCACCGTAGATCGGGACCGCTGTCTCCTGCTGTATCCAGAGCCAGAATGGGAAATCATTGAGCGTAAGTTCTCCGCACTTCCCGCTCTCGACCCCACTGCCCGTTCTCTTCAGCGTCTCTATGTCGGTAACGCACAGGATGTGGACATTGATGCTCAAGGCAGGATTTTACTGCCGCAGTATCTGCGCGAGTTTGCATCACTGGATAGACGTGTCGCGTTCGTTGGGCAGGGTATCAAATTCGAGTTGTGGGACGAGCACGCCTGGAACGCCCGCAACGAGGCGGCGCTAAATGATGCCGCGATCGGGGATCTGGCCCTGCAAGCCGGGCTCGGTTCCCTCACGCTGTGAGTCGGGAGTCGGGCCGCCGCGATTTTGATCATGTGGGGAATAGCCAGTTGGCGCATAAGCCCGTACTTTTGGAGGAGAGCGTGTCAGCCTTGGTGTTGTATCCAGACGGGGTTTATGTCGACGCCACCTTTGGCCGGGGCGGGCACAGTCGCGCCATTCTTGAACGACTGAGCATGGCTGGCCGGCTGATTGGTCTCGATCGCGATCCGGACGCGATCGAGGCGGGTCGCGCCCTGGCGCATTCCGATCGTCGGTTCTCGATCGTCCAAGGCTCCTTCGCCACGCTCACCGAGCGCCTGGCGGAAGCCGACGTGCAGGGTCGTCAGGTGAGCGGGATACTGCTCGATCTTGGTGTGTCCTCGCCCCAGTTGGATCAGGCGGAGCGCGGGTTCAGTTTTGCCGCAGACGGGCCACTGGATATGCGCATGGAC
Source organism: Thiorhodococcus sp. (assembly GCA_029257385.1). GTDB lineage: Bacteria > Pseudomonadota > Gammaproteobacteria > Chromatiales > Chromatiaceae > Thiorhodococcus. Next base: position 14,425 of record JARIBS010000078.1, read on the forward strand.
CCAAGCTCGGGGATGTCGGCGGCGCAATGGCTGATGCGTGCGGACCAGTCCGAGATCGCCACCGTGCTGCGCGAGCTTGGCGAGGAGCGCCATGCCAGACGCATCGCGCGCGTGATCGTGGAAACGCGCCTACAGACGCCGATCGTCACGACTTCTCAGCTCGCCGCGCTAGTCTCGCGCACCATTGGGCGGCATGAACCCGGCAAGCATCCCGCGACCCGCACTTTTCAGGCATTGCGCATCCAGATCAACGACGAACTCGGCGCGCTACGCGCCTGTCTGGCTCAGGTCTGCGATCTGCTGGAGACGACAGGGCGTCTGGTCGTCATCAGCTTCCATTCCTTAGAAGACCGCATCGTCAAGCGGTTCATCCGCACCGAATCCCAGGGACCGATGCTCCCGAAAGGACTGCCCGTGCCGGCCACCGATGCCCAGGGGCGACTGCGGGCGCTCGGCAAGCCGCTGAGGGCGTGCGCCGATGAGGTGTCGATCAACCCCAGATCCCGGAGCGCCATCATGCGCGTGGCCGAGCGTCTGTCATGACCAAAAACCATTTGCTGATCATCGCTGGCCTGGTCTGTGCCGCCATCCTGACGGCGGTTGGGGTCGTGCACACCAAATATCTGACACGGGTCCACTTTGCACAACTTCAGGATTTGCGGGCGCAGCGTGATGCCATCGATGTCGAGTGGAACCGCTTGCGTCTCGACGAGGCCGCTCTCTCCACCCATGCGCGTGTCGAACGCAAAGCACGACATGAGCTTGGCATGTTCGCCCCAAGGGTCGGCGACGTACTACTGATTGAGGACACTGGTCATGGCCACCCGTAATCGTCGCTCACGCAAGGTTGCGAGCCAAAAGCCTAAACCGAACCTGCGGTTACGGCGTCAACTCTTGGTTGGCGTCATGACGCTGGCCTTTGTGACGCTGTCGGCGGGAGTCTTCTATCGCCAGGTCGTGCAAACCGAGTTCCTGCGCAAAGAGGGCGAATCTCGTTATCTGCGCACCGCAGAGATCGCGGCGCGCCGTGGCATGATCACCGATCGCAACGGCGAGCCGCTGGCCGTCAGCACGCCGGTTGAGACGGTCTCGGCACAGCCGCGCAAGCTGGTCGAGCGTCTGGACGCTTTGCCCGCGCTTGCCCAAGCGCTCGGGATGGACGCTGCTCAACTGCGCGAGAAGGTCGAATCCAATCGGGAACGCGGGTTCATCTATCTCAAGCGTCGTGTCAGCTTCGGTGAGGCGGATGCGGTCAAGGCGGTGGTCTCCGGGTACAAGATCGAAGGCGTGAATTTCGATACCGAATATCGTCGCTACTATCCCGGCGCAGAGTTTTTTGGACAGGTCATCGGGTTTACCGATATCGAGGATCGCGGCCAGGAAGGCATCGAATTGGCGTATGACGCTGCGCTCAAAGCCGAACCAGGACTCCACCGTGTCATTCGCGACGGCCGCAACCGCGTGGTGGAGGAGATCGAGCAGATCAGACCGCCGCGCCCAGGCAGAGACCTCGTTCTGAGTCTGGATCGTCGCTTGCAGTTCCTGGCCTATCGCGAGCTGAAGGCGGCGGTGGTGAAGCATCGCGCCAAGGGCGGCAGCGCCGTGGTGCTCGATGTCGCCACGGGAGAGGTGCTGGCGATGGTCAACCAGCCCGGATTCAACCCCAACACCGATCGCACAGGCAGTAGCGAACGCCGCCGCAACCGTGCGCTGACCGACGTCATGGAACCGGGTTCGACGGTGAAGCCGCTGGTCGTCGCGGCGGCACTCGAGAAAGGCAGGATCTCGCCACGAACACCGATCGCGACCGCGCCAGGCTTCTACAAGGTCGCTCGCAACACCGTCAAAGACGTCCGCAATTACGGCACCTTAGATGTGACTGGCGTCATCACCAAATCGAGCAATGTGGGTGTCGTGAAAATCGCTCAAAAGATCGGCTACGCCGATCTGTGGGGGATCTATGACCAGGTTGGCTTCGGACGCACCAGCGGGATCGGCTTTCCGGGCGAGAGCAGAGGACGGTTGAGAAATCACAGTACTTGGCGGCCGTTCGAGCACGCCACACACGCTTTCGGCTACGGCCTGTCGGTGACCGCGCTTCAGTTGGCACAGTCCTATGGCGTGCTCGCCGCCGACGGCATCAAGCGCCCCGTGACGCTGTTCAAGCACGACTCATCCGCGCCTCACTCAAGCCGTGTTCCGGTGCGTGTGCTGAGCGAAGATACGGCGCGCAAGGTGCGCGCAATGATGGAGACCGTCGTCTCCGAGAAAGGCACCGCCGCCAAGGCCGCGATCACCGGCTACCGGGTTGCGGGTAAGACGGGCACGGCAAAGAAGGCCAGCAGTTCCGGCTACTCGGGGCGGCGCTATCAATCGGTGTTTGCCGGCTTCGTTCCGGCCGGTCGACCGCGCTTGGTCATGGTCGTCATGATCGACGAACCCGGTGGCAAGTCCTATTACGGCGGCATCGTAGCCGCACCGGTGTTTCAGAAGGTCATGGAAGGCGCCCTGCGCCTGTTTAACGTACCGCCCGATGATCCCACACCCTCCATGCTGCTGGCGCACCGCGAGCCCGCTCAATGAGTTCATCGGCACGCATGATGTGGACCCTGAGTCATGCCACCAAGCAGGTCGGCGGAACGCTGCACGGGACGGATGCGCGCTTTAGCGCCGTCGGCACAGATTCGCGCACCGATTGCAGCGGCCAGCTTTTTATTGCGCTGCGTGGCGAGCATTTTGACGCACACGCCTACGTCGCACAGGCTCGCGAGCATGGCGCTGTCGCTGCCATGGTGGATCACCCGCTGGAGATCGATCTGCCCCAGTGGATCGTCGACGACACGCGGCTTGGACTGGGCCAGCTGGCCGCCGCCTGGCGTGATCGTTTTGCGGGCAGAATCGTCGCGATCACCGGCAGCAACGGCAAGACCACGGTCAAGGAGATGGTCGCGGCCATCCTCTCGCACAGCGGGTCCACGCTGGCCACCAAAGGCAATTTGAACAACGACATCGGCATGCCGCTGACCCTGCTTGGCGCGCGTGACGAGGACTATCTGGTGCTGGAGATGGGCGCCAACCATGCCGACGAGATCGGCTACATGACCGATATCGCCCGCCCGGACCTGGCGCTCATCACCAATGCCGGTCGCGCGCACCTGGAAGGATTCGGCACGCTTGAGGGCGTAGCACGTGCCAAGGGCGAGATCGCGCGCGGTCTCGACAGCGCGGGTGTGTTGGTCGTCGATGGCGACTCGCCCTTCATCGCGCTCTGGCGCGAACTCGCCGGGACACGCCGAGTGCTCGAATTCGGACTCAGCGATGCCTCGGAGGTGAGCGCGGATCCGGCGAGCGCGCGAGTCGCTTGGGACGAGGACGGCTTTCGCACCGAGTTCTCGGCGCGCGTTGCCGGACGCTCGATGCCGCTGGCGCTGCGTCTGACAGGTCAGCACAACGTACGCAATGCACTGGCGGCTGTCGCCGTCGCGACGGCCTTGGGAGTCGAGGCATCCGCCATTCGCGATGGCCTGGCATCGCTGCATCCAGTCAAGGGGCGCCTGTACCCGTGCCCGTGCGCGGGGCTGGGCGTAATCGACGACACCTACAACGCCAATCCAGACTCCATTGCCGCCGCGATTGAGGTCTTGGCGGGACTGAGCGGCCAGCGCTGGCTGGTCATCGGCGATCTGGGTGAGTTAGGCGCCGACGCGCTTGCGCTGCATCACGAGATCGGCGAGCGTGCGCGCTCCGCCGGTGTCGAACGCATGGCGACGGTCGGAAGCTCAAGTGCGGAGACCAGCCGCGCCTTCGGTCGCGGCGCGGCGCATTTCGCCGATCAGACAGCGTTGATTGCCCACCTGAAATCGGAGCTGGGCCGAGACGACCGCGTCCTGGTCAAAGGGTCGCGCCTGGCGCGGATGGAACATGTCGTGGAAGCGCTGTGCGCTGAGGTAAAACCTTAATGCTGTTGTATTTGACCGATTGGCTCGCAGAGCACTATAGGGTCTTCGGTATCTTCCGTTACCTGACCTTGCGGGCGATTTTTGGCGTGCTCACTGCGCTGATGATTGCCTTGCTGGTCGGGCGGCCAATGATCCGCCGACTGCGCGCCTACAAGATCGGGCAGACCGTTCGCAACGATGGCCCGCAGAGCCACCTGTCCAAGTCCGGCACGCCGACCATGGGCGGCGCCCTGATCCTGGTCGCCGTCTGCATCGCGACGCTGCTGTGGTCGGATCTGAGCAACCATTATGTCTGGATCGTGCTGCTGACGACCCTCGCCTTCGGCACCATCGGTCTGGTCGATGACTACAAAAAACTGGTCCAGCGCGATCCGCGCGGACTCATCGCCCGCTGGAAGTATTTCTGGCAGACCATCGCCGGTCTGGCCGCAGCGGTGGCCTTTTATCTGACGGCCAACTCACCGGCCGAAACGGCGCTGCTCATTCCATACGCAAAGAATCTGGCAATCCAGCTCGGCCCCTGGTTCATCGTGTTGACCTATTTCGTGATCGTCGGGACCAGCAACGCCGTCAATCTCACCGATGGGCTGGATGGGTTGGCGATCATGCCGACCGTGCTGATCGCCGGTGCGCTGGCGATCTTCATCTATGCCGCGGGGCATGTCCAGATCGCCAACTATCTCCTTATCCCGCACATCCCCGAGGCCGGCGAACTGGTGATCTTCTGCGCCACCCTAGTGGGCGCGGGACTCGGCTTTCTGTGGTTCAACGCCTATCCGGCGCAGGTCTTCATGGGCGACGTGGGCGCCTTGGCCCTGGGTGCGGCATTGGGCGCGGTCGCGGTCGCCGCGCGTCAGGAGTTGGTGCTGTTCATCATGGGCGGCGTCTTTGTCATGGAGACCCTGTCGGTGATGCTGCAAGTGCTGTCGTTCAAGCTGACCGGGAAACGGATCTTTCGCATGGCACCGCTGCATCACCATTTCGAACTCAAAGGTTGGCCAGAGCCACGGGTCATCGTGCGGTTCTGGATCGTGACGGTGATTTTGGTGCTCATCGGGCTTGCGAGCCTGAAGATCAGGTGACGCCACAATGACGCCCCCAGTCCAACCCCGCGAAACGCTGCTGCAAGCGCCGCCCCAGACCAGAATATTGGTGGTCGGTCTTGGCACGACGGGGCTGTCCTGCGTGCGCTATCTCAGAGCGCAAGGGGTGATGGTGGCGGTCACTGACAGCCGAGCGAGACCGCCTGGATTGGATGCACTGCAAACCGATATGCCGGAGATCGCGGTCTTCCTCGGCGGGTTCGAGCCGGAGGTCTTCGCTGCGGCGTCCGAGCTGGTCGTAAGCCCCGGCGTTGCGGTCAGTGAACCGCTGATCCAGCAGGCAATCGCGCGTGGTGTGGCGGTGACCGGCGACGTGGAGCTCTTCGTGCGCGCCGTGCGCGCCCCGCTATGCGCCATTACCGGCTCTAACGGCAAGAGCACGGTGACGACACTCGTTGGCATGATGGCGCAACTGGCCGGACAGCGGGTGGCGGTCGGCGGCAACCTCGGCGAACCCGTGCTCGATCTGATCGACCCAGCCATTGAGCGCTATGTGATCGAGTTGTCCAGTTTTCAGCTCGAGACGACGCCGGGACTGCGGGCGGATGGCGCCGTGGTGCTCAATATCTCGGCCGATCATCTCGATCGCTATCCCAATCTGGCCACCTATGTCGCGACCAAGGCCCAGATCTATCGCGGAGCGCGCGTCGCCGTCGTCAACCGCGACGATCCGTTGGTGGCGGCCATGCCACACCAGGCCGAGCGCGAAATCGGTTTCACGCTTGGCGAGCCGGGCGCGGGCGACTTCGGGCTGAGATCGCTCGAGGGTCAGGTCTGGATCTGTCACGGTCGTGAGCCGCTGATGCCGGCGAGCGAGGTGCGTATCCCCGGACGGCACAATCTGGCCAACGCACTGGCGGCGCTGGCGCTGGCGCTGGCAAGCGCAATCCCGATGCACTCGGCCTGTGAGGCGCTGAGACGCTTTCCCGGTCTGGCGCATCGCAGCGCCCTGGTCACGGAGCGCGCCGGGGTGCGCTGGTACGACGACTCCAAGGGGACCAATCCAGGCGCGACGGTGGCGGCCCTAGATGGGTTGGTGGCAGATGAGACCTCCGCCCGGGCCGTCCTGATCGCGGGCGGTGAGGGCAAGGGCGCCGATTTCACACCCTTGCGCACGGCAGTCGCGCGGGCCGCGCGGGCCGTGGTGCTCATCGGCCGGGACGCCCCCTTGATCGAGGCGGCCATCGCCGGTGCCGCTCCGATCACTCACGCGACGGACATGACCGACGCAGTCACCCAAGCCGCCGCACTTGCCGAGCCGGGCGATTGCGTACTGCTCTCGCCGGCGTGTGCGAGCTTTGACATGTTTGAGAATTACGAACATCGCGGTCGGGTCTTCTCCGAGGCGGTGCGGGGGCTCGGGTCATGACCGCCGCCGTTCGCTCCAAACGCGCCGGCCAGCCTAGACGTGAACGCACGGCCACATTGGATTACCCGCTGCTGTGCTGCGCGCTGGCCCTGCTGGCATTCGGGCTGGTGATGGTGACATCGGCGTCCATGTCAATTGCGGAGCGCTGCTGCGGCGATCCTTTCTTTTATGCGCTGCGCCACGCGCTGGCACTGGGCCTCGCTCTGGGCGCGGGTGCTGTGGCCTACAGCGTGCCCACCGAATGGTGGAAGCGCTACGGAACCTGGCTGCTCCTGTTGGGCTTGCTGGCACTGGTGCTGGTGCTGGTGCCGGGCATCGGACGAACGGTTAATGGCGCCACCCGCTGGATTCCGCTCGGCCCCTTAAACCTCCAGCCATCGGAATTCCTCAAGCTGTTCGCCGTCCTCTATGTGGCGGGCTATCTCGTGCGTCATGCTGACCGGATTGCCAATCAAATTTCGGGCTTCATGCGTCCCATGCTCCTGATCGGGATCGCTGCGGCGCTGATTCTCATGCAGCCTGATTTTGGGACTGCCGCCGTCATGCTGGCGACCGTGATGGGGATGCTGTATCTGGGCGGTGTCAGTCTCATGCCCTTCATTCTGCTGCTGGGGGTCGTCGCGGTTGGGCTGGTGACTCTGATCATCGTGTCACCCTATCGATTGGAACGCGTGATCTCGTTCGTCGATCCCTGGAAGGACCCCTTCAACTCAGGCTATCAACTCAGTCAGGCGCTGATTGCCTTCGGGCGCGGAGAGTGGGTCGGCGTCGGACTCGGCAATGGCATCCAGAAACAGTTTTTTCTCCCCGAGGCGCACACCGATTTTCTCGCCTCTGTGATCGGCGAGGAGTTCGGCCTGGTCGGTATGCTGGTGCTGATCGCCGCGTTCGGGTTCTTGAGCTGGCGCGCGATCTCTATCGGCGTGCGGGCTGAGGCGGTCAAACGGCCCTTTGAGTCCTTCGTAGCGCAGGGCATCGGGCTTTGGCTGGGCCTACAAGCCTTCGTCAACCTGGGCGTCAATGTCGGCATTTTGCCAACCAAGGGCCTGACACTGCCGTTCATGAGCTATGGCAGCAACAGCCTCATCGTCGGCTGTATGGCGATCGCCATCGTGTTGCGCATCGATCTGCTGGTGCGTCAACTCGAGCTTGAGGCTGGACCGAAACGGAGGTTGAAATGGGCACGTGCATAGGTGTCATGGCCGGCGGAACCGGCGGGCACGTGTTTCCAGCCCTAGCCGTCGCGGAAATCCTGCGCAGCCAGGATGTGCAGGTATTCTGGATCGGCACGCATGCCGGGATGGAGTCGCGTCTGGTGCCCGAGCACGGTTTTGAGATCGAGTGGATTCGCATCGAAGGTCTGCGCGGCAAGGGCATCGGCCAGATGCTCAAGACACCCTTCAAGCTCGCGGCCGCGCTCTGGCAGGCACGCGGCATTTTGCGTCGGCGGCGTCCCGCGCTGGTGATCGGCATGGGCGGATTCGTGTCCGGACCGGGCGGCCTGGCCGCGCGCGGACTCGGTCTGCCGCTGGTCGTCCATGAGCAGAACTCCATCCCCGGAATGACCAACCAGTGGCTGGCGCGAATCGCCACGGCGGTATTCGAGGCCTTTCCGGGGAGCTTTCCCGCTGCGCGCGGCGCTGTCGCGAGCGGTAACCCGGTGCGTCAGGCGATCCTGGATCTGCCTGAGCCGCGTACGCGCTACGCTGGGCGCGCTGGCGCGCCGCGTCTCTTGGTCTTCGGCGGATCGCTGGGTGCGCGAGCGCTCAACGAGACCCTGCCTCAGGCGCTGGCTGGGCTGCCCAAGGCACTGCGACCCGAGATTCGCCATCAGGCTGGGGAGCGCACGCTCGAGGTGGCGCGCGACGCCTATCGGGGGGCCGGTATCGAGGCCGAAATCATGCCCTTCATCGACGATATGGCCGAAGCTTATGCCTGGGCGGATCTCGTTGTGTGCCGAGCTGGAGCCTTGACCATCTCCGAATTGGCCGCGGCTGGGGTTGCCTCCGTTCTGGTTCCTTATCCCTTTGCGGTCGACGATCATCAGGTCGGCAATGCCCGCTATCTGACCGATGCAGGCGCCGCGCGGATGGTGCTGCAGCGCGACCTTACCACGCAGGCTCTGACGAACTTACTCACCGAGCTGCTCGGCGATCGCGCGCTCTTGCTGTCGATGGCCGAGGCGGCGCGCTCACGCGCGCAACCCGATGCCGTCGCCCAGATCGCCACGGCCTGTCTCGCGCTGGCCCGCGATGAGAGCAAGACTGGGGGAGCGACTCCGGCTGTCCCAACGCAAGCGGGGCGGCGCGCATGAATGCGCATCGCCAACATACCGCCGCCCGGATGGGGCGGGTTCGCCGACTGCACTTCATCGGTATCGGCGGCGCGGGCATGAGCGGAATTGCCGAGCTGATGGCCAATCTGGGCTACACGGTGACCGGCTCCGATTTGCGCGAGAGCGCCGTGACGCGGCGGCTGCGCGCGCTGGGTGTCGAGATTTTCATCGGGCACCGGGCCGAGCAAGTCAGCGAAGCCGACGCGGTCGTGGTTTCAACGGCGGTCGACGAGACCAATCCCGAGATTCAGCAAGCGCGCGGCGCGCGTCTCCCAGTTGTGCGCCGCGCCGAGATGCTCGCGGAGCTGATGCGCTTTTACTACGGTGTGGCGGTGGCCGGAACTCACGGTAAAACGACCACGACCAGCCTGGTCGCGAGCATTCTCGCCGAGGGCGGATTGGATCCGACCTTCGTCATCGGTGGCAAGCTCAACAGCGCCGGGGCCAACGCCAAGTTGGGAACGACCAAGTACCTGGTGGCCGAAGCCGACGAAAGCGACGCCTCCTTCCTCTATCTACAGCCGATGGTGTCGATCGTTACCAACATTGACGCCGATCACATGAGTGCCTACGAGAACGACTTCAGTCGGCTGCGCAGCTCGTTTATGGAGTTCCTGCATCATTTGCCCTTCTATGGGCTGGCAGTGCTGTGTATCGACGACGACGAGGTCCGGGCGATGGTGCCGATGGTCGCGCGTGCGGTGCGCACCTATGGGACACATCCCGAGGCCGATGTGCGCGCCAGCGACATCCACCAGGAGGGTATGCGCACCGCCTTTCTCGTCCATTGCAGTGAACTCGACCGCCCCTTGGCGGTCACGGTCAATCTGCCGGGTCGGCACAACGTACTCAACGCGCTCGCCGCAATCTGTGTCGCCCTAGAGCTTGGCGTTGATGCGCGGGCCATTAGCCGGGCTTTGTCCGAATTTCAGGGTGTGGATCGACGCTTCGTCGCGACTGAGATCATCGATCACGCCGGGCGTCGACTCTTGATCGTGGACGACTACGGCCATCATCCGCGTGAACTGGCCGCTACGCTGACTGCGGCACGCGACGGCTGGCCTGGACGCAGACTGATGCTGGTTTTCCAACCACATCGCTATAGCCGAACTCAGGAGCATTTCGAGGATTTTGTCGAGGTGTTCTCTATGGCGGACATGCTGCTGCTCTGCGAGGTCTATCCGGCGGGCGAGATGCCGATTGTGGGCGCCGACGCACGCGCACTCAGCCGCGCGATGCGCATGCGTGGCGATGTGGAACCCGTCTTCGCCCAGGATCTCCACATGGTGCCGGCGCTGGTGGACCATCTGGCCCAGGATGGCGATATCGTGCTGGTGGCGGGTGCGGGCGACATCGGTGCACTTGCCGCGCGCTTGCCCGGACTGCTCCAGGAGGGTGGCTAGTGACGAATCTATCCAAGCGTCACGGCGGGCACGGCCCCACCGGCCCGTCCAGGTGTTATCTGAGCGTGTCGAGAGGGCGCTGACATGATCGAGCTGCGAGGGGAACTGCGCGCGCATGAGCCACTGGCCGGTTACACCAGCTGGCGGGTCGGTGGGGTTGCGAAACAGTGCTATCGACCTGCCGATGTCGAGGATCTGGCCGTGTTTCTGCGTCGACTCGATCCGCACGAGCCGCTACTGTGGCTGGGGCTGGGCAGCAACCTCCTGATTGATGACGACGGGTTTGCGGGAACCGTGATTCTGACGCGAGGGTGCCTGAGCGCAATGGAGCGTCGCGCCGACAACCGCATCTACGCTGAAGCGGGTACGAGCTGCGCTAAACTCGCGCGTTTTGCATCCAGAGAGAATCTGGTCGGGGTCGAGTTCTTGGCCGGGATTCCCGGCACCATGGGCGGCGCTCTGGCGATGAACGCCGGTGCATGGGGCGGCGAGACCTGGCCGCACGTTTGCCGGGTCTGGACTATCGACCGTGCGGGTGTTGTCAGGGAGCGCGATGCAGCAGATTTCTCGCCGGGTTATCGGGAGATCGCGGGGCCTGCCGGTGAGTGGTTCGTGGCGGTCGAGCTTGGGCTGGAGCATGGCGACGGTCGCGCCGGGATGGAGCGGATGCGCGCCCTGCTTGCGCGCCGCGCCGCGACCCAGCCGATCGGGCAGCCGAGTTGTGGCTCGGTGTTTCGCAACCCGCCTGGGGATCACGCGGCCAGATTGATCGAGTCACTGGGCCTGAAGGGCCAGCGAATCGGCGGTGCGCAAGTCTCCGAGAAGCACGCCAATTTCATCATCAACACGGGCGATGCGACGGCATCGGACATCGCGGCCTTGATCGGCCACGTTCAAGATGCGGTCGAGCAGCATACGGGTGTCCGGTTGATTGCCGAGGTCAGACGCAGCGCTGGAGAGGGGGCATGACGACACAGACGGCTCAGGTATCCAAGGCGACTGCCGAGCGCGTTGAGCGGCTCGGTAAGGTTGCTGTGCTGCTCGGCGGGCGCGCCGCCGAGCGCGAGGTCTCGCTCAAGAGCGGGCGCGCCGTGCTCGATGCACTGCTACGATGTGGAGTCGACGCCCACCCGCTCGATCCCGACGAGCGGGTTCTGGAACATCTGCGCGCGGGGGGCTTTGAGCGCGCCTTCATCATCCTGCATGGACGCGGCGGCGAAGACGGGCAGATCCAGGGTGCGCTGGAGACCATCGCGATGCCCTATACGGGATCTGGCGTGCTCGGCTCCGCACTGGGGATGGACAAATACCGCTGCAAACTGGTCTGGGAGGCCGTTGGGCTGCCGACTGCGGAGTCGGTCCTGCTGCGCGGGGCATCCGATCTGCCTGCCGCCGCCGCGCTCGGCTTTCCGCTGATGATCAAACCGGTACATGAGGGCTCGAGTATCGGCATGGCCAAGGTCGAAACGGTCGCTGCGCTTGAGCGCGCCTGGCGTGTGGCCGCGCAGTTTGACGCATCGGTTCTGGCCGAGCGCTGGATTGCCGGAGACGAGCTGACCTGTGCCGTCCTGGGGCATGAGACATTGCCAATCATCCGCCTTGAAACGCCCAACGCATTCTACGATTACGCGGCCAAATACCAGGCAACAACCACGCGTTATCACTGCCCCAGCGGACTTGATGAGGCCACCGAGACACGCTTGCGTGAGTTGGCGCTGAAGGCCTTCGAGGTCGCCGGTGCGGTTGGTTGGGGGCGTGTCGACCTGATGCTCGATGCCGCGGGACAACCCTACTTGCTCGAGATCAATACAGTTCCCGGCATGACTGACCACAGCCTGGTCCCGATAGCCGCGCGCGCCGCCGGAGTCGACTTCGATGCCCTGGTCCTGCGCATCCTGGAAACGAGCCTAGACCGTGGCTGAGAGCATCCGTAAAGCTCAGACTGCTCAACGGACCGGCATCGGCTCACGATTGCTGGCGTTGCTTGGGGTGCTCCTGTTTATGGCAATAGGCGCCGGTGCCTGGCTATTTGGCCATTGGGAGTCGCGCATTTTGCCCATTATGCTGATTGAGGTCGAAGGTGAACTCCATCATCATTCTTCACGCTTGCTCCAAGAGACGCTCAGCGAGCGCCTAAACGGCGGGATTCTGACCACGGATTTGGCCGCTCTCAAGCGCGCGGCCGAGGAGCTTCCATGGGTGGGACGTGCGAGTGTGCGTCGGGTCTGGCCCGACCGGCTGCGCGTGCGTGTCGAAGAGCATCGACCGATTGCCCGCTGGAACACCGATGGACTCGTCACCGCCGAGGGCGTCGTGTTCCATCCAAATAGTGGCACCGTGCCAGCGGGCCTGCCGCTGCTCGAGGGTGACGACAAACAGGCACCGAAGATCGCTGCACGCTATCTAAAGTGGCGCGATGAGCTGATGCTGGTCGGGCACCTGATTCAGACGTTGTCGGTCGATCCGCGCGGGGACTGGCGCGTCGAACTGGTTATGGGAACGACGCTGCGGCTGGGGACTGGCCCTGTCGAGGAGCGCTTGGCGCGCTTTATCGCCAGTACGCCTCAGCTTGAGGCCGCTGGACAACCGACGGTGGTCGATTTGCGCTACAGCAACGGCTTCTCGGTCAAATGGGCAACAAGCGCGGACACTAAGATCCGCGCGCACAGCGATCGCATCGTGCGATCCGGTCATCGAGGATAATTCTGGATGTCGCGACGTAACGACAAAAACTTATTGGTTGGTCTGGATATCGGCACATCGAAGATCGCTGCCTTGGTCGGAGAGCTCAAGGATGACGATCAGATCGAGATCATCGGCTTTGGAACCCATCCTTCGCGGGGCCTGAAGAAGGGCGTGGTGGTCGATATCGAGTCTACCGTGCAATCGATCCAGCGGGCCGTCGAGGAGGCGGAGCTGATGGCTGGCTGCGAGATCCACTCCGTCCATGCCGGGATCGCGGGCAGCCATGTGCGCAGCCTCAACTCCCACGGCATCACGGCGATCAAGGAGGTCGAGGTCTCGCAGGCCGATGTCGACCGTGTTATCGATGCGGCGCGCGCGGTGGCCATTCCGGCCGATCAGAAGATTCTGCACATCCTCCCGCAGGAATTCATCATCGATGAGCAGGAGGGCATCCGAGAGCCTATTGGTATGTGCGGCGTGCGTCTGGAGGCACGCGTGCACATGGTGACCGGCGCGGTAAGTGCAGCACAGAACATCATCAAGTGCATCCGGCGCTGCGGACTGGAGGTCGACGACCTGGTCCTCGCTCAGCTCAGCTCCAGCTACTCGGTGCTCGGCGAGGACGAGAAAGAACTCGGTGTCTGTGTCGTCGACATCGGTGGCGGAACGACCGATCTGGCGGTCTTCACGGATGGGGCTATTCGCCATACGGCGGTCATTCCAATCGCCGGCGATCAGGTGACCAACGACATCGCAGTGGCCTTGCGCACACCGACGCAGCATGCCGAACAGATCAAAGTCCGCCACGCCTGCGCCCTGACCCAGCTCGCGGCTAATGGCGACACGATCGAGGTCCCGAGCATCGGTGATCGCCCGCCGCGGCGCCTGTCGCGCCAGACGCTGGCCGAGGTGGTCGAGCCAAGGTACGAAGAGTTGCTGACGCTGCTGCACAACGAGCTGCGGCGCAGCGGATTCGAGGACTTGGTCGCGGGCGGGGTGGTGCTGACCGGCGGCAGCGCGAAGATGCAAGGGCTCATCGAGCTGGCCGAGGAGGTCTTCCACATGCCGGTGCGGTTGGGTGTGCCGAATTATGTCATCGGCATGGAGGAGGTCGTCAATAACCCAATCCACTCCACAGGCGTCGGACTGCTGATGTACGCGCGTCAGCACCGCTTCGCAAGACGCCCGGAGCTGGCCGAAAATCTAGGCTTGAAAGCGGCTTTGGCGCGCATGAGAAGCTGGTTTCAAGGCAACTTTTAGGCTGACGCTCGCAGCGCCCTCCGTGCTGACGCACGCGTGGGTGCTGCCAGATGCGCAGTGGTTTCGAGAGCGCCTGATTGCTGGGCGGCGAGAATAGGGGTCCAGGGCGTGGGACTCGGTCGAAAACGCAGGCCGCATCATCATGCGGCCTTGGGCTTGGGGCGTCTCTAACGTCCCGGTCGTGTCGGGGGCGGCTGCATACGTTTGTATGTAGCTGAATTACGTTTTCTAGGTTGCGCACTGGGTGCGCAAGAGGAGAAAAATCAATGTTCGAATTGATGGATACCCATAGTCAGAATGCCGTCATCAAAGTCATTGGCGTTGGCGGTGGCGGAAGCAATGCGGTCAATCACATGATTGCCTCGACCATCGAGGGCGTCGAATTCATCTGCGCCAACACCGATGCCCAGGCATTGAAGAGTTCGGGCGTCAAGACCGTTCTTCAATTAGGCGCGGGGATCACCAGGGGTTTGGGTGCAGGCGCGGATCCAGAGGTTGGGCGGCAAGCCGCGATTGAGGACAGGGACCGCATCCAGGAGGCGCTCGATGGCGCCGATATGGTCTTCATCACGGCCGGCATGGGCGGTGGCACCGGAACGGGTGCAGCGCCTGTTGTCGCACAGGTCGCCAAAGCACTGGGCATTCTCACGGTTGCGGTCGTCACTAAGCCGTTTCCGTTCGAGGGTGCCAAGCGTCGCCGCATCGCCGATGAAGGCATCGCCGAGCTTGCCGAACATGTCGACTCATTGATCACCATCCCCAACGAAAAGCTCCTGGCCGTGCTTGGCAAGGACATGAGTCTACTCGACGCATTCAAAGCCGCCAACGATGTACTGCTCAACGCGACCCAGGGTATCGCCGAACTCATCACCTGCCGCGGCTTGATTAACGTCGACTTCGCGGATGTCAAAACGGTCATGTCCAACATGGGTGTGGCCATGATGGGCACCGGTTCGGCAAGAGGCGAGAATCGTGCGCGCGAGGCTGCCGAAGCCGCGATCAAGAGCCCGCTACTGGAAGATATCGATCTCGCTGGAGCCAAGGGTATCCTGGTCAATATCACTGCGGGTCTGACCCTGACCATTGGCGAGTTTGATGAGGTCGGCAACACCGTGCGCGACTTCGCCGATGATGATGCGACCGTCGTGGTGGGCACTGTCGTCGATCCCGAACTCGAAGATGATCTGCGTGTCACGGTCGTCGCCACCGGGCTTGGCGAGCGACGTGTGATGGTTAAGCGTCCGAGCAGCGAGGCGGCCATGCGTCTGGTCTCCGGTGACTCAGAAGACGCCACGCCCGACTACCGTGAGATGGATCGCCGCCCAGCGATCTACCGCAAGAGCGGCGGTAGTGCTCCAGCACCTGCTGATTCCTCGCCAGAAAGCGATCCGGATTACTTGGATATCCCGGCGTTTCTGCGTCGTCAGGCCGATTGATCAGGGGTTTCCCCTAAATAAGATTTTCTTTTAAAAACAAAGATATGGTGATCTTATTCAAGTAAAGCTTGAAAACATCTCGGGAAAACCCTAGCATCGTGCACAGTGCGCTTCCATCTGGAAGCGCGGGGCACGTTCGAGCGGATCGAAGGTGCATCTTGATCAGCACACTGACGGCGCCGCAAGCCGCCTGGGATTGCAAAGGGGGTCCCGACCCATGCTCAAGCAGCGTACCTTGAAGAATGTGATCCGCACGACCGGCGTCGGCCTGCATGCAGGTGAGAAAGTCGAGCTGACGCTACGCCCAGCCGCGCCTGATACGGGCATTCTGTTCCGGCGGGTCGACTTCGACACGCCCGTCGAAATCAAGGCTACACCGTTTAGTGTGGGCGACACGCGCTTGTCGACCACCCTCGTTTCGGGCGAGGTGAAGGTCTCGACGGTCGAGCACCTGCTGGCGGCCTTTGCCGGCCTTGGCATCGACAACGCCTATGTCGACCTCAGCGGCGCCGAAGTGCCGATCATGGATGGCAGCGCGGCACCCTTTGTTTTTCTACTGCAATCGGCTGGTGTGCAGGAGCAAAGTCGGCCCAAGCGGTTCATTCGTATCAAGCGCCCGATTGAGGTGCGCGATGGGGATAAATTCGCGAAATTTACACCTTACGATGGATTCAAGGTGGAATTTTCAATCGATTTCGATCATCCTGCATTCGACACTCGTATGAATCACGCCGCCATCGATTTCTCGACGACGTCTTTCGTACGTGAATTGAGTCGTGCCAGAACATTCGGATTCTTGAGTGAGATCGAGGCTCTGAGGCAGCAGAATTTGGCTCTGGGCGGAAGTTTGGACAATGCCGTCGTGGTCGATGAATACCGCATCCTGAATGAAGAGGGATTGCGCTATGAGGACGAGTTCGTCAAGCACAAGATCCTTGATGCCATCGGCGATCTCTATTTACTCGGCCATACGCTGATTGGCGCGTTCTGCGGTCATAAATCAGGCCATGGACTCAATAATCGGCTCCTGCGCGCGCTTGCCGCAGACGCCTCCGCATGGGAAGAGGTGGTCTACGAAGATTCATCGGCAGCGCCAATCTGCTATGCGCAGCCGATGCCAGCCATCTATTAGCTAGTCTTCATCGGCCGATGTCCGTCGTGCATGGCGGCTCGCAAGCCGTCTAAACGCTGCGCTCAAGCTCGGATCGCTCTGCTGATCGGCCGCCTCGTGGAGATGTGAAACCACCTCTTCTGAGAGTCCTCGCATGGTCTGCGTTGCGTTTGATTGCGTAGGCCGACTCATGATGCGCTGACGAACCTTAAAACGAGCCTCGTCGATGCCATGGGCGCTCAACGAAGAGACGATTTGCGCGGCGAGAAATCGCGCGCGTGTCGACCATGCTGGAGAATCGAGAAACACGGTCACGACCGTCCCAGTCACACCGATGTCGAGACAGTGAGCGCTCACGGACTCCGGCAATGCGGCGCGTACCAGCGTAACGATTTCTTGTTGCACGTGCTCCTGTTCGAGCGAGGCGCGCACGGCTTCGTGGTGCCGCAATAGATCCCGGACATGCAAAAAACGCGTGCGCACGATATGGTTGCCTTTCATTGCGGATTGGTTCGAGTCTCGGCAAACGCCGCAGCGCGAGCCAGACGCTATTCATCGTGCACGCAATCTTGACGATTGACTAGCAGCAGAGATAAGTCATGCTCCAAACTAGCAGCGGTAAACTGATACGCGGACATGCAGTGGTCATGCTCTTGGCGATCCTGGCGTTCTCTCTGGCCGGAGCGGGGTTGGGCTTTTGGGCTGGGCAATATTACGCTGGCCCAAGCGTCGCGCGCATTACGCTTGATCATTCTTGGACGAGCAGGCCCGTTGACGTGCGCTCAACCCAAGCCCAGGTGGCGCCGACGAGCGAAGCTATCATTGTCCGCTTAGGCGAAATGCAGGCGCAGCTCCTCAGGCTCGACGCGCTCGGCGAGCGGCTGGTGCGGATGTCCGGCCTCAATGTCGAAGAGTTCGATTTCGAGAATCCACCTGCGCAGGGCGGCGCCGAGCAAGGCGCGGTCATGGATTACACCATCAAGGAACTCGCCAGCGAATTGGCCAGTGTCGTAAGTCTCATTGAGGATCGCGAGCGTAAGCTCGATATCATCCAGGATCTCATCATGGAGAAAGATCTGAGCGCTCAGGCGCTGCCGACTGGATGGCCGGTTAAATCGGGCTATGTCTCCTCGAACTATGGCTTTCGCGTACATCCAATCAAAAAGGTGCGTCTCTTTCACGATGGTATCGATTTCGCCAGTCCGCGCGGCACTCCGGTGTTTGCTGTTGCCGACGGGATCGTAACATTCAGCGGGCGCAAAGGCGGTTATGGCAATACCGTGGATGTTCGTCACATCAACGGACTCGTCACTCGCTATGGTCACAACGCCAAAAATATTGTTAAGGTCGGCCAGATGATTCATCGGGATCAACAGATCGCTACCGTCGGTTCCACCGGCGTGGCAACTGGCCCGCACGTGCATTTCGAAGTCAGAAAAAACGACAAGGCAATCGATCCAATGCCCTATTTGCGCTCAAAACCCAGACAAGCTCTGGCGGGCACTGCCTCGGAACTTGAGGGCTGAACTCAAAACCGTGCGCGACTTAGCGTAACGGCGTCACAGCGCGCAACCCCTTCCAACCTTCGTCAGCGAAATCCGGTATCATCCGCCGATTTCCGCGACAGACCCTGATCTCATTTGATGGTTACTCACCTCTTTAAGAAAATCTTTGGTAGTCGCAACGAGCGATTCGTCAAAAACTTGATGAAGACGGTTGCGCAAATCACTGCGCTAGAGCCGGATCTAGCCCAACTATCCGATCAAGCCCTAACCGCCAAGACCGCCGAATTCCGCCAGCGCCTAGCGTCCGGCGCTAGCCTCGAAAGCCTGCTGCCCGAGGCGTTTGCCGTCGTGCGCGAAGCGGGCAAGCGCGTCTTGAGTATGCGTCATTTCGACGTTCAGATGGTCGGCGGCATGGTGCTCAATGACGGCAAGATCGCCGAAATGCGCACCGGTGAAGGCAAAACCCTGGTCGCAACCCTGGCGGCCTATCTCAATGCCCTGCCCGCGAAAGGCGTTCACGTCATCACCGTCAACGACTATCTGGCCCGGCGTGACGCGGCCTGGATGGGGCGGCTCTACCATTTCCTGGGTCTTTCGGTCGGGGTCATCAACTCCTCCGGCGGGCTCGGTCCCGACATGACCTCTTATCTCTTCGATCCAGACTTCGAGCCTACCGGTGATAGTCCCGGTTTCCGGCATCTGCGTCCTGCGACCCGCCGCGAAACCTATGGCGCAGACATCACCTACGGCACCAACAACGAATACGGTTTTGACTATCTGCGCGACAACATGGCGTTCACGCAGGCCCAGCGCGTTCAGCGCGATCCCGCCTACGCCATCGTCGACGAGGTCGACTCCATCCTGATCGACGAGGCACGCACGCCGCTGATCATCTCGGGCCCCTCGGAGGGCAATACCGACCTCTACAGACAGATCGACGCGCTGATTCCCCGACTCAAGCGCCAAGCGCCCACCACCGACGAAGATGGCAAGCCGGACTTTGGACCGGGCGACTACTCGGTCGACGAGAAGCAACGCCAAGTCTTTCTGAGCGAGGAAGGGCACGAGAACGTCGAGCGCATGCTCGTCGAGATTGGAGTGCTGGAGGAGGGCGACGGTCTCTACGACCCAAGCAATATCGTTTTCATCCATCATGTCTACGCGGCGTTGCGGGCGCATGTGCTTTATCAGAAAAATGTCGAGTACATCGTGCGCGATGGGCAAGTCATCATCGTCGATGAGTTCACCGGCCGCACCATGCCCGGTCGACGCTGGTCGGAAGGTCTGCATCAAGCGGTCGAGGCCAAGGAGGGCATGCCCATCCAGCCGGAAAACCAGACGATGGCCTCCATCACCTTCCAGAACCTCTTTCGCCTCTATCCCAAGCTCTCGGGCATGACGGGTACAGCCGACACTGAGGCCTACGAATTCCAGCAGATCTATGGTCTGGAAGTGGTGGTGATCCCAACCAATCAGCCGATGGTGCGCGACGATCGCGGCGATTTGGTCTACCTGACCCATGAGGAGAAGTATCAGGCGATCATTGCCGATCTCCAGGATTGCGCCAAACGCGGTCAACCGGCGCTGGTGGGTACTGCATCGATTGAAACCTCCGAGCTGGTCTCGGGGCTCCTCGAACAAGCCAACATCACCCACGAGGTGCTCAACGCCAAACAGCACGAGCGCGAGGCGGGCATCATCGCCCAGGCGGGGCGCCCCGGTGTGATCACCATTGCGACCAATATGGCTGGTCGCGGCACCGATATCGTGCTCGGCGGCAATCTGGAGGTCGAACTCGATGAAGCCGGACCCGAGGCCGATCGCGACGCTATCAAGGCCGCCTGGAAGGAGCGCCATCAGCAGGTCATTGCCGCTGGCGGTCTACATGTCGTAGGCACCGAGCGCCATGAGTCGCGGCGCATCGACAACCAGTTGCGTGGCCGGGCTGGACGTCAGGGAGATCCCGGCTCGTCGCGCTTTTATCTCTCGCTCGAAGACAATTTGATGCGTATCTTCGCCTCCGAGAGAGTCGGCAAGATGATGCAGCGGTTGGGGATGCAAAAGGGCGAGGCCATCGAACATCCCTGGGTGACCAAAGCGATCGAGAACGCCCAGCGCAAAGTCGAGGGGCGTAACTTCGATATCCGCAAGCAATTGCTCGACTATGACGATGTCGCCAACGATCAACGCAAGGTGATTTACCGCCAGCGGCGCGACCTGATGGACAGCACCGATGTGTCCGATACGGTTGTTGCGATGCGCGAGACGACGTTCAAGGCGTTGATCGATGCCTACATCCCGTCGGAAAGCCTCGAAGAGCAATGGAACGTCGCGGGGCTCAGCGAGGCCTTGACCGAGCATTTCGGCGGCGATTGGCCGATCCAGCAGTGGCTCGATCAGGATGAGGATCTGCACGAAGAGAGTCTACGCACGCACATCCACGACATACTCCTGCGCCGCCAGCAGGAGAAAGAGGAACTCATCGGCGCAGAGAGCATGCGCGAGATTGAGCGGGCGGTGATGCTTCAGACCCTCGACACCCATTGGAAGGACCATCTAGCGGCGATGGATTATCTGCGCCAGGGAATTCATTTGCGCGGCTACGCCCAGAAGAATCCCAAGCAGGAGTACAAGCGCGAGGCATTTCAGATGTTCTCGGCTATGCTCGACGGTATCAAGCAGAATGTCGGCTCGACGCTCTCGAAGCTCGAGATTCAGGCATCCGGCGAGGAATTGCCTGGACAGACTCCGCTCGGACTGGACAAGCGCGAGGAGTTCGAGTTCAAGCACGAGGCCTTCGAAGGCTTCGCCGCCGACGCGCAAGACCAGCAGGGCGACGAAGCCCCTGGTCAGGGCGTGCCACCGGACGCTCAGCAGCAACCCTTCGTGCGTGAAGGGCGTAAAGTCGGCCGTAATGAGCCTTGCCCCTGCGGTTCGGGCAAGAAGTACAAGCAGTGCCACGGCAAGGTGAGCTGAAAAAGATGCTCTGGACACATCATTCTGGCGGCACGGGGCACCGGGCCAATCCCGCCCTCTGGCACTGAAAGCGCATGAGCGACTCCAATCCGCCCTTCTTCCCGGTGCCTGGTGTGCGTCTGGCCAGCACTGCGGCTGCGATCCGCTACCAGGAGCGCGATGACCTCCTAGTGCTGGAGCTGCGACCTGGTAGCGTCTGTGCCGCTGTTTTCACACGCAACGCCTTCTGTGCCGCCCCAGTGACCCTGGCCCGTCATCATTTGGCGCAGTGCGCACCGCGTTACCTGCTGATCAATGCCGGCAATGCCAATGCCGGGACCGGCAGGCAGGGTCTTGCAGCCGCGCATGCCTCCTGCGAGGCATTGGCGGATCTTGCGGACTGTCGCGCCGAGCAGGTACTGCCGTTTTCGACCGGCGTCATCGGCGAGCATCTGCCCGTTGAGCGTATCGCGAGCGCCTTACCCACCGCGCTCAAGCGGCTCGACGCAGCAGCCTGGCCCGATGCCGCACGCGCCATCATGACCACCGACACCGTGCCCAAACTGCGTAGCCAGCGGTTTCTGCTCAATGGCCAGCAGGCCACAGTGACCGGCATCGCTAAGGGCGCCGGGATGATCTGTCCCGACATGGCGACCATGCTTGCCTTTTTGGCCACCGATGTCGCTATCGCACCCGAGCTGCTGCAGCACTGTCTGCAATCGGCGGCCGATCGGTCCTTCAACAGCATTACCGTGGACGGCGACACCTCCACCAATGACGCCTGCGTGCTCGTCGCGACCGGGGCGCTCGGTAATCCAGCCGTCACGGATGCCGCGAGCGCGGAGTATACCGCCGTGCTGTCGGCAGTAGAGACCGTCTGCACAGATCTGGCAACCGCGATCGTCCGCGACGCCGAGGGAGCTACTAAGCTGGTCACGGTCGAGGTCGAAGAGGCACGCGATCACGCCGAGGCGCGCAACGTCGCCTACACGGTCGCCCATTCGCCGCTGGTGAAAACGGCACTCTTCGCCTCCGACCCCAACTGGGGGCGCATTCTGGCAGCCGTCGGACGCGCCGGTATCGATGAGTTGGACATCGAAGGCGTTCATATCGATCTAGGCGATGTGCGGATCGTCGAAGCGGGCGCACGCGCATCGAGCTATACAGAGACATTGGGTGCTGCGGTCATGGCTAAACCCGAAATCCTGATCCGTATTCTGCTCGGACGTGGCAATGCACAGACGCGGGTGCTGACCTGCGACTTCTCCTACGACTATGTCCGTATCAACGCCGAATACCGCAGTTAACCGCGAAGTCGTTCATGTGATGGCTGGAGCCATCGCGGACACCGCTGGACGCATTCTGGTCGCCAAGCGCCCGGAGCATGTGCATCAAGGCGGGCTATGGGAATTCCCGGGCGGGAAACTGGAGTCGGGCGAGTCTCCGCTGCATGGGCTGAGGCGCGAGCTGAGCGAGGAGCTTGGCATTGAGGTCCGCGCCAGCCGACCGCTGATCCGTGTCCATCACGACTACGGCGATCGCCAGGTGTTGCTCGATGTTCATCGCGTCAGTGACTACTCGGGATTGCCGCGCGGGCGCGAGGGCCAGCCGCTCGCCTGGCTGCACCCGGATACGATGGAAGCTGCGTATTTTCCAGCCGCCGATCGCCCGATCATCAACGCCCTGCGCCTGCCTTCGCTCCTTTTGGTCACTGGCGCGGGGTCCGCTCGCCCGGATATATTTCTCGCGCGCCTCGCCCGTGCGCTTGCAAACGGGGTCCGGCTCGTGCAACTGCGCGCGCATGATCTGTCCGACAGTGCGTATCGCAGCCTGTCCGCGCGCGCCCATGCGCTCTGCCAACAGCATCGGGCGCGTCTATTGCTCAACCGGCATCCAGATCTGATCGCCGATATTCCGCGCCACGGTATCCATCTGAGCGGCCTGCATCTCGGGGAGCTTTCGACACGGCCGGGGCGGGCGGACGATCTGGTTGGTGCATCCTGTCACGATGCGGCGGATCTACAGCGGGCCGAGGCGCTGGGGCTGGAATATGCATTGCTGTCCCCGGTGAAACAGACCGCCAGCCATCCTAATGCACTTGCGCTAGGCTGGCCAAGGTTTGCGAGTCTGGTGGAGCCGGTGTCGCTGCCTGTCTACGCCTTGGGTGGCCTGACACCAGGCGATCTCGACACGGCATTCATGCATGGTGCTCAGGGGATTGCGGCGATTCGCGGACTCTGGCCCGACTGAGTGTCGCCCACTCAGTGGCGCGGCTCATGGTCCTCGGACGGAGGCGGATCCTCGCTGGCGGCGTCCGTGGGATCGGCGATCCGATGCCGCTCCTCGATCCAGTCACCCAAATCGATCAGCCGACAGCGCTCGCTACAGAAAGGACGCCAGGTGGCGGCTTCGGTCCACTCCACAGGACGACCACAATGGGGACAGGCAACGCGTGTGACCATATTCTTAGAACACGCAGCAGGTGAGTCTGAACATGACGTCTTCGAAGTGCTGTTTGGCGCGCCCGCGAGATTCAGCGCTCATGAAGCGAATGCTGAAGCGGTTCTTGTGCCCGCTGATCTCGGGAAAGATGTCTTGTTCCACGGCGACACTGACGCGCAGCATCTGCGCCGGGATCATGGCATCGAGCGCTTCTTGATAGAAGCCGCCCTCGGCGAGCATCTGGCGTGGGGCGGAACTTGAGCGCACCAGCGAGAGCGCAAGCTCAATCGCCACGATTGCCGGCTTGAGATCCTTTAGCCATTCGAGAAACCTGGCTTGGCGCAGCTCCGGCTCTTGGAGCAGCCAGTAATGGAAGTGCGGCAGATCGAAGCTGCATGTTCCACCTGGAATACTGCTGCGCAGTGCGATGGACTTGAGAAACTCGTCCTCTCTGGCGCTGTGTCCAATCGGGCCGTTCAGTGCATGAATGGCGTCGACGGTGCGTTTGAGATTGTCCATCACCGCAGCGAGGGCATCCGGATCAATACCGCGCTGCGAGGACAGTCGATCGAGGTTGCCAATGTAGCGGTCAAGTTCCTTGATCAGCTCATTCTTGACATCTGCCCGCGCCGTGATAGCAATGATGTCCATCAAGATTGTGACGGCGCTACGCGACGCCCTAGGGTCTTCCTGGTAGACGAGAAAGTCCAGTTGCCGGAACAGATGATCGAGCCGCAGGAAGGTTCGGATGCGTTCGTTAAGTGGGTGTTCGAATGTGATCAATGTTGACACGGCCTTGTCTCAAAGCTGGCCAGTCGCGATCCATATCGACGCGGCTCGCCAGGTGACCAAATAAGAGTTGTGAAAGCGCCGATCCGGCCGGCAATGCCTATGGAACTGGGAAGATCCGCCGTGGACACGCATCCTTGGAGCGACACTGCAAGCGCGTTCGCGCGCGCTCCACGCCGACTCTGCCGCCCATCTGGATGGGCCGACCAGCACCCCTTTAAGTGTCGCACAGATACCGAACAAGAATTGTCCCGGTTTCGGCGGCTCATGTCACGGGGAGAGATGCCCGAAAAGCGCGGCCAACACAAAACGCGGGGGCGATGTTCAATTGCGCGCGGTTCGGCAGCGGCGCTCAATAGCCCTCGCCGTATCGGCGCGTGCTTATCCAAGTCTCAGGGACTGTTTATAGAATCGCGGGATGGCATCTGGGTCGGTCGTCATCAGGATCTGATCGATCAGCCAGGCTGGCACCCGATTCTGTTGAGCCATTGCGTCGAGCTGAATCCGCAAGCCCTCCCAATAGAAATCTCCGTCGGAGCCGTCGAAAAAGACGATGGGGCCAGCCTCGATCACACCGAGCTTCATGTCGGTCAGGGTCAGTCCGACCTCTTCAAGCGTCCCCACACCGCCGACCAGGAACAGATGAAAGCTTGCGATCTCGAACCAGCGTTGACGCGCTTGCCGACTGCGGGCCTGAAACGTCTGGTAGAAGTCGGCGCATTGGTTGGTCGCCTGATCGACCGTCTCGATGAAGCTGGAGCCGACCATCAGCCCGAGCTTGTGCGCGACATCGGTGACCTGCTGCATCGCCCCCGGACCACCGCCGGTGAGGATACCGATGTCGTTGCCGAACAGCGCGAGCAGATTCTTGAGCACCCGCTCGACCTGATCCACTGCTTGATCGTCGAGTGGTTTGGTCGAGCCATAGACGCCGAAGATCAGACAGGAGCGGAAACGATCGACCTGGTCTGGCGTCGTGAAATAGCCGCGCAGCCCTCTGAAGACGTGTCGGACGATTTGATTACGGTGCTCGTTGCACCAGAAGACCTCCAGTCCGAGTCCTTCATAATCGGCGAGCCGCCCATGGTCGCGTGATGACAGAAAGGAGCCGTGCTCGAAGGACGCGCGCCGAAAAACGATGCGTGCGATGCGCTGATTGAGAGCGGCGGCGCAGATCTCGGTATGCTCGATGAGGTTGGGGAAGTAGCTCAGCAGCAACGTGGCCTTGGCGCCATCGGGCAACGTGGCGAGGAGTTGGGTTCCATATGCCACATGCCTGTCGATCTCTAGCTCTTCGGCGAGCAGTCCAGCCGCCAGATCGGTCCCGTTGCTCGGATCCCTGGGAGCCTGGGGTTGGGTCCAGATCAACTCCGGGGCGGCACCGTCGAGCAGCGCCTGCGGATCATGGGTCGCTGCAACCATGCGGTGTGAATAGCGATCATGTGCCAGGTTGACCTCAAGGCGATCGAAGACCTCAGCGAGCGCCTTGCAGCCGGTCTCGTCCGTTGCTTCGCGTGGCTCTGGGTGATCGGTCGCATGTCCGTGCCAATAGCGGGGGCTGGGCTTGATCTGAACGGCCTCGTGTACCGAGGCGGCCACGCTAGGATTGATGATGAGTTGCTCAGTGCGGTTGACAAACTCCAGATAGACGTTGGTTCCGCGTGTGGAGACCGGGTCCAGCACCGTGGCTTGCAGATGGACCCCGAGCGACTCATCGAGATTGCGCAGCACCACATAATGGCGGTGCAGAAACATCGAGCAGGCGGTGACTAGCCCGTCTCGCGGGAGCAGCGCGATATGCTCGACCTGCTTGCGGGTCTGTAACCGGTTCAGTCGACTCTTGCCGTCGACATGTGTCGCGATGGCGGTGACATCGTCCTGTGTCAGCGGTTTTGGGAAGTGAAAGATCTGCTGCTGAGGCCGAATGATGAGATGGCCGTTGCCATCAATCGAGAATCCAGCCGGAACCTGGAGGCTGTTATCGCGAATCAGCCCATGAATGCGCGCCGAGTCGAGCCGATTGTCCTCTGGGCAGAACACCAGGCGTCCGACCCGCAGACCGGGCACCACGATGCGCTCCAGATAGGCCGCGATCCCGTAGGAGCGGATAGCGGCCAGGATGCGCAGCTCGATGTCGCAATGGCGTCCGTTGAAGGCGGGCGTGCCCAGCGGGAGGATGTTGATCCCGATGCGCGCCAGGCGACTGCGTGCCGCAAAGACCAGATCCGTCTCGCGCCCCCCCGCTAATGCACGAAAAGCGGCTGAGATGGGAAAGCGCGCGGCGACGACGAAGCTCGTCTCCTCGGTGTCGGTGACATGGGTAATCCAGCCGTCGTCGGTTTCAGGGGTCGTGTACATGTTGGACTCTTGGGAGGCTTGTCGGTAGACAGTTGCTCAAGGATGCGGATGAGGAGATTAACACAAGCGCGGCGAAGCCTCAGGCCAGCGCACTGCCTCAGCACGTCCCGCGACCGGCACGCAGCGGGACGTCTCAGGCTGGCTCAACGCACCCCCGCGACGGGACGCATCTCCTTGTCGCAGACGCCGCCGACGCTCACAGAGCGCGTGGAGCCACCGCTGCGGCAGGATTCGCCGCGATCCGTGACCCGACAGTTGATCTCGACCGGCTTGCCGGCGCTCAGCCAGTTCGGCACCTTACGATAGCGCCCCGCCCCGCCCGAACGGCAGCCGCTGGGGATGCCATAGGCCGGGCAGTCACTGGGCTTGCGCAACGAGACCTTGCGCGCATCGACCCGGAAGCCTGGGTAGTTGTCGCGGATGCTGACGATATCGCGATCCGGTGCCTCCTCAAACAGAAACTCCTTGAAGGCATACCCGTCTCCAGATTTGGAGCCGACCTGGATTCGAGTGTTGGCGACGAGCGCGAAGTCCCCGCCATTGCGTGCGACCGCGCCAGACATGTACTCGACCCGGTCATGGTTTGGGAAACACTTACCCATGGCCGGTGCGTGGTAGTAGTGGCGCGTAGAGGTCAGATCGGACAGGCGATTGTCGGGGAAGACGTCGCGCAGACCGGCATCGCCGCCGTAGAGAATGCGCTCGGCGTCGGGCACTGTCTGGGCGTACATCGCCTGGATCTTGGCGTAGTAGTCGTTGCTCGACAGATCTGGCCTGAGAAAACAGGACGTCAGCCCGGAGATCTGGGTCAGATACTCATCCCAGATGTTGTACTGCGACACCGAGGAGGAGACCCCTTGGAAATCGCCTGGGAAGGAACAGCCCTGCCCACGCAGGCATTGTCCCACCGCGCGGTTGCGGATGGACAGGATGATGGTGTTGCGCTCGCAGGCGCCATAGGCATTGCAGCCGCGCCCGAGATGCCCCTCGTAGAGCGCGGTGCGCATGGCGTAGTCCAGATGCTTGGCGCGCGCCAGGGTGGTCTCGGAGCCGAGGTCGGAGCGCTTGCGGATGAAGCCGTCCCAGGCCCGTTCCAGGGCCGGACGTCGGCGTGTCAGGTTGCGGTTCACACCGGCGCAATCGCCCGAGGCATGAAAGGCCCGGACGATGCGGTCCAACTGGCTGTCGCCGGCGCTCCCGCCACGTGCACCGGTGGGCGGCGGATCGAAGAAGGGTGCCTTTTCCAACGCATAGAGGTTGCGGACGCTGATGACGTTGCGCACCCCAGCCGAACAATGATGATTGCGGGCCTTCATCCCCTTGCGTGCCGCCACGGCGCGCTTGAAGACATCGGTCGATCCGGGGGAAGCCTTTCTGGGATCGACCACGATCTCGAAGCCGACATAGGGCGTACCGCCGCTGTCGGTGAGCGGTGCGCCGTTGCGGATCATCAGACAGGGAATGAGCGATGTCCCCTGTGTCAAAGTCCCCGCGCGCGAGGCGGTCCCGGAGCGGGCGAAACGATCGGCGTCGTAGTAAGGCGCCTCCATCGGGCCATTGAACTGGTAGACCGTCATCACTGGCGTTGCGGGAATCGCCGACCAGGACGGCGCGGAGACGAGTAGTGCGAGCGCGCCCAACACTTTGCGCATTGCAGAATTTCCTTATTTGATTGAGATTTTTCGATCAGACTAGGCTAGAGCAAGTGTCGCCGCGAATCCACTCGCCGCCGCGGGTCGGGCGGCCCGGTTGATTTCCCGGTGTCTGCGCCTGCCCGTCGCAAGCCGGATCTGCCGTTCAGTTACCGTTCACGTGCCCGCCCGTATCTTATGGACTCGTCACCCGATCACCGTGCCATCACATTGGTGATGCGAGTCGCTGGCTCTCGATGCCAGGCACTCGCCCGATCGAGGGCTGAACCCAAAGGGTCTCCAATCCGATGAGGTCATCGCAGATGAAACGAACAATGCTTACAGTCACGATCCTGACAGCGCTGTCGACGGGTCTAACCACCGCGAGCGCCCACGCAAACGATCCCGGCGCAGCAGCAGGTTTTCTCGGCGGACTGGTCGGCGGGCTGCTCTTGGGCGGTCCGCCACCACCGCTACATCCACCGGCCACCGTGGTCATCGAGCGGCACGGACCTCCGCCGCCCGCTTATTATGACTACTACGATCGCCCGCCGCGGCATCATGGGCACCGTCCGCCCCGGCATCATAAGCACCGCCCACCCCGCCATTCACGCCACCATTGGCGCGAGATGCAGCGTGGTTCACGTCCGCACTGGGATGACTAGCGTACTGTCGCGGATACGCCATGTTGGAACCTTTCCCTGACGTACCCATCTGATGCTGCATTGCAGCATCGTCATTTTAGGACGCGGTCAGCGTCACGGTGCGCCACTCGGCGGAGATTCGCCATGTTTGACTACATTACAGGTACCGTACGGCAGGATCGCGACAGCCTGCTCAGGGACGGGACCCCTTACCGCATTCGCCCGATCGGCGTCGATGACCGGCATTTGATGCTTGCGTGTTTCGAGCGTCTCTCGCCAGAATCACGCCGCTCGCGGTTCTTTGCCGTCAAACCCGCGCTCAGCGAGAGCGATCTGGCCTTTCTGACAAGCGCGGACGGGTTCGATCATCTCGCTCTGGGAGCGATCCGGCTCGATGCGCGGGGCGAAGAAGTCGAGCTGCTCGGAGCGGCGCGCTGCATTCGTCTCGGTGCGGACTCAGACAGCAGCGAGCTGGCCTTAGCGGTCGCCGACAAGGCACAAGGCCAAGGCGTCGGGCGATTGTTGCTCACGCATCTGACCGAAGATGCGCGCGCGCGGGGGATACGTCGCTTTCGCTGCGAGGTGCTCGCCACCAACGACGGCATGCGCGCCCTACTCGCTGGGCCGGACAGTCGTGTCAGCTGGCTCGATAACGGAACACTCGAGTACGACTATTTTTTCCCGGAGCCGCAAGATCACGCACAGACGTTATGGCCTTACCTGGTCGATCCGCTGTTCGCCGCAAGGCTGGGCGCGGACGCCTGGGCGTCGGTGCAGGAGCAGATCTTGGACGACTCTTTTTCCGCTGGTAAGACCCTGCTTGGATTCTGGGTAGGCCGTTGGCCGATCGGCTCGTGCCCGTTGTCCGAGACGATCGCGCACGCGCCGCGTCCCGAACCGGAGCTTGCCTAACGCCCAAACGCGTCGGGCAGCGCGCCCGCTAGCGTATCGCGGCGCGATAGCGCGCCCAGTCGAAGGCCGCCCCAGGGTCCGTCTTGCGCTCGGGTGCGATGTCGCTGTGACCGGTGATGCGCTCGGCGTTGATCGCGCGATAGCGGCGCTGGATTCGCCGTGTGCAGTCGATCAGAACCCGGTACTGCGCGTCGCTGAAGGGGATTAGATCGGTCCCTTCCAGCTCGATTCCGATCGAATAGTCGTTACAGCGCTCGCGCCCCTGAAAGCAAGATGTACCGGCATGCCAGGCGCGCTGCGCGCAGGCGACGTACTGAATTAACTGACCGTCGCGACGAATCAGCAAATGGGCCGAGACACGCACCCTGGCGATCGGCTCAAAATAAGGGTGGGCGTTGGGGTCGAGCCGATTGAGGAAAAGATCGTCAATCCAATCGCCGGTGAATTCTCCTGGCGGAAGGCTGATGTTATGGATAACCAGCAGGTCGATCTCAGTGCCCGGCGGACGGGCATCGAAATTGGTGCAGGGCCGTCTCAACGCCCCGGCCAGCCAGCCCTCGGCATCAATGTCTGTAATCTTCGTCTGGAGGGGATCAACGCGCTCGGTCATCTGTTTCATTTCGCCAACTTATTGAGCGGTGCAAGGTCGCCTTGCCCCATGCTATCGCCTCGCACTATCCGAGCGCTAAACCAATGGTCCGCAAACGACATGCCGACAGAGTCCGAAATACCCTCATCACCATGCTTCGATCCACGTGGCCGTCTGCCTGATCGCGCCCTGATCGAGGCCCAGGCGCGCGCCGCGCTCGTCGAGGATCTCGGCGACGGCGATCTGACCGCGAAACTCTTGTCCGAGCATCAGCGCTCGCGTGCCGAGCTGATCACGCGCGAGGCGGCAACACTTGCCGGCTGCGCCTGGTTTGAGATGGTTTTTCGGCTACTGGATCCACGCATCGAGATGCACTGGGGAGCGCAGGACGGCGATCGCGTGAGCGCCGGACAGCGACTGTGCGTGCTGGAGGGCAGCTCGCGTGCACTGCTGAGCGGCGAGCGCGCGGCGATGAACTATCTCCAGACGCTCTCGGGCACGGCGAGCCGGGCGCGACGCTATGCCGATGCCGTCGCAGGGCTTGCCGTGCGGGTGCTGGATACACGCAAGACTCTGCCGGGGCTGCGTATACAGCAGAAGTACGCCGTTCTGTGTGGGGGCTGTCACAATCACCGCCAGGGGCTCTTCGATGCCATTCTCATCAAGGAAAACCATATTCTGGCCGCTGGCTCGATCCCAGCCGCGCTCGCTGCGGCGCGGGCGTTGGGGCGCGATGTGCCGATCGAGATCGAGGTCGAAACCCTCGATGAGTTCGACATCGCCCTCACGGCTGGTGCGCGGCTGGTGCTACTCGATAATTTTTCGCTCGATGATCTGCGCTGGGCGGTCGTCGCGAGCGCGGGACGAGCGCTGCTGGAAGCCTCTGGTGGCGTGACGCTTGAGACCATCCGCGCGATCGCCGAGACCGGCGTGGATCGCATTTCGGTCGGCGATCTCACCAAGGATGTCACGGCGATTGATCTATCGATGCGCTTCGTCGTGCTATAGGCGTCGGCTATGCTTGCCGCATCATCGAGGTCGGCGCGGGATCAGTCGATGATCAGCTTGCGCCCGAAAGGTTGCTGCATGTCTGCGTGGGCCGAGGGCACCGTCCACAAAACCGGGAAGCTGGGACGGTAGTCGGTGCGTCCGTCCAGGTCGGTCAGGAAGACACCCATGTCCGGGGCGAAACGCTCGGCCTCGCGCAGCAGGGGCGTGAACTCGGTTCCGCCGCCGCCCTGGAAGCAGATGCCGCGCAGGTTCGAGCGTCCGGGCTCGAAGACCTGGACATCGGCCACCCGGTCGTCGCCGATGATGACC
Source organism: Thiorhodococcus sp. (assembly GCA_029257385.1). Lineage (GTDB taxonomy): Bacteria > Pseudomonadota > Gammaproteobacteria > Chromatiales > Chromatiaceae > Thiorhodococcus. Next base: position 46,231 of record JARIBS010000078.1, read on the forward strand.
ACGACCCTGGACTCCAGCCTGCGGGTGATGGCCTCGATCTCGCGGGCGAAGCGCTCCAGTAGCGGGTTATCAATAGAACCCGAGACATCCACCATGACGGCCAGCCGTGCCACCGACTTGGTGGCGGAGTAGCCCGGCTCCCAAGGCATTCGCATGCCCTGGCCTCGCGGGCCGATACGCCCCTGGTTGGCGACGTAAGAGCGCGCGGGCCGCGACCAGGAGAGATCCGGCTTGTGAGACAGCCCGCGTGTGAGTTGCGTGCGCAGCAACTGCTCCCAGGGGGTGCGGACCTTGGGCAGATCCGCGAGCAGGGTCCGCAGCATGGAATGCGCGCCATCGCCGGCATGGGCGCGGGTGATGCGCTCACGCCATTCGCGCGCTTGCTCGGTCTCCAGCTCAGGGTGTTCGGCATCGGCGGCCGGGAGCAAGTCGCGGATGATCCCCGAACCCAGGCAGCGTGCCTGGAATGCGCGTGGACCGTCCTCTTTCGGCGTCGCGCGTCCGTCCTCGCTGGCCTCTTGACCGCCAGGTCCGTCGCCCGTCGCGGATTCGCGCCGTGGGCCTTCTCCGTGACGCGAACCGTCGCGCCCGCCGCGCGTCTGACGGTCGTCGAGCGCCCGGTAGAGTCGCTCCAGATCCCATTCGAGCAACGCCGACTCAGCGCCCTGCCGATGCTCGAGTGTCCCGGCAAGCAGCGTTTCGAGCCGCACCGAGTATGCCGGCAGTTCCAGCCAGCTCAGGTGGCCCAGGGCGCTGTTGACGATGGCATCGGCGCAGATGTTGTAAAGCTCGGCATCCACCTCGCCGATCAGCCGACGCAGCGCCAGCATGCGTTGCGGGTGGCGCAACGCCACATGCATCGCCTCGTGGGCGACCAGGCCGACTTGAACGGCCAGCGGCAGGGTCTCGAACTGGGGACCATAGTAGATGGTCGCGCCGTCGTTGGCGGCGAACAGGGCGACCTCGGCGTCGTCGACATCCAGATGGCGCATCCACAGCGCCAATCCGCCGGTGGACGGCGCGAATTCCACCATCTTCTGGATAGCGCGCGTCCCACGGTGAATATAGAGACCGGCCCCTGGGGCGGTCTCAGCCAGTCGCTTGGTCATCGGCGGCGCGTTGCTCAGCATAGCGTTGGTAGACCGGGCTTTCGAGCACGGCGCCCTCCAGACCGCGCTCCAACGCGCGCTGGAAGATCAGCTCCATGGCCAGGGTCTGGGACTCGCGGATCGGCAGCGGCTCGCGCGTGTCGGTGTCCGGGAGCTGATCGACGATCTCCAGCGCGCGGGTCATACGTGCGGCATCCGTGGCCGCAGCGAGCAGCGCGTAGATCATGCCGTAGAGACCGTCCAGAGTTTTCGGCAACAGGGCCGCTGTTTCTGGTCCCATGGGCGCGGCGAGCAGGGCGATCACATCCGTCCCGGCGCGGATCTCGCGCAGCACGCCGAAGAACTCCGCCGCGTTGGCCGCGCCGATGCGGCCCTGGACAAAAAGACGCTTGCCGGACTCGGAGAGTCCGGACTGGAGGACGTTGGAGACGTCTTCCCAGCCGCGTGGGCTGGCGCCGATCAGATAGTCGTTGGCGAGTTGGCTCTGGGTGTCGTCGAGCTTGTCTGGGCGCACCTTGAGATAGGCCATCACCTCGGGTGCGAGAGCATTCGCGAGGGCGTAGTCGAGAAAGGCGTCGATGACGCTCTGGACGTTGAAATGAAACATACGGTCCGCCAGCGCCGTACCCATGTCGTGGCTCACGGCCCCGTGGAAGGCGGCGTTGCCGGCGGCGATGACTTGCCAGCCATCCGGCAGGCGGTAGTTGCCGACCCGCCGATCGAGGATCAGCGAGTAGGCCGAGATCTGTAGCCGCTGGTCGGCGGCCGTCAGTTCATCGAGAAAAAGGAGACCCTCGGGCTGATCCGGCGTGGGCAGGAACTCGGGCGGAAACCAGACCGTCTGCTGGCGGATGTCGTCGGCATAGATGGCGCCGCGGATGTCGACCGGCTCGATGGTCGTGAGCCGTAGATCCACCAGCGGCGCATCAAAGTGCGCCGCGACCTGACGGACGATGGAGGACTTGCCGACGCCGCGCGTTCCCCACAGCATTGATGCCCGGTGGCGCAGCCTGGGGTGCTGATACTGCTCGATCAGCGCCTGTTTTACCGCCGCGATCGAGACCGGCGGGATGTTCATCGGGTTACCCTGCAAGAGCGGCTCCTGGTGGTCGAGCTGAAGGTTTCAGAGGCTCAGGTGTCGGCGGTCATGGACGTTGGCTTGGTCGTCTCTCCCTGCTGTGCAACCGCGATCACCCAGGCATCATTGGTGAGTGGTCGGGGAATTGGCGGGATCTCGATGCGCGGGATCTCGCGCATCATGAATAGCGCAGCCATCATTAGCGGTGGCGCATGAAAGATCAGCATCCGCAGGATGGAACCATCCGACATCTCGATCCATTGAATGGCGGGTGTGAGTGCGATGACCAGTAACCCGATGCCAAGTGGCAGCGCCCGCTGAAAGGTCACCCGCCAGCGCGCACGCTTGTAGGTGCGGTGGAATTGCGCAGGCGGTGTTTCCAGGGTGCGTGCCAGGTGGATAATCGTGCGACCGATCTTGTGCTCGATATCGGTGGCGCGTTGCGGACCCTTCGAGACGACACGAATGCTGCCGCGCCATAGCGTGACGAACTCGTGCAACGGCCGCCAGTGCCAGCCGATCACCGCCGTCAGGTCCTGCGGGAGAACCAGCTGACTGCCGGCATCGGCAGTCAGCCGCAGATCGAGCACATGGGTGACGTAGCCGTCTGATTTGATCTCTAGGTTGATGCCGCCGATATAGGCTCTGGCTTCGGTCAGCAGAACCTGGACCGAGGCGAGGCCGTCGTTCTGTGCACTCTCCTTGACCTCTTCGATCAGATAGCTGCGCGCTACTGGGATATCGGCATAAATCTGGAATTGCCGCTGTGCGGGAACGGCCTCGATCCGCTCCAGCAGTCGACCGGCATCCGTGCCTTCCGCCGTCAAAGTGGATATCAGGCCCGAGTCATCCCGCATGCACCTGACCAGCTTCAGGGTGCCAGATTCCGAAACCTCCAGTGACAAGGACTCCAGCAGACGTAGCGGCAACTCCGGCGTGGGCGCGTGCTCGATAGACTTGAAGACCAGGCGGCGCTCGACGCGCTGGCTGGCGGCCAGATCCGCGTGTCTGCCCCGTTGCGTGAAAGGCGCCATGAGCGACAGAATCTCATGGTGCGTCAGCGGTCTTAACTGTGGGCGCTGGTCGCTGTCATCGACCAGCGGTGCGGGAGTATGCAGGATGCGGATCTTAGTCATGATGGGGAGATAAGGGACGTGCGCCAAAAATCCAATTGCACGCCTGCTAGATTGAGTCAAGGCGCTTTATGTCTTTCAGGCAGCTTCCAAAAGCGGCGACGCGTGTTTCTCAAATGCGTACCCAGCACTTGAAATTCGCTTGAAAATAGCTATGATTATCGGCTCGCCTTTAAGGAGCATCATTATGCGCCAGCCTCTCATTGCCGGAAATTGGAAAATGAACGGCACCAGATCGAGTGCCGAAGCGCTGATGAAGGCCGTGCTGCAAGGCACGAGCGCGATTGAAAAATCGGAAATCGTCGTCTGTCCGCCGTTTCCGTTCCTTGCGCTTGGTGAGCAAGTGCTGGGTGCAAGCGCAGTACGGCTTGGCGCTCAAAATGTCTGCACCGAAGCAAGCGGTGCATACACTGGCGAGGTGTCGGCACAGATGCTCGCCGAGTTCGGCTGCCATTATATTATTTGTGGCCACTCTGAGCGGCGTGAGCATTACGGTGAGACGGATGCCATCGTCGCGAAAAAACTCGCGCTGACGATCGACCAAGGCATGACGCCGATCCTGTGTGTCGGTGAGACGCTTGAACAACGCGAGCAAGGTCGCATGGAAGACGTTATCGCCGGGCAGATCGACGAGATCATCAATCGCAACACAATCGCCTCTTTCGGTCAGCTCGAGATCGCTTACGAGCCGGTCTGGGCGATCGGGACGGGTAAGACAGCGACGCCCGCGCAAGCGCAGGCCGTGCACAATTTCATTCGTCGACGGATTGCGGATCATGATCCGGCGATCGCGGCAAAAGTTCGGATTCTCTATGGTGGCAGCATGAAGCCCGGCAATGCCTTGGAGCTGCTGTCCCAAGCGGACATTGATGGCGGATTGATCGGTGGGGCGGCATTGGTTGCCGAGGATTTTCTGGCGATCTGTCAGGCCGGGGGCACCGCCGCGGGTTAAGCTCTTCGGCCTGTGAGTGACACATGCAAACGCAAACGATTCTGACAGTTGTTCAAGTCTTTCTCTCGCTGGGCCTGATCGGTCTGGTCTTGATCCAGCACGGTAAGGGTGCGGATGCCGGCGCTGCTTTTGGCAGCGGGGCTTCCTCAACGGTTTTCGGCGCGCAGGGATCGGGTTCGTTTTTGACACGGTTGACTGCTATCATTGCCACCCTGTTCTTCCTGACCAGTATGGCATTGGCCTACTTTGCGACTCAGGGGGCAGCGCCATCCGGCTTGATGGACCAAGTCGAAGACGCCGTGGTTATTCCGGCCCCATCGCCGATGACCGATGTTCCCGTAGCGCCAGGGGCTGCTGCGCAAACGGATTCTGACGTACCAGCAGCTCCGCCCACTAATATGATTGATGAAGAAACTGCCGATGCGATCCCATCTGCGGACGAGGGCGAGCGCGGTAATTGAGGTTTGAAAAAGCCGACGTGGTGAAATTGGTAGACACGCTATCTTGAGGGGGTAGTGGCGAAAGCCGTGCCAGTTCGAGTCTGGCCGTCGGCACCATCAGCAAACGGCATGCCATGCGAATGGCATGCCGTTTTTTATGTGTTTAATTGTTCTAAATCATTGAAATTATTAATGGTTTTTATTGGTGCTTGGGTTGACACTGCACTAATGGGTGCACTAGACTCGCACTCCGGCCACGACTATTAAAATAAAAGATTAGCGAGGAGACAGTGCTAGACACCTATCTGCCAATCCTGATTTTCATCCTTGTCGGGATGCTGGTGGGGGTCGGTCCGCTCGTGCTTGGTTATGTGCTTGGTCCACGCCGCCCTGACAGCGAAAAGGACTCTCCCTACGAGTGTGGCTTCGAAGCGTTCGAAACGGCGCGTTTGAAATTCGACGTGCGCTATTATCTGGTCGCCATTCTGTTCATTGTCTTCGATCTGGAGATTGCATTCCTCTTCCCCTGGGCGGTCGTGCTCGAGGAACTCGGGATCTTTGCCTTCTGGGCCATGGTCATATTTCTTGCGATCCTGGTCGTTGGCTTTATCTATGAGTGGAAGAAAGGGGCGCTGGAATGGGAATAGAAGGTCTTCTCGAAGAAGGTTTTGTCACGACATCGGCTGACAAACTGATCAACTGGGCGCGCACCGGCTCAATGTGGCCGATGACCTTTGGCTTGGCCTGCTGTGCGATCGAAATGATGCATGCCGGAGCCTCGCGCTACGACATGGACAGGTTCGGGATGATCTTTCGCCCAAGCCCGCGTCAGTCCGACGTGATGATCGTCGCCGGCACCCTGGTCAACAAGATGGCCCCTGCGCTGCGCAAGGTCTACGACCAGATGGCGGAGCCGCGCTGGGTTATCTCGATGGGTTCGTGCGCGAATGGTGGCGGTTACTATCACTACTCCTATTCGGTCGTGCGTGGCTGCGACCGCATCGTACCCGTGGACATTTATGTCCCCGGTTGTCCACCTACGGCTGAGGCGCTGCTCTACGGTGTTCTGCAGCTTCAAGACAAGATCCGCAGAACCAATACCATCGCCCGCCCGCTGAGCCGTACCTGAGAGTGTCGTACCCGAGAACATGGTGAAAAACTCCCTGACCCGCAACGCTAGGCTGGACGCGCTCGCCACCGCTATCGGCGAAACATTCGTACACCAGGAGTGCGAGCTGCTCAATGAATTCGGTGAGTTGACGCTCATTGTGCCCGCCGAGCACCTGCTCGCTGTTTCCCGCGCGCTGCGCGATCAGGCGGAGTTCCGTTTCGAGCAGCTTATGGATCTCTGCGGCGTCGATTATGCAGCCTACGGCCAGTCGGAGTGGGAGACGGAAGAGGCGTCTTTCACTGGCTTCGGGCGCGGCGTCGATCGTGATCTGGATGTGATGACGGACGATCCCAAGCGCTTTGCCGTGGCCATTCACCTGCTGTCGCTCGCGCACAATCTACGCCTGCGTCTGCGCGTGTATGTCGGTGGCGATCGGCCGATGGTCGACTCGCTGACCCCGGTTTGGGAGTCAGCCAACTGGTTCGAGCGCGAGGCGTTCGATCTCTTCGGAATCCTCTTTCGCGGACACCCGGATCTGCGTCGCATCCTCACTGACTACGGCTTTGTCGGCCATCCTTTTCGTAAAGACTTTCCACTGATCGGGCAAGTCGAGATGCGCTATGATCCCGAGTTGCGCCGCGTTATTTACGAGCCGGTCTCGATCGCGCAGCGCGTGCTCGTCCCCCGCGTGATTCGCGAAGACAGCCGCTACGTCGAGACCAGCCAGGGGACGGGCGATGCCTGAGATTCGCAATTACACGCTGAACTTCGGACCGCAGCATCCCGCCGCCCATGGCGTTCTGCGTCTGGTGCTGGAGATGAACGGCGAGGTCATCGAGCGCGCCGATCCGCACGTCGGTCTCCTGCATCGCGGGACCGAGAAGCTCGCCGAGTACAAGCCCTACAATCAAACCATCGGCTATATGGATCGGCTCGATTATGTGTCCATGATGTGTAACGAGCACGGTTACGTGCTCGCCATCGAGAAACTGCTCGGTGTCGAGCCGCCGGAGCGCGCCGAGTACATCCGAACCTTATTCGACGAGATTACGCGCATCCTCAACCATCTCATGTGGCTTGCCGCGCATGCGATTGATATCGGCGCTATGAGCGTTTTCATCTATTGTTTTCGCGAGCGCGAGGATCTGCTCGATTGCTACGAGGCGGTCTCGGGTGCGCGGATGCATGCGACTTACTACCGCCCGGGCGGTGTCCATCGCGATCTTCCCGATCGGATGCCGCGCTACGACGAGAGCGGCTCCAAGTGGCATAGCAAGCGTGCCATTGCCAAGCGCAATAGTGCTCGCGAGGGTTCGCTGCTCGATTTTATTGAGGACTTCACCGAGCGCTTCACGGGCCATGTCGACGAGTACGAGACCCTGCTGACCGACAACCGCATCTGGAAGCAGCGCACCGTCGATATCGGCGTGGTCTCACCCGAGCGCGCGCTTCAGCTCGGCTTCACCGGTCCTATGCTGCGTGGCTCCGGCGTGGAATGGGATCTGCGCAAGAAACAGCCCTATGCGGCCTATCACAAAGTCGACTTCGACATCCCGGTCGGGGTCAACGGCGATTGTTACGATCGCTATCTGGTGCGCATGGAAGAGATGCGCCAGTCCAATGGCATCATCAGACAATGTGTGGCGTGGCTGCGCGCGAATCCGGGTCCGGTGTCCATTGAGGATCACAAAATCGTACCGCCTAGCCGCACGGCCATGAAGGAGGACATGGAAGCCCTGATCCATCACTTCAAGCTCTTCACCGAGGGTTATTGCCCGCCGCCCGGCGAGGTCTATGCGGCCGTGGAGGCGCCAAAGGGTGAGTTTGGTTGCTACATCGTCTCAGATGGTGCCAACAAGCCGTATCGTCTGAAGATTCGCCCACCGGGCTTTCCGCATCTCGCCGCGATCGACGAGATGTCCAGGGGGCATATGTTGTCCGACGTTGTCGCGATCATCGGGACGCTGGATGTGGTGTTCGGGGAGGTCGATCGCTGATGAGCCTCCGTAACGTGCCGCTTGCAGTCGACCACGACCAGGACAAATCGACGCTCTTCACACCTGATATCCGCGCCCAGATCGACGCCTCGATCGCCATGTACCCGCCGGAATGGAAGCAATCCGCCGTGATGCCCGCGCTCACCATCGTCCAGGACGCCAATGGCGGCTGGCTCACACAAGCGCTGATGGATGATGTCGCGGCCTATCTGGATATGCCGCCCTTGGCCGTCTACGAGGCCGCGACCTTCTACGGCATGTACGACCTGGAACCACATGGCAGGCACAAGGTCTGTGTCTGCAACAGTATTTCCTGTCTCTTGCAAGGTTCCGAGGACATCATCGAGCACGTCGAGCGCCGCTACGGCGTGAAGCCCGGCGAGACGACTGAGGATGGGCGCTTCACGTTCAAAGAGGTCGAGTGCCTTGGCGCCTGCCGTCATGCGCCCGTCGTGCTGGCGGACAAGGCTTACCACGAGAACTTGTCCCCGGATGCGCTCGACAAGCTGATCGACGACTTGGAGTAAGTGCGTGGTCCAGAATCAAAATACCGTCTGCTTCCGTACGATGCACCTCCCGGAGGGTGCGCGCCACACCCTGGACGCTTACCGCAGTGTCGGCGGCTATGTTCAGTGGGAGCGAATTCTGCGCGACCGGCCCGATCCGGGCGATCTGATCGAAGAGGTCAAGCTCTCCAATCTGCGCGGGCGCGGCGGCGCGGGCTTCCCGACCGGACTGAAGTGGAGCTTCATGCCACGCACGGCGCCGGGCCAGAAGTACATCATCTGCAATTCCGACGAGGGTGAGCCGGGAACCTGCAAGGATCGCGACATTCTGCGCTATAACCCGCATCAAGTGATCGAGGGGATGGCGATCGCCGGTTACTGCATCGGCGCGACCATTGGCTACAACTACATCCGTGGTGAGTTCTACGAGCCGATCGAGCGTTGCGAAGGCGCGCTCCGCGAAGCTTATGCGGCCGGTCTGCTGGGCAAGAATATCCAGGGTTCAGGGGTCGATCTCGACCTCTACAATCACCTCGGGGCGGGCAGCTATATCTGCGGCGAGGAGACCGCGCTGCTTGAGTCTCTTGAGGGCAAGAAGGGGCAGCCGCGCTTCAAGCCGCCATTCCCGGCCCAGTTCGGACTCTACGGTCGCCCGACCACCATCAACAACACGGAGTCACTGGCCTCGGTACCGGTAATTCTGGAGAAGGGCGGCAAGTGGTTCCTCGAGCTGGGACGTCCAAACAACGGTGGACTGAAGCTCTTCTCAGTCACCGGACACGTCAACAGGCCCGATAATTTCGAAGTGCCTATGGGTATCCCGTTCAGGGATCTGCTTGAGATGTCCGGGGGGGTTAAGAACGGCAGGGCGCTCAAGGCGGTGATCCCCGGCGGTACCTCGGTGCCGGTCGTTCCTGGCGAGATCATGATGGATGTCGACATGGACTACGACTCCATCGCCAAGGCGGGCTCCATGCTCGGTTCCGGCGCTGTCATTGTGATCGCCGAGGGTACCTGCATGGTGAAGGTGCTGCATAATCTGTCGCACTTCTACATGCTGGAGTCCTGCGGTCAGTGCACACCCTGTCGTGAGGGAACCGGCTGGCTTGCCCGAGTCCTGCGCCGCATCCTCGACGGTCAGGGCCGGATGGAGGATCTGGATTTACTCGACAGCGTGGCCGGGCGTATCGGCGGGCGGACCATCTGCGCTTTTGGCGATGCTGCGGCGATGCCGGTTCAGAGCTTCCTGAAACACTATCGGCACGAGTTCGCCTACAGGGTCGAGCATGGCCGCAGCCTGGCGGCCTGATGTTGCCCGGCCGATCCATTTCGATGCGGGGCGCCTGCTGGCATGGCGTTGCGCTAACTTATAAGCATAATCAGGCAGAATTCGCCATAGCCGGTGGCGTGGCGATCGCTGCTCGCCGAGGTCGCGGAGACTTCGCCGACCGCACCCTGATCGCTGCGCAACTGGTGCCGATCGAGAGAGCCAAATGACGGACAAGATCAACATCGAGATCGACGGCTGCCTCTGTGAAGCAGTGCCGGGAGAGATGCTCATCGCGGTCGCCGACCGAGAGGGCATCTCGATTCCCCGGTTCTGCTATCACAAGAAGCTGTCCATTGCGGCCAATTGCCGCATGTGTCTGGTCGAGGCCGAGCAGGGCGGTCGTCCCTTCCCCAAGCCCTTGCCGGCCTGCGCGACACCGGTCGGCGAGGGCATGAAGGTGTGGACCCGCTCGCCCAAGGCGCTTGATGCCCAGAAGGGCACCATGGAGTTTCTGCTCATCAATCACCCGCTCGACTGTCCGATCTGCGATCAGGGCGGGGAGTGCGAGCTGCAGGATGTGGCCATGGGCTACGGCGAAGACGTCTCGCGCTTCGTCGAGCGCAAGCGCGTGGTCAAGGACGAAGATCTGGGTCCGCTGATCGCGACCGACATGACCCGCTGTATCCACTGCACCCGCTGTGTGCGCTTCGGCGCCGAGATCGCCGGGGTGCGGGAGCTGGGCGCGATCGGTCGCGGCGAGGACATGCGCATTGGGAATTTCCTCGCACAGAGCGTCACGCACGAACTCTCGGGCAACGTCATCGATCTCTGTCCGGTCGGGGCGCTGACCTCCAAACCCTACCGCTATACCGCGCGAGCCTGGGAGCTGACTGGGCGCGATGGGATCGCGCCTCACGATGGCATAGGCTCGAACATCCGTCTGCATGTGCGCGACAACCAAGTCATGCGCGTCCACCCCCGTGACAACGAGGCGATCAACGAGACTTGGATCTCCGATCGCGACCGCTACAGCTATGCTGGTCTCTACAGTGATGAGCGCCTCACCGCGCCCATGCTCAAGCGTGACGGTGTCTGGCGCGAGGTCGAATGGATCGAAGCATTGACCTATGCCGCCGAACGCTTAAAGACTGCTGATGCCTCCGATACGGGCTGGCTCATGGCCCCTAACGCGACACTCGAAGAGCTGTATCTCGCCGCGCGTATCGCACGGGACCTCGGCTGTGAGAATGTCGATCATCGGCTCCGGCAACAGGATTTTCGCGGTGATGGGACCGACCCGCTGCTGCCGTGGCTGGGTGTGCCGATCGCCGAACTGGAGCTTCAGCGAGGCGTGTTGCTGATCGGCTCGGATATCCGCCAAGAACAGCCGCTGCTTGCCCATCGCATTCGCCAAGCAGCCTTGTCCGGCGCCCAGGTCTTCTGTGTTAACCCGCTGACTCTGGAGCTGAACCACCCGGCTCGGCAGTGCGTCGGAACGCCGGCGCGAATGCTGGCCGACCTGGCCGCGATTGCCAAGATCGTGGGCGCCAGCGGCTCCTCCGACATCAACGATCACATCGGCATGAGTGAGCCGACCGAGGCGCATACGGCCGCAGCTGAGGCCCTGACCCAGAGCGGACAGCAAGGCACCGGTTTGGTCCTGCTCGGGGCCTTGGCCACTGCACATCCAGATTACAGTCTGCTGAAGGCGTTGGCGTATGCGATCGCCGATGCGGCCAGTTGCCGGGTGGGATATCTGCCCGCGTCGGCCAACAGTGTCGGCGCTTATTTAGCCGGCGCTCATCCCCGACGACTGCCCGGTGCCAAACCGGTAGCGACTGAATCAGGGCTGGCGGCTGCTGAGATGCTGGCTGGCCAGCTCAAGACGCTGATCCTGTGGGGGCTGGAGCCGGATCTGGATGTGATGGACGCAGCGGGCGCGATGCAGACCCTGTCCAAGACGGACTCTGTCATCGTCTGCTCGGCCTTTCGCAGTGCCGGCCTAGAGCGCGTGGCCGATGTGCTGTTGCCGATCGGCGCCTTCGCCGAGACCTCCGGCACGTTCGTCAACGCCGACGGAACCTGGCAGCGTTTCCAGGGCGCGGTAGCGCCACCTGGCGAGGCTCGACCTGGCTGGAAGGTGCTGCGCGTGCTCGGCAATCTGCTCGACCTCAAGGGTTTTGAGTATCGCGATGGCGCCGAGGTGCGCGACGAGCTGGCCGTGCTCTGTGCCGACACGCCGCTCGACAATAGTCCGCAAGCTGTCCAGGGGCTGGATGGCATAGCATCATCCGATACGGACCTGATACGCATCGGAACGATTCCAATCTACGCCGCCGATGCCTTGGTGCGCAGAGCGCCAGCGCTTCAGCAGATGTGCCTGCCGGGTTCGGCCTTCGGCGTCTATCTGCACCCAGATCAGGCCGCGACCGAGGGATTGGCCTCGGGGGATCTGGTGCTGGTCCGCCAGGGCGAGGCGAGCGCCGAGGCCGGGGTGATCTTGGACGCACAAGTTCCCATGGGCTGTGCGAGGATTCCCGCCGGTGTGGCTGGAAGCGAAGGGCTTGGGCCTCTGATCGGTCCAGTTAGCCTTGAGCGGATGGCTGACCGCTCGATCGCCAGCGCGCAGCGATGAGGCAGAAATGATCGAACTTTGGAACGCACTCCCGCTGGTGATCCAGATCCTGTTCAAGATCACCGCAATCGTTTTGCCCTTGATGGGCTTGGTTGCCTATTACACCTATGCCGAGCGCAAGATAATCGGCTACATGCAGGTGCGCATCGGTCCCAACCGCGTCGGCTGGCGGGGCTGGCTTCAGCCCATCGCGGATGCGATCAAGCTGATGATGAAAGAGATCATCATCCCGACGAAGGCCGATAAAACGCTCTTTCTGCTGGCGCCCATGATCACCATTGCGCCCGCGATGGCCGTCTGGGCGGTCGTGCCCTTCGATGAGGGGCTGGTGCTGGCCGACATCAACGCCGGACTCCTGTATATCCTGGCGCTGAGTTCTCTCGGGGTCTACGGTGTCATCATTGCCGGTTGGGCCTCCAACTCCAAATATGCCTTGCTGGGGGCGATGCGCTCAGCGGCCCAGCTGGTCGCTTATGAGATCGCCATGGGCTTTGCGCTGGTAGGGGTGCTGATTGCCGCCGGAAGCTTGAACCTGGGGGCCATCGTCAACGCGCAGCAGGGCAGCCTGTTGACCTGGTTCTGGCTGCCACTCCTGCCGCTGTTCGGGGTCTATCTGATCTCCGGCGTGGCGGAGACCAATCGGGCGCCGTTTGACGTGGCAGAGGGCGAGTCAGAGATCGTGGCTGGTTTCCATGTAGAGTACTCGGGCATGGGCTTCGCGGTCTTCTTTCTTGCCGAGTATGCCAACATGATCCTCATCGCGACCTTGTCGGCGCTGCTGTTCATGGGGGGCTGGCTCTCGCCGCTTCCGCAGGCGTGGGTCGCGGGCATCTGGGTGCTCGATGACGGCTTCCATTGGCTGCTGCTCAAGACCTTTTTCTTTATGTTCGCCTTTCTCTGGTTGCGGGCGACCTTTCCGCGCTACCGTTACGATCAGATCATGCGACTGGGCTGGAAAGTGTTCATTCCGATCACGATCGTCTGGATCCTGGTTGTGGCGCTCGCGGTAATCTACCGACTGCCGCCCTGGTGGTCTGCTTGAGCCGGAGAACAACGATGCTGAATACTACGCGCGACTATCTCCATAGCCTGATGCTGGTGGAGCTGTTCAAAGGGCTGCGTCTGACCGGCGGTTATCTCTTCAAGCGTAAGTTCACTGTCCAGTACCCGGAGGAGAAGGCGCCGATCTCGCCACGCTTTCGTGGTCTGCATGCATTGCGCCGCTATCCAAACGGCGAGGAGCGTTGTATCGCCTGCAAGCTCTGCGAGGCGGTTTGTCCGGCGCTGGCCATCACGATCGAGGCCGCGCCGCGCGAAGATGGGTCGCGCCGTACCACCCGATACGATATCGATCTGTTCAAGTGCATCTACTGTGGTTTCTGCGAAGAGTCCTGTCCGGTCGACTCCATCGTCGAGACCGGAATCTATGAGTATCACTTCGAGAATCGCGGTGAGAACATCATGACCAAGGACAAGCTGCTCGCGATCGGGGATAAGTACGAGACCGAGATTGCCGCCGCCCGCGCGGCCGATGCGCCGTATCGCTAGAGACGCTTGGTCGCTAATCGAGAAGAATCATGGGCTTTGAGAAATTCCTCTTCTACGTCTTCGCGCTGATAACCCTATGGGCATCAGGGATGGTCATTACTCGCAGGAATCCGGTGCATTCGGTGCTCTTCCTGGTGCTTGCCTTTGTCGCCAGCGCGGCGCTGTGGATTCTGTTGGAAGCTGAATTCCTCGGAATTGTGTTAGTGCTGGTCTATGTCGGCGCGGTGATGGTGCTCTTTGTGTTCGTCATCATGATGCTCGATGTCGACATTGCGACCATGCGCGCCGGCTTCATCCGCTATCTGCCGCTGGGGATTGTGATTGCCTCAGTCATGGCGGTCGAAATCTTCCTGGTTGTCGGTCCCGGAAACTTCGGACTCGCGGCTTTTCCGCCACCCGAGCCAGCCGCTGCGGGCGTGAGTAACGTCGAGAATCTCGGTCGGCTGCTCTATACCGTCTATGTCTATCCAGTCGAGATCGCTGCGGTGATTTTGCTGGTGGCCATCGTTGCGGCCATTCGTCTGACGCTGCGCCGGCGTCCTGATAGCAAGTATGTCAATCCAGCCCGCCAGGTCCGCGTCAAAAAGGGTCCAGATCGGGTCCGGCTGGTCAAGATGGCCACAGAGGATGTCGTCGCGGCTCCGGCTGGCGTCAACCATTCGGATGCGGGGGAGAACCCATGATCGCGCTCTCGGATTATCTGATTCTGGGCGGTCTGCTCTTCTCCATCGCCGTCACCGGCATCTTTCTCAACCGCAAGAACATTATCCTGCTGTTGATGTGCATCGAGCTGATGCTGCTGGCGGTGAACATGAACTTCGTCGCCTTTTCGCATTTTCGCGGTGATATGACCGGGCAGGTCTTCGTCTTTTTCATTCTTACCGTCGCCGCCGCCGAGGCCGCCATCGGCTTGGCTATCCTGGTGGTGGTCTTCCGTAGCCGACGCAGTATCAATGTCGAGGATCTCGATACCCTCAAGGGTTGAGGTCTTGCGTCCTCGCCCTATTGGCGATTGCTTGCGCCAGCGGCATGGATTCTGGATGCCAAAGGTGAAAACCGGTCTCCGCAGGCGGCTGCGGTGAACATAGCCAAAGAGCCCACGAAGAGATGGAAAACGTCTACCTGATCATTGTGCTCGCGCCGCTCCTCGGCGCCATCGTCGCCGGTTTTTTCGGTGGCAGGATCGGCCGTCATGGCGCGCATTCAGTGACCATCGCCGGGGTCACCGTCTCGACGGTGCTCTCGCTGTGGGTGCTGTCGCGCTTCATCTGGGGCGATCTGGCGGTCTTCAACGGCGCCGTCTACACCTGGATGATCGTCGACGGGATGCACTTCGAGGTCGGCTTTCTGGTCGATAAGCTCACCGCGCTGATGATGGCTACGGTGACCTTCGTCTCGTTGATGGTGCACATCTACACCATCGGCTACATGGCCGACGACGAGCACAACTGGCCCCAGGGCGCGCTCATCGGCAAAAACAGCTATCAGCGCTTCTTCAGCTATATCTCGCTGTTTACCTTCTCCATGCTGATGCTGGTGATGTCGAACAACTTCATGCAGTTGTTCTTCGGCTGGGAGGCAGTCGGGCTGGTCTCCTATCTGCTGATTGGCTTCTGGTCGACCCGTGAGAGCGCCATCTTCGCCAACCTCAAGGCGTTTCTGGTCAACCGTGTGGGCGACTTCGGATTCATTTTAGGCATTGCCGCGATCGGCATGTATTTCGGCTCAATGGACTATGCCGAGGTGTTTGCCATGGCGCCCGGACAGGCCGGCACTCAGGTCGCGGTCTTCGGCGGTGTCTCGCTGATGTCGCTGATCTGCATTCTGCTGTTCATCGGCGCCATGGGTAAATCGGCCCAGGTTCCGCTGCATGTCTGGCTGCCGGACTCGATGGAAGGCCCGACCCCGATCTCGGCGCTGATCCATGCCGCGACCATGGTCACCGCGGGCGTGTTCATGGTGGCGCGCATGTCGCCGCTCTATGAGCTTTCGGAGACTGCGCTGAGCTTTGTGATGATCATCGGTGCGACCACCGCCTTCTTCATGGGGCTCGTCGGTTTGGTGCAGAACGACATCAAGCGTGTGGTCGCCTACTCGACCCTCTCGCAGCTCGGTTACATGGTGGCGGCGCTCGGCGCCTCGGCCTACGCGGCGGGTATCTTCCATCTCATGACCCATGCCTTCTTCAAGGCGCTACTGTTCCTGGCCGCAGGCTCGGTGATCATCGCCCTGCACCACAAGCAAGACATCCGCGAGATGGGCGGTCTGCGCAAATACATGCCCATCACTTGGGTTACTGCGCTGCTCGGTTCGCTTGCTCTGATCGGCTTCCCTGGCTTCTCGGGCTTCTTTTCCAAGGATGCCATCATTGAGGCCGTGGGTGCGTCCCAGATCTTCGGCTCTGGTTACGCCACGCTCCTGCTCACGGTCGGCGTGCTGATCACGGCGCTCTACAGTTTTCGTATGTATTTCCTGGTCTTCCACGGCAAGGAGCGCATGGACGAGCACACCAAACGCCATCTGCATGAACCCTCCTGGGTGGTGACGGTTCCGCTGGTGCTGTTGGCGATCCCCTCGGTCTTTATCGGCTGGTACACCATTGAGCCGCTGTTGATCGGCGACTGGCTGGCCTCGGGCGACTGGAATCCAATCGTGGTGGCCCCGGCGCACGATACGCTCGCGCATCTGCGCGAGCATTGGAGCGGCCAGGCGGGCTTCATCCATCATGGATTGAGTGCGGCGCCGTTCTTTCTATCCATGCTTGGGCTGGTGATTGCCGCCGTCGTCTGGTGGCTGGTCCATGCCTGGAATCCGCGCATCGACGATCAGCTGCAGGCGCTCGGTGGTCCCGTAACGCGTATCCTCCAGGACAAGTACGGATTCGACGACTTTAATCAGCGGGTCTTCGCCGGCGGCATACGCAGTCTTGGCCGCACGCTCTGGATGACCGGTGATCGTCGGGTGATCGATGGCGCGCTCGTCAACGGCTCGGCGCGCTCGGTCGGGCGAATCGCCCAACGGGTGCGCCATCTGCAGACCGGCTATCTCTACCACTACGCTATCGCGATGATCGTTGGGCTGGTCGGCCTGATGACGATTTTCGTGGCATTCTGACGCCGAAGGGAGACGACCGAGCATGAACGAGTTCCCCCTGCTGACGCTGATCATCTGGCTGCCGATCCTTGGCGGTCTGGTGGTGCTGGCGAGCGGCGACGAAGAGACGCCCGCCTCCAAGTGGATGGCGCTGGGAGTTGCGATCCTGACCTTTCTGGTGAGCCTCGGCCTCTGGATCGGATTTGACGCGGATACGGCGCAGATGCAGTTCGTCGAACGCTCGCCCTGGATCCCGACCTTCGATGCCGAGTATTTTCTAGGCGTCGACGGCATCTCCATGCCGCTGATCATCCTCACGACCTTCATCACCATCTTTGTCATCATCGCCGGCTGGGAGACCATCACCTACAAGCCGAGCCAGTACATGGCGGCCTTCCTGATTATGGAAGGGATCATGGTGGGCGTTTTCTCGGCCTTGGATGCCGTGCTTTTCTACGTCTTTTGGGAGTCGATGCTGATTCCGATGTTCATCATCATCGGGGTCTGGGGCGGACCGAACCGGGTCTACGCGACCATCAAGTTCTTCCTCTACACTTTCTTTGGCTCGGTGTTCATGCTGATCGCTCTGATCTACATGTACTTCCAGTCGGGCAGCTTCAGCATCCTGGACTTTCACGCGCTCGAGTTGGGCATGACCGCCCAGATCCTGATCTTCATCGCCTTCCTGCTCGCCTTCGCGGTCAAGGTGCCGATGTTCCCGGTCCACACCTGGCTGCCGGACGCCCATGTTGAGGCGCCGACCGGCGGCTCGGTGATCCTGGCAGCCATTATGCTCAAGATCGGCGGCTACGGCTTCCTGCGCTTCTCGTTGCCGATCACGCCCGATGCCAGCGCCTCACTTGACTGGCTGATCATCGCTCTGTCGCTCATCGCCATCCTCTACATCGGCTTCGTCGCCCTGGTGCAGCAGGACATGAAGAAGCTCATCGCCTACTCCTCAATCGCGCACATGGGCTTTGTGACCCTGGGCTTTTTCGTCGCCTTCACCATCATCGCCAACCCCGAGGTCTCGGGCGGCTCGGTCATGGGTATCGAGGGCGGCATGGTGCATATGATCTCGCACGGCTTCATCTCGGGCGCGCTCTTTCTCTGCGTCGGCGTGCTCTATGATCGTGTCCATTCGCGCGAGATCGCCGACTACGGCGGTGTCATCAACACCATGCCCTGGTTTGGCGCATTCATGATCTTCTTCGCCATGGCCAACGCGGGTCTGCCCGGCACCTCCGGGTTCGTCGGCGAGTTCATGGTGATTCTCGCCACCTTCCGCGCCGATTTCTGGTGGGCGCTCCTGGCCGCGACGACGCTGATCATGGCCGCCGCCTTCACGCTCTGGATGGTCAAACGGGTGGTGTTCGGTGAGGTCAAAAACGACAAGGTCGCAGCGTTGCAGGATCTGGATATCCGTGAACGCATTAATCTGGGTGTCCTGGCCGCGGCTGTTCTGGCGCTCGGTCTCTGGCCCGCGCCGCTAGTGAACGTGATGCATGCAACGGTCGAGAACCTGGTCGCTCAGGTCAGCGTCTGCAAGCTGCCCGCCGCACAGCGCGGCGACTGTGAGCTTGACCGGCCCGGGCAGGTCGCCGTGGCTCCATCGCACTGATCGCAATCGAACTGGAACTACCACATGCACTTCGACACCGCCAATCTGCTGCCCATCCTGCCCGAGATCGCTATCTTGATCACGGCGTGTCTGGTGCTCCTGCTCGATCTCTACCTCAGCGAGCGCAACAAGGGCCTCAATCACATCCTGACCATCGCCGGACTGACGATTGCGATTGCGTTGACTGGCGCGGTTGGTGGTGGCGAGGCGCAGGTCTTCTTCGACGGCAATCTGGTTCGCGATGCCCTCGCTGATTTGCTCAAGGGCGCCATTTTGGTGGTCAGCCTGCTGGCCTTTGTCTACGCGCGCCCCTGGCTGGCCGATCGCGGAATGCTGGTTGGGGAGTTTTACGTGCTTGGCCTGTTCGCCGTGCTCGGCATGCTCATCATGGTCTCGGCCAACAGTTTCCTGCTGCTCTATCTCGGCCTCGAGCTGCAAGCCCTGTCGCTCTATGCCTTGGTCGCTTTTGATCGCGACTCCAGGAAGGGCGCGGAGGCGGCGATGAAGTACTTCGTGCTCGGTGCGCTGGGCTCGGGCATGCTGCTTTATGGTATCTCCATGATTTACGGGGCCACCGGCTCGATCGAATTCGGTCCGGTCGCCCAGGCTGTTGCCGAGCAGGGGATGTCGAACAAGGTGCTGGTGTTCGGGATTGTCTTTCTGGTGATCGGCATCGGTTTTAAGTTCGGCGCCGTGCCCTTTCACATGTGGGTGCCGGACATCTACGAGGGCGCCCCGACGCCTGTGGCCCTGATCCTCGGCAGCGCCCCCAAGATCGCCGCCTTCGCCCTGGCGATTCGCATGCTGGTGGATGGTCTCGAAGCCCTGCACCCGGACTGGCAGGACATGCTGGTGATCCTGGCGGTGCTCTCCATGGGGTTGGGCAACCTGGTCGCAATCGCCCAGTCGAACATCAAGCGCATGCTCGCTTACTCGACCATCTCGCATGTCGGCTTCATCTTTCTCGGGCTGCTTGCGGGTTCCGAGCAGGGCTATGCCTCGGCCATGTTCTACGCCATTGTCTATGCGCTGATGTCCACCGGCGCCTTCGGCATCCTTCTCATCCTCAGCCGCGCGGGATTCGATGCCGAGCGTATCGAGGATCTCAAAGGGCTCAACGACCGTGACTCCTGGTACGCGGCCATGATGGCGCTCGTCATGTTCTCGATGGCCGGCGTGCCGCCCACGGTCGGTTTCATGGCCAAGCTGCTGGTTCTGGAGTCGGTGGTGCGCGTCGACATGGTCTGGCTGGCGCTCGTTGCCGTGTTCTTCTCCATCATCGGCGCCTTCTATTACCTGCGCGTGGTCAAGTTCATCTACTTCGATCGGCCAGCCGAAGGTGCGCCGGCGCTCGTGACCACTGGGGGTGTTCGGGTCGCCATGTCGATCAATGGGCTTTCCTTGCTGGCACTTGGTCTGTTTCCCGCAGCGCTCCTGTCTCTCTGCCAAACGGCTTTTGCCTGATGTTGCAAGTAGGGCGCATGCGCTGCGGCATGTGACTTGATGGCTCATCGCGCGCCCAGCTAAAGCGAGTCACGCAGCCGCAAGTTGTGTCGATATGGCTGCGCAAGCTACCATGACCGCTTTAGTTCTACGCTTTCGTTGAGTGGAGTTGGAGCATGTTTCGTGGCAGCCTCGTTGCGCTCATTACACCCATGCACGCAGATGGTGAGATTGATGACGCGAACCTGAAACGTCTCGTCGATTTCCATGTTGCCGAAGGGACGACGGCGATCGTCTCGGTCGGCACGACCGGCGAATCCGCCACGCTCGATGAAGACGAGCATTGCGCCGTCATCCGTCGCACGGTAGAGCTTGCTGCCGGGCGCATCCCGGTGATCGGCGGAACGGGCGCGAACTCCACGCGCGAGGCGATCGTGCTCACCCGCTGCGCCAAGCAGGCCGGCGCCGATGCAGTCTTGCTGGTGACGCCCTACTACAACAAGCCGACCCAGGAAGGTCTCTATCTGCACTACAAGGCGATCGCCGAAGCCGTCGACATTCCGCAGATCCTCTACAACGTGCCTGCTCGAACCGCCTGCGATATGCAGCCGGAAACCATCGCGCGACTTGCGCGGATAAAGAACATCATCGGCCTCAAGGAGGCAACTGGCGATCTGAGCCGCGTCGCCCGGTTGCGTGAGAGCTGCGGAGATGGATTTGCGCTCTATGGCGGCGACGATGCCACGGGTTGCGAATTTATGCTGATCGGCGGCGATGGCGTGATCTCGGTCACCTCCAATCTTGCGCCCCGGCAGATGCAGTCCATGTGCGAGGCCGCCCTCAACGGGGACCGCGCGCGCGCACACGCCATCAACGATACGCTCAATGCACTGCATCTTGATCTATTCGTGCAGTCCAATCCCATCCCGGTGAAGTGGGCGGCCGCTGAACTGGGTCTGTGTGCGCGCGGAATTCGCTTGCCCCTGACCTGGCTGAGCGAGGAGTGTCACCACACCGTTCGCGAGGCGATGGGCCAAGCTGGCCTGCTTTAGAGGCCCGCGCCAATAGGCGATCAGGATGACCATTTTCATCGAGAAATTCATGATTTCGAGACCCGGCTTCAATCTCGTCGTCGCAGTCGCGCTGCTGATGGCGCTCACCCAATTGGCGGGCTGCGGCTCAAGCGCAATCAGCAGTGCCATTCCAGATCAGCGGCTCGTCTACAAAAAGCAGCGTGAGGCGGGTGAGAATCTCGAGATACCGCCCGACCTGACCGCCGGTACCTACAATGACGCACTGGATATCCCCGACATGGGAGGCGCGCCAACCATGTTCTCCGAGTACGAAGGGGGGCGCGCACAACGCCAGCGCGTTGCCTCCAGCGGTGAGGTACTCCCGGCGGTGTCCAACATCGAGCTTAAGCGCCGTGGCAGCGATCGCTGGATCGAGGCTCAGGCATCGCCACAGACGGTGTGGCCGAAAGCCGTCTCGTTCTGGCGTGAGCAGGGAATCCTGCTGGTTGAACAGGATCCCGCAGTCGGCTTGATGCGCACAGATTGGCTTGACAACCGCGCCGAGATCCGCAAGGACTTCGTGACCCGGATGGTGAGCAAAGTGATGGAAGGCGTCTATTCGACCTCAACCCGCGATCAATACAGCTTGCGCATTGAGGAAGGTGTCAAGGGCGGCACGACCGATATCCACATCACCCATCGCGGCATGTCCGAGCGGCTGGTCACCAATGCAATCGGTGATGGCAGCCGGACCATCTGGGAACCAAGCGGCAGCGACACGGAGAAAGAAGCCGAAATGCTCCGTCGGCTGATGGTCTATCTGGGTGCTTCGCGCCAGAGTGCGACGACCGGTGTGGCCTCGACTGGAGGTGCTGCGGCTGCCCCGGCTGCGCAGCGCTCACGCTTGGTGACCGAGGGCGGCACGCAGGTTATTTTGATTTCCGAGGAGTATCGCAGCGCTTGGCGTCGAACTGGGCTGGCGCTTGATCGGGCGGGTTTTGCGGTCGAGGATCGTGACCAAACTCAGGGCCTCTATTATGTCCGCTATGCTGGTCGTCCAGGCTCGCCGGACGGCAAAAAACCCGGCCTGATGTCGCGCATGGCCTTCTGGCGCAAAGACGATCTCGATACAGTCAAAAAGTATCAGATCAAGGTCGCCGGCAACGAAACGGAAACCCGCGTCAGTGTGCTTGATGAGCAAGGCAATCCCGAGTCGACCACCAATGGTGGTCGCATCCTGACGCTGATGCAGGAGCAGATGCGCTAGGCGCGGCGATTACGGTGGGTCGCGGATCGCGGCCAAGGATCATTTCGCATCCTTGGCTTGCCTTCAAATTATCCGTCTGCTCCAACTCTCAGGTGCGATAGCGCTTTATGGCGGCGGCGATCCTCTGCGCCGTGCCTCCTGCCCAATTGTGTAGCACATCCCCAGATTTTGACTATGCTATTAAATGCTCTCCATGAGCATTGAATAATGCACTAATAAAGTTAAGAGTGTTTCGCATTCGTGCGGCTTGGCCCTTTGCGCCTCACAATCTCTTAATAGGATTGCACGAACCTAGAAATGCACCACTAACGGCGTCTAGCAACACCGATAAGCGGGTGGGTTTAGCCGTGCAGGATGGCTCTCCAGGCGCGCGATGCGAGGATTTTTGAGGCAGCAAGTCGTGAAGTAAATCCTAAACGGAGGCTCGCTTTTGATGTTTGCCAGCAATCCCTTCTCTGAACTTTCCAGCTTCATACCGCCCGCGGGCATGCAGACCTATGTGGTCGTGATGCTTTTACTGGTCATCGGCGGGACACTCTTGGATGTCATGCACAAGAAGAGTGCCAAGTATTTTTTCGAGAGCGCACGCAAAGCCAGAGCGTCACAAGAACGCTCTCTCGGCAGAGCCAGGAAGCTCTCGGTCGCGCTCGAGACGATCGCCACAGACGTCCTCACATCCGCCGAGTTCAACAATCCAAGACGCCGACTCGTCCACCTGCTGACCATGTATGGCTTTATCCTTTTCGTGGCCACGACGGTCACGATGATATTTGTCTATCCCACACCCGAAAATCCAACGCCGATGGCGCTCCCGCTGCTCTGGCATCTGGGCGCGCTGATGGTGTGTATCGGTGGCTATTGGTTCTGGCTCAAGATCCGTGTCGACGTCTCCGCGGAGGGTCACCCCTGGTATCGTGTGGTGCGCGCCGATTTATTCATTCTGTCATTGCTCGCGACGACAACGTTTGGGTTGATGTGGTCCCTGCTCCAATCGCTTGGCGCTGGCCTCTTAACTTGGCTCTTCTTCTGGCTGTTTATTTTCTCCAGCACGGTCTTGTTTGGCGGCGTGCTCTGGTCGAAGTTCGCGCACATGTTTTTCAAGCCCGCAGCGGCGCTTCAGAAGCGGTTCGCCGAAGCCGATGGCTCACGCGATAACCTGCCGGCACCCGCCGATAGCCCCAAGCAGTTTGGTCTTGGCATCAAGCGTGAGTTGCCCCGGCACTATTGATGATCACCGCGTGTCCAGCCGTCCGCCGCTGATTGGCGGATGGCTGCTCATCAGCCCCCACTCCAGGAGTAAATACCATGCCGACCTTCGTCTATATGACTCGCTGCGACGGCTGCGGGCACTGTGTCGATATTTGTCCGTCCGACATCATGCACATCGACACGACCTACCG
>JARIBS010000092.1 GCA_029257385.1 Thiorhodococcus sp.
AATTTACAGGAGTAAACAACGTTGTTGTTCGACTTGTACTTGATCGGCGGTCGGCTCATGCAGTCATTATACAGCTTTGTGCTATATAATAAATAAAGCGTCGGCTTGACCCCACGCCTGAAGGCGGGGGATTGCGCCGACAAGACGTTCACGCCCCCCGCATCCTCCCGATAACCTTGCGCATCAGAGCAATGAACTGACTGCGATCCGCTTCCGACAGTCCAGTCAAGGCATCGCTGTTGACCTCAATAGCCGCCGCGATCGCTGGCGCCTGTATCTGCGAGGTCTTTCTTGCGCACGATCAAGCCGTCGCGTGCCAGCGTGCTGGCCATGGTCGGCTGCTCAATGTCCAGATATGCTGAGTCAGTTCCCGCTGGGTCAGTCCATCGCCTTCCCAAAGCACCAGTAGGGCCGGAAAGGTTCCCGTCGTCAGACCGAGCGGCTTGATCCTGCCCTGCAGGCGGCGGCTGATCTGTATGGCTGGAATTTGGCGGGAGGGCGAAACGGCCTGAGACTGAGCGCGCGTGAGTGAGACCAACTGACCCGCCCGCGTGGCGGGATTTTTAGGGGGCTGGATTCCGGCTCTATAACAGCACAGAACACTCCAAACGCTGCGATTTTGTTACCCCCAGCGTTACCCACAAGGCTATCGGACAAAAAAAAGGGTTAGCCGGTTAAGCTAACCCTTTGGACTTTATTGGAGCTGGCGGACGGATTCGAACCGACGACCTGCTGATTACAAATCAGCTGCTCTGCCAACTGAGCTACGCCAGCATAATTTAGGAAGGAGTACTTAGCTTGCGACTGAGCGCAAACTTTTTCCAAACGCCAGTATACAGCCAAGAACATGGGTTCCTCAATCCGACCAGGTCCGCGCTTGGGACTTGGGGGCGGATTGCCTGTTTACGCCGTCTCGCTCAGGACATAGTCTGCAAGGCTGGTTGTAACATCTGCTGCGGGGGCGTGAATCCATGAGCCTTATTCAACCAACTCTTATCGACTTCGATGATCCGGCGCTGTTGGCGATACGCGCGGAGCTGGTCGCGGCGTTGCGCGACTTTTTGCCCGAGGACGCGGTGCTGGAGCGCCAGGAGGAGGTCCGCCCCTACGAGTGCGACGGACTCTCGGTCTATCGGCAACTGCCGCTGTTGGTGGTGCTACCGCGCACGATCGAGGACGTTCAGCGCATCCTGCGCCTCTGTGATGCGCGCGCTATACCGGTCGTCGCGCGTGGTGCGGGAACGGGACTCTCTGGCGGCGCCCTGCCCTTGGGCGATGGCATCTTGCTGAGCCTGGCGCGATTTAACCGCATCCTGGCGCTGGACCCGGTGGCGCGCACGGCGCGGGTTCAGCCGGGGGTGCGCAATCTGGCCATCAGCGAGGCGGCGATGGTGCATGGGCTGTACTACGCGCCCGACCCTTCCAGCCAGATCGCCTGCACCATCGGGGGCAATGTGGCGGAGAACTCGGGCGGGGTGCATTGCCTCAAATACGGCCTCACGGTCCATAACGTTCTGTCCGTGACCTTCGTGACCATGGAGGGTGAGCTGATCCGACTCGGCTCTGCGGCGCTCGACTCGGCCGGTTATGATCTGCTGGCGCTCTACATTGGCTCCGAGGGCATGTTGGGCGTGACGGTGGAAGTCGAGGTCAAGCTGCTGCCGACGCCTGAGCGCGCGCAGGCGCTGCTGGCCGCCTACGACGATGTCGAAAAAGCCGGTCAGGCGGTCGGGGATATCATCGCCGCAGGCATCATCCCGGCCGGGCTGGAGATGATGGACGGACCGGCGATCCAGGCGGCGGAGGATTTCGTCCATGCAGGTTATCCGACCGATGCCGCAGCGATCCTGATCTGCGAGCTGGATGGGACGGCTCAGGAGGTCTCCGAGCAGATCATGCGGGTGCGCGATCTCCTGCTCGCCAGCGGGGCGACCGAGGTACGCACCTCGCGCGACGATGCCGAGCGAATCCGATTCTGGCAGGGACGCAAGGCGGCCTTCCCCGCCGTGGGTAGAATCTCGCCGGATTATTACTGTATGGATGGCACTATCCCGCGCCGAGCGCTCCCGGAGGTGCTGCGGCGCACGGCGGAGCTTTCGCGCGAATACGGTCTGGCCGTCGCCAATGTCTTCCATGCCGGCGATGGCAACATGCACCCGCTGATCCTCTTCGATGCCAACACGCCCGGCGAGCTGGAACGCACCGAGGAGCTGGGCGGACGCATCCTGGAACTCTGCGTGGAGGTCGGCGGCACCATCACCGGCGAGCACGGGGTCGGCATCGAGAAGATCAATCAGATGTGCGTGCAGTTCTCGCCAGAGGAGTTGCGACAGTTCCACGCCGTCAAGGCGGCGTTCGATCCCAAGGCGCTGCTCAACCCCGGCAAGGGCATCCCAACGCCCAAGCGCTGCTCGGAGTATCGGCAACTGCCGGATCGGCAATATCGCCATTGAGCCGGGCGATCAGCTTGACCTGGAATCACGAGATCCCGGCCCTCGAGTGCCGGGCATCCTAAGATATCGTCGGCAGGGACGCTAATTGGCCGTAAAACCTGTCATCCTCGCTGACATCTGACACCTCGGGAGATAGGTATACTGTCTGTATGCCGTAACAGGCTGATTAACTTGCGGGTTTAAGTCCCGCCAAAGGAGTTGCTCGTACACCTTTGTAGTGTTGCGGAGCGGCGTTCGGGTAACCGGGGGTCGTGAGTTCCGTCGATACAAAATCGCAGGCCGCAGCGCAAGCGAACCTAGATGTAGCCTCGTGAACAAAGTGAAGACGCCGACCCGTTGGACAGTCGGGAAAGGCCGCCGTCGGTGGGAAGGGACAACGAGAGCGTCCCATCGAGTCTTCCGGGGTAGCAGGGGTGGCATGTGATGGAAGTTGGTCGGTCCCAGTGCGGGAGACCCGTGGTGGTGGCAGGTGAGAGCTGCCAACGAAGACGTATAAGGCCAGTGCGAAGTCGTCGTCGGCCGCCACGGGAGTCGGAGGGGTTCATAGTACCGTTTGAGGGCTTGGGACAACATAACCCGGCCCGAGGAAAGGAGCCCTACTTTGTGCACGCAACCAAAGCGCGGAGGATCAGGAGATTGCGGCCATGTCGCTAACAACTCCGGAGAAGATCAGGACGCTGCAGAGGACGCTCTACGTCAAGGCCAAGCAAGAGCCGGCGTTTCGCTTCTATTCCTTGTACGACAAGGTCTATCGGGCAGACATTCTCAGTCACGCCTATGATCGTGTCCGGTCCAACCGGGGGGCGCCAGGAATCGACGGCGTCACCTTCGTGGCCATCGAGGCGGGAGTTGGAAAAGACGCCTACTTGGCACAACTGCAAGTGGAGCTGGAACACAAGACGTACCGTGCCAATGGGGTACGTCGGGTCTGGATACCCAAACCGGATGGCAGCGAGCGCCCACTGGGAATTCCCACGATCCGGGATCGGATCGTGCAAATGGCGCTCAAGCTGGTGGTGGAGCCAATCTTCGAGGCGGACTTTTGCCAACACTCGTACGGGTTTCGCCCGAAGCGCTCGGCCCATGATGCGGTGAAGGCCGTCACCGACGGCCTGTTTCAGGGAAAGACCCAAGTCATCGATGCAGACCTGTCGAAGTATTTTGACACGATCCCCCATGCCAAGCTCATGGCTGTGGTCGCCGAGCGCGTTGCCGATGGAGGCGTTCTCGCCCTCATTCAGCAGTGGCTCAAGGCCCCGGTCATCGAGGACAATGCACAGGGCAAACAATGCCCCAGGGGTGGTAAAGGGAACCGCAAGGGGACGCCGCAAGGCGGGGTCAT
>JARIBS010000094.1 GCA_029257385.1 Thiorhodococcus sp.
ATGTCCAAAGAGAAATTTCAACGTAGCAAGCCTCACGTCAACGTTGGCACGATTGGCCATGTTGATCACGGCAAGACCACATTGACGGCGGCGATTGCCACGCACCAGTCGAAGAAGTTTGGTGGTACGGCGCGTGGTTACGACCAGATCGACAACGCCCCGGAAGAGCGCGAGCGCGGCATTACCATTGCCACCTCGCATGTCGAGTATGAGAGTGAAAATCGCCACTATGCGCATGTGGACTGTCCTGGTCACGCCGACTATGTCAAGAACATGATCACCGGTGCGGCGCAGATGGATGGAGCCATTCTGGTGGTTTCTGCCGCCGATGGACCGATGCCGCAGACGCGCGAGCACATTTTGCTCTCGCGCCAGGTTGGTGTGCCCTACATCGTGGTGTACATGAACAAAGCCGACATGGTCGATGACGCCGAGTTGCTGGAGCTCGTCGAGATGGAAGTGCGCGAGCTGCTCTCGAGCTACGACTTCCCCGGCGACGACACCCCGATTATCACCGGCTCGGCCAAGCTCGCGCTCGAGGGTGATGAGAGCGAGATCGGCACCCCGTCCATCGACAAACTGATGGAGGCGCTCGACACGCATATTCCCGAGCCCGAGCGCGCCATTGATGGTGCCTTCCTGATGCCCATTGAGGACGTGTTCTCCATTTCCGGTCGTGGCACGGTGGTGACCGGGCGTGTTGAGCGCGGCATCGTCAAGGTCGGCGAAGAGGTTGCCATTGTTGGCATCAAAGACACCGTCAAGACCATCTGCACGGGTGTTGAGATGTTCCGCAAGCTGCTCGATCAGGGCCAGGCGGGCGACAACATCGGTGCGCTGCTGCGCGGCACCAAGCGCGAGGACGTCGAGCGCGGTCAAGTGTTGGCCAAGCCTGGCTCGATCACCCCGCATACCCATTTCGAGGCCGAAGTGTACGTGCTGGGTAAGGAAGAAGGTGGCCGTCACACCCCGTTTTTTAACGGCTACCGTCCGCAGTTCTACTTTCGCACCACCGATGTGACCGGCGCCTGTGAGTTGCCCGAGGGTATCGAGATGGTCATGCCGGGCGATAACGTGCGCATGACGGTCAAGCTGATTGCCCCGATCGCCATGGAAGAGGGTCTGCGGTTTGCTGTGCGCGAAGGCGGTCGAACCGTCGGCGCCGGCGTGGTCTCCAAAGTGATTGCGTAATCTGTATAATCACTTCTGATATTGGAAACGGCTTGCCGGCCCCATCTATCAGAAGACACTGTGTTCTAGGCCAGTAGCTCAATTGGCAGAGCGGCGGTCTCCAAAACCGCAGGTTGGGGGTTCGATTCCCTCCTGGCCTGCCATTTTTTCATCGCTTAGTCAACAGGCGATTTCATGAACTCACGTGCAGAGGTCCGTGGCTCCAGCTTGGATGTTGTCAAGCTGGCCGCCGCTATTTTCTTGCTCGTCGGCGGTATTTTCGCTTTCTATTACTTTTCAGGCATCTCTTCTCTGTTGAGGGTGATCGCTCTGTTGGTGATTGGCGCGGGCGCTGCGGCTATTGCTTTCCAGACAGAGCAGGGCAGGGTGCTATGGCAGTTTGTCTCCGATGCACGCATGGAGGTTCGCAAGGTCGTCTGGCCTTCGCGACAGGAAACATTGCAGACAACGCTGATTGTTGTGGTCATGGTCTTGATTGTGGGCATCGTGCTGTGGCTGTTTGACATGGTGCTTATGTCGATTTTGCGTTTCTTGACTGGCCAGGGAGGCTGATATGGCCAAGCGGTGGTATGTGATCCACGCTTACTCGGGTTTCGAGGGCAAGGTCAAACGCTCACTGGAAGATCGCATCAAGCGCGCCGGCCTTGAGGATGACTTCGGCGATATCTTGGTGCCGACCGAAGAAGTCGTAGAGATGCGTGGCGGACAGCAGCGTAAAAGCGAACGCAAATTCTTTCCCGGTTACGTGTTGGTCCATATGGAAATGACCGACGAGAC
>JARIBS010000134.1 GCA_029257385.1 Thiorhodococcus sp.
CTGAAGTCATGCAGAGTCGTCATATAGGTAACGGAACGTATTCGGCTGGCCTGATCCGTACTGGTCAAATAGGCAATAGTGGTGGCTGCCAAGGTGCCACCGACACAGTAGCTCAACAGATTGACGGATTTTTCCCCGGTTGCCTGCTCGATCGCGTCCATCGACTTGATAAGACCGAGCTGCATGTAATCCGCCCAGGTAATATGCCTCTGCTTGGGACCAGGATTACGCCAGGAAACCAGGAATACCGTGTGACCCTGATCCACCAGCCATTTAACCATGGAATTATCCTGGCGAAGATCCAGAATGTAATACTTGTTGATCCAGGGCGGCACGACTAATAGTGGCGTCTTGAAAGCCTTTTCGGTACTTGGCGCATACTGAATCAGCTGGATCAGTTCGTTTTCATAGACCACCGACCCCGAGCTCATTGCGACATTCCTGCCAATCTCGAAGGCGCTGCGATCGGTCATCGTCATGTTGATGCCTTCGACGGAGTTGCCCAGATCCTCTCGCAGTAAAGCCATGCCCTCAATGAGGTTCTTGCCCTTGCTTTCCCCGGTGAGGTTCATTACCTCGGGATTGGTATTGAAAAAATTGGAGGGTGACAGGGCATTCACATATTGACGGGCAAAGAACTTCAGATTTTGGTGCTCTTCCTTGGGAAGGCCGTTAATGTTCGAAACCACATCATTGATCAGACGCGAAAACAGCAGATATTGATCCCGCACGTGACGATGAATAGGCTTGCTTTGCCAAGCCTCATGGCGAAAACGCCGATCGCCCTTACCGGGGGCTATTATCGGCTCGCTTTCTGCGTTATCAGAGTCGTTCAGGTTACCACTCAGGTTCTGCTGCCATAGTGCAAACTGGTCTTGAAATAGCCGCATCTGCGCCTGATAAAGCGCCTGCGGGTCGGTCAATAGCGCCTGAGCACTAGCCTGTAATGTTTTTTTGATACTGTCATTGACAG
This sequence comes from Thiorhodococcus sp., assembly GCA_029257385.1. Taxonomy (GTDB): domain Bacteria; phylum Pseudomonadota; class Gammaproteobacteria; order Chromatiales; family Chromatiaceae; genus Thiorhodococcus. The sequence continues at coordinate 974 of JARIBS010000134.1, forward strand.
TCTTGCCAATTTCGCTGGTGCCAGACCGGTCGGACAACTGCTGCATCAGCTCCGCGTATTCGTTTCCAATGGACTGCAACCATTGATTCCATTCATTCATGTCGGACAGAGAAGGGGGTGTCGTGCCTGGCTTCATTGCCATTCCTTTAGATACTCGTTTCTGAATGCTTGCTGCATCGCAGCGTTGGTGGATTCGTGCAGACAATCTCGTTGAACGTTGGCATGCTTCAATTCAGAGCGAGTATCAGGTTAATTAAGAAAATCCGTCCGTGGAAAGCCGGTTTGTATACCGATCAAGGATTCTTGCTGCTACTTTTGCTGATTGTTCTGCTGACGTTTTCAACTACTAGCACAACGCAGTATCGATGCAATCCAAAAAACAATTGCTGCACCGAAAAAAGTAGTGCTACTTGCTCGGCTTTGCAACCTGATCCCAGGCTTATAATTTTCATTCTTTTTGACGCTTATTGCGCGAAATAGCGCTGCCAGACGCTTTCTTTCGCGCATCCGATGAGTTGGACGAGGAATCCTCCTTGTCCTGAGAGGAAGAACTCGTGGAGGATGACGGCTGGGCCTGACGCATCATGTCCATCATCATCTGCTGGTAGTTGGTCAGGCTTGCCAGACCTTGGCTCATGGAATCGCTGAAACTTTCCTGAAGGCCGCCCTTAAGGAAAGGCGGCGGCTGCAAGAAAGGCTTCATCATGCTCATCGGATCGTACCCTTCTACACCCGCTGCCATCTGCTTCTGTATACGGTCCATCATATTTCGTTGAAAAGCTTCTACGTTTGGAAGCCCCATGGCTTCACGAAACTCGCCGGGGGTCAGGTCAAACTCAACATTTATCTTCATGGTGTTACTCGACACTAATGGATAGTTTTTTTTAGTTTAGCAGTCTTTACGTGAGGTTGAAGTTATTAGCCAAGTTTAGGCGTTGATACACGCACATCCAAATTCTGAGCGCGGTGGCGCAGCAGGTGGTCCATCAGCGTCAGGGCCATCATGGCTTCGGCGATGGGCGTGGCACGGATACCCACACAGGGATCGTGACGTCCCTTGGTGATGACTTCGACCGGGTTGCCTTCAATATCGATGGATCGCCCTGGAAGGGTAATACTGGAGGTCGGCTTGAGCGCCAGATGGGCGATCAGCGGCTGGCCCGTGGAAATCCCGCCGAGTACGCCGCCGGCATGATTGGAAAGAAAGCCCTGCGGGGTCATCTCGTCGCGATGCTCGCTGCCCCGCTGTGCCACCGCTGCAAAGCCTGCGCCGATTTCCACGCCCTTGACCGCATTGATACTCATTAGCCCATGAGCCAGTTCCGCATCGAGCCGATCGAATACTGGCTCACCCAGTCCCACCGGTACGCCTTCGGCAACGACCGTAATCTTCGCGCCCACGGAGTCCTGATCCCGACGCAGCTGATCCATATAGGTTTCCAGCTCTTCAACCCGGGAGGCATCCGCACAGAAAAATGCATTATCGTTGACAGCCTCCCAGGATTTAAACGCAAGCTTTATAGGGCCAAGCTGGCTCATGTAGCCGCGTACCTGGATGCCAAGACCTGCCAGATAGCGTTTGGCGATTCCGCCAGCAGCAACTCGCATGGCGGTTTCCCGGGCGCTAGAACGCCCGCCGCCGCGATAGTCTCGCAGGCCGTACTTGTGATGATAGGTGTAGTCTGCGTGGGCGGGACGAAAGTGATCCTTGATCTGGGAATAGTCCTTGGAGCGCTGATCGGTATTCTCGATCATCAGACCAATGGAGGTGCCGGTGGTAACGCCCTCGAAGACGCCAGAAAGAATGCGCACCCGGTCCGGCTCGCGACGTTGAGTGGTATGGCGGGAAGTTCCAGGCCGGCGACGATCCAGATCTCGCTGCAGGTCCGCCTCGCTCAGTGCGATTCCCGGCGGGCAACCGTCGACAATAGCGCCCAACGCTGGGCCATGGCTTTCCCCAAAGGTAGTGACGGTAAAGAGTTTGCCGAAGGTGTTACCGGACATGATTAGAATTCCTTAGGGATTCAAACTAACGATGGCGCATATTTGTCAAGCTCTTCGGCAGTCAGCACAAAAACCCCCTGGCCGCCACGCTCGAACTCAAGCCATAGAAACGGCACGTCTGGGTAAGCGGCTTCCAGCTGCCGGTCGGAATTGCCCGCTTCGACGATCAATACACCGTCATCGGTCAGGTATTGACGCGCCTGGCGCAAAATGCGACGCAAAATATCCAGACCGTCCTTGCCGGCGCCCAGGGCCATGGCCGGTTCGTGACGATATTCTACAGGCATGGTTGCCAGATCCCAGGCGTCTACGTAAGGCGGGTTCGAGACGATCAGGTCGTAGCGCTGCCCGGCCAGACCATCGAAAATATCGCTTGCCAGGGCACGCACTCGCTTGCCGACGTCATGGCGGGTGATATTGGCCTTGGCGACAGCGATAGCGTCTTCACTCAAGTCCGTGAGATCCACTTCAACGGTCGGGAGCGTCAGCGCCGTGGCGATGCCGATACAACCCGAGCCGCAGCACAGGTCAAGCACTCGCGCTGGCGGCTCACTCACAAACCAGGTAGCAAATCCTTGTTCGATCAACTCCGCGATAGGTGAGCGCGGGATCAGCACTCGCTCATCAACATTGAACGGATAGCCTGCAAAAAACGCCTCGCCAAGCAGGTACGGCAAGGGCTGGCGAGTCTCGATACGGCGCCGAACCAGGTCAATAATGCGCGTTCGCTCCAGGGGAAGCAGCCGGGCATCCAGCACCGCTGGATCAACGTTCCAGGGAAGGTGCAACGCGCCCAGCACCAGCGCTACCGCTTCATCCCAGGCAGAATCCGTACCATGCCCGTAATGCAACCCGTTGACATGAAACTCACTAGCCGCCCAGCGCAAAAAATCACGCAGACTGATCAGGGTCTTGCTGATATGCGCATCGCTCAGCGTCAGCGTTGAATCGGTAGATGAAAAAGAGGCAGTCACGCGAGTTCCTGTCCGGAGTGAGGCAGTGGATTACAACTGTACATTGAGATCAAAACTGCACATTGAGATCAAAACTGCACATTGAGATCAAACTGCACATTGAGATCAAAACTGCACATT
>JARIBS010000045.1 GCA_029257385.1 Thiorhodococcus sp.
GCGCTTCCGAGCGAGCGCGCCACATCCGCGCCGACCGAGTTCAAAATCAACGTCCACGGCGAGAGCTATCACATCAAGGTCACGGGCGCGGGACATAAGAGTCAGTCGGAGCGGCATTTCTACTTCACCATTGACGACATCCCCGAGGATGTACTGGTCGAGACGCTTGACGAACTCGTCCTCACGGGCGGGGCCGATGGGGCGGTCAAGAAGGCCATCGCTGGCAAGCGGCCTAAGCCCAGCCAGCCCGGCCATGTCGCCACCTCCATGCCGGGCAACATCGTCGATGTGCTGGTCAAGGAAGGCGACCAGGTCAAAGCCGGTCAGTCCGTGATCGTTAGTGAGGCCATGAAGATGGAGACCGAGATCCAAGCGCCCATCGACGGCACCGTCACCGGCGTGTTCGTGGCCAAGGGCGATGCGGTCAATCCAGACGAAGTGCTGTTGGAGATCACGCCATAGTGCGGCGAGCCGCTCACGTTTGAGCAGCTCTAATGCTTCCGAGCGACCCGCTCACTGGGCTCGGCGGAGCGTCCCGGCGTCGTGCTCGGCGGCGATTGCGCGCCCGCGACCCTCGTTGACACCGCGCGCGACGATCAGCGCCGCAACAAACAGCAGAATGCAGAACAGCACCGCCGTATGCAGTCCGAGCAGGGCCTGCAACACACCGACCGCAAGTAGCCCGAAGACCCCGGCGAGCTTCATCGACAGCCCCCAGAAGCCGAACATCTCCGCCGTGCGCGACAGGGGCGAGAACAGCCCGACCAGCGCGCGGGTGGTGGATTGGCAGGCGCCCAGACTGGTGCCGGCTACGCAACCGACCACCAGGAAGACATATTGGGCTTGCCAGTCGAGTCCGAATCGCGATTGTGCAAGATCCGCGATCATCGGCGTGAGATAAATCAGCGCGATGGCCAGAATCCACAGCACCAGCGTCAGCTTGTAGGTGCGCAGTGCGCCAAGGCTATCCTGCACATAGCCGAAGCCGAATGCGCCGGCCGCTGCGGTGATCTGCATCAGCACGAACATCAGCGTGCGGACCGACTCGTCCCAGCCGATGACTTGCGCCCCATAGATAAAGGAATACGTGATGATGATGCTGATGCCACTCATAGAGAAGAAGACCGCGCCCAGCAGGATCGCCAGATCGCGGTGCTCGCCCAGATGACCGATGGTCTGGCGAACCCGGCCGATGCCGAGCGCCAGATACCCGGTTGCGGGCGGCAGTGCGCGTGCGACCGTGCGATCGCGCACCCAGAGGAAGGTCGGGATGGCCGCGATCAGGAAAAACACCGCCGTCCAGGGTCCAACCCAGCGGATACGCTCAAAGTTCTCGGCACTGACCTCGCCGAGCACGAAGAGCACGAACAGCGCCGCGAGCATGCCGCCGACATACCCCAGCGCCCAGCCAAACCCGGAGATCTTGCCCAGATCCTCCGGCGGTCCAAGCCCCGGCAGGAAGCTGGCGATGAATGACTCGCCGATGGAGAAGGCGAAATTCGACAGGATCAGCAGCACCATGCCGAGCCAGACATAGCCGGGCGCGACCCAGTAGAGCGCGGCGGTGGTGACGACCGTGAGCAGATAGCTGGCGAAGAGAAACCGCTTCTTAGTGGCGGTGTAGTCGATAATGGCCCCGACGACCGGCGCGCAGATCACCGCCAGTAAATAGCTGGTTGCCAGCGCGATGCTCCAGAGCAGGTTGCCCAGACGGTAGTCGGGTGCGTCGCCGACGATGACGCGGGTAAAAAGATCGCCGAAGACGACCGTGATGATGAGCAGGGTATAGGCCGAGTTGGCGAAATCGAACATCGCCCAGCCGAGGATTTCGCGTCGCGGAGCGCGGATGCGGGTGGTCATTGCAGGGCGGTCTCCTGGGCATTCACGGTCTGCATCGTAGCGAGTCCGCAGGTACGCGCACATCGACATGATAGCTTGATCGAACTGGTCAAATGGTCGACTGTACGCACGAGCTGACCCTGCTCAAACGCCTGCCTCTCAGATCAACGGTCCCAAATAGGTCCCGAGCAGGAGCACGGCCGAGGCTGCGACCGTGATCAGGATATTGTCGTCGATGGGACCGAACTCATAGCGCTCGACGACCGTGGCGACCACCGCCGAGATTAGCCCCCAGAGCGGAATGGCGGGTTCTGCCAGGCCACCGATATACCAGCCCATCGGTGCGCACACCACGAGCATGAAGACATTGCCCACGGGGCTTTTGGAGCGCTTGCGAATCAGCGCGTTGCGCGCGATCCCGGTCACGCCGTCGCCGAACGCCATATAGAGCGCCGGCAGGATCGCCAGCCAGGGGTTGCCCAGCAGCCACCAGAGCAGCGAGATCGAGCAGCTCCACATCAGGGCGAACTTGACATCGTTGCGGTTGTCTTCGGTTTGGAACCAGTACATCCGCAATCCCGTCGCATGGGCGAGATAGGTCAGCAGCGTCAGCAGGATGCCGCAGACCAGCGGAAACCAGGGGCTGGAGAAGACCAGCGGGACCATCAGAGAACCCACGCCGCCGGCCAGCATGTGAACGATCTTGCGGTTGTAGTAGACGGCGCGGATGGGCTCCATGCCCCGATTCACCATGGCACGATAAGGGATGCGCGTGAGCAACAGGATGGACAGGACGTAGAGACTCAGGCCAATAGCCCAATAGAGCTGTGTCGTGATGGTCATGGATGTCGGCCTATCGGGCAGTCAAGGAATCGACGCCATGCTAATCGGCTTTGTGCCGGAAATCTTCTCCAATGACGCTTGCGCTATACTGCGCGCCATGAACCAGCCCGTGATAGAAGTCGAGGATCTTAGCTTCTCCTATGCAGACGCATTGGTGCTCGAGCGCGTCAGTCTCGTGATTGAAGCGGGCGAGTTCGTCGGGCTGGTCGGACCCAATGCGGGCGGCAAAAGCACGCTCCTGAAACTCATCCTGGGTCTGCTCGAACCGCAGGCCGGTCGGATCAGGGTGCTCGGTCAGTCGCCGCGTCAGGCCGTTCGGCACATTGGCTACGTGCCGCAGCACCCGAGCTTTCCGCGCGATTTCCCGATCTCGGTGGAGCAGGTGGTTCTTATGGGGCGGCTCGGGATCGGCCCGCTGCTGGGTGGCTACCGCAAGCGCGACCGCGTGAGCGCAGCGCGGGCGCTGGAAGAAGTGGAGGCATTGGAGCTGGCCCGTCGGCCCATCGGCACGCTCTCGGGCGGTCAGCTCCAGCGTGTCCTGCTGGCCCGCGCGCTGGTCGGGGAGCCGCGTATCCTCATCCTTGATGAGCCGACCGCCAATATCGACCAGCGCGCCGAAGGTGACGTCTTCGATCTGCTCGCCGACCTCAACCAGCGTTTGACCATTCTGCTGGTGTCGCACGATATTGCCTTCATCTCCGCCTATGTCGGTCGGGTCGCGTGTCTGAATCGAACGCTCAACTGTCACCCCACGCAGGCGGTCGATGAGCATATCATTCAGCATCTTTACGGCGGGCATGTGCGACAAGTCGCGCACGGGCACAAATTATGAGCGCATTCCTTGCGGCACTTGGCGATTACGCCTTTCTCCAGACCGCACTGTTTGCCGGCCTTCTGGCAAGCATCGGCTGCGGTGTGGTTGGGACGTTCGTGGTCGTCAAACGCATCACTTTCATGGCTGGCGGAATCGCCCATTCGGTGCTCGGCGGCATGGGTGTGGCGCTCTATTTCGGCCTCGATCCCTTCGCCGGTGCCTTGCTTGCGGCGATCCTCTCGGCCTTGCTGATCGGCTCTGTGCGTTTGGTCTGGAAGACTCAGGAAGACACCATGATCGGTGCACTCTGGGCCATCGGCATGGCCATCGGCGTACTCTTTATCGCTAAAACACCCGGTTATACCTCGGACCTCATGAGCTTCCTGTTCGGCAATATTTTGCTGGTGCCGACTCGCGAACTCTGGCTCATGGCGGGGTTGGATCTGGTGCTGGTGGCGACGATCGCGCTGTTCTATCGCCAGTTTCTGGCCATTACCTTCGATGAGGAGCTGGCCCGACTGCGCGGCGTGCCGGTGGCCTTTTTCTATCTGCTACTGCTCTGTTTGGTTGCGGTGACCGTGGTGCTCTTAATCCAGGTGGTCGGGTTGATTCTGGTGATTGCGCTGCTTACGCTGCCGGCGGCGATCGCCGGTCATTACGTGTATTCATTGAGCGCCATGATGCTAATCGCGACCGTGCTGGGCGGGCTTTTTACCTCACTCGGGCTGGCCATCTCCTTCGGTCCCGATCTGCCAGCCGGGCCGACCATGATCCTGCTCGCCGGTGGTGTGTATGTGCTGTCGGCCTTGTTCAGCCGCTTTATGGCCCGGCGCCGGGCGACCCGTCGGACACTAGCGGCCTGATCGCGTGACGCTACATGGTGCTGAAAACAACCGTGATGCCCTGTCGTAAAAATAGCTTCCGTACCGTGCGTGAAGTGTGCCTGACGTTGGTCCTGAGCGTGGCTGGTGCGTTCGCCGCTTCTCAGGCGGACTCCGGCTCGGGCGCGGCTGTGAGGCAGGGCGCGCAGGTTCAGGGCGTCGCACATCTGCGCATTGTGATCGATGGACAGCGGGTACGCGCCGAGCTGGTCGCTCCGGCCGCGACACTGGTTGGATTTGCGCACGTCCCAAGCACCGCCATTGAGACAGAGAGACTGCGTTTGGCAGGCGAGAATCTGAAGGCTGGCGACGGCATGGTTCGATTCAATACCAGCGCTGGCTGTCGGCTGCTCGAAGCCAAGGTCGATCTGGACCTTCCCGCGCCAGAGGCGGCGCGCACCGCCCAGGCCGATATCGCCGCCGTCTACCGCTTCGAGTGCGCTCGGCCGCGCCAGCTCGACTCAGCGGCCCTCGGGCTGTTTGTGGGTTTTCCGGCATTGCAGCGGGCGCTGGTGCGCTACGTAATCCGACGGGAAGAGACGGTGGAGGAGGGGCGCGGCGCCGCCGAGCTGACCCGGAGTAATCCGGTCGTGAACTTCGTGCCCTTTTGAAGACGCTGACGTAATGATCCGACCCGATCGCGGACTACTTTCACACATCTCATCAGATGTAGGAGCAACTCTATGCCCGAATGGATCTTTTCGCTGGCGCTCGTCCTGGTCGGCTTCCTCGGCCTGGTCGGCGGCGGCGAATATTTGGTCAGATCGGCCTCGGCGCTGGCCTCGATCATGCGGATCAGTCCCGTCGTCATCGGACTCACCGTCGTGGCTTTTGGCACCAGCGCCCCGGAGCTGGCGGTAACCCTGCAGTCGGTCTGGTCCGGTTCAGCCGATCTGGCGCTCGGCAATGTCGTGGGCAGTAATATCGCCAACGTGCTCATCGTCCTCGGCATCGCCGCACTCATAGCACCACTGAGTGTGCACAGCCGTATCGTGCGTATTGATGTGCCGCTGGTGATCGCGGCATCGCTCGCGCTCTGGCTGGTTTCCCTGGATGGCCAGATCGGACGGATCGATGGCTTGGTGTTCGTCGGCGCCTTGCTCGGATACCTGGCCTGGTCGGTCCGTCAGGGCAAGACGGAGGCGCGCGAGATCCAGGACGGACTGCCCGAGGTGAGTGACCCGCCGGCCAAGCCGGGGCGGGGCTACTTGCTCAAACAAGTGCTGATGCTGCTGGCCGGACTCCTGCTCCTTGCGGTGGGCGCGCGCTTGCTGGTGATGGGGGTTGTGGATATCGCACTGGTCTTCGGTATCAGCGAGCTGGTGATCGGCTTGACCGTGGTGGCGATCGGCACCTCCCTGCCGGAGGTGGTGACGTCGGTCATCGCGAGCCTGCACGGCGAGGGTGATATCGCCGTCGGCAATGTCGTCGGCAGCAATCTGTTCAATATTCTATCCGTACTCGGTTTCGGCGCGCTGCTGGCACCACAGGGGATTCCGGTCTCCCACGATGCGCTGATCATGGATATACCGATCATGATCGCCACGGCGGTGGTCTGTCTGCCGCTCTTCCTGACTGGATACCGGGTCACGCGGGTCGAGGGCGGTGTTTTTCTGGCCTACTATCTCGCCTATCTCGGCTATCTGGTCATGCGTACGACGCAGTCCTCTCTCACGCAGCCGTTTGAGATCGTCATGCTCGGCGGCGTGATCCCGCTGACGGTACTAGCGATCTGGTACGGTTGGCGACGAGACGCGCGGGCCGGGCTCTGAGAAAGCCAGCCGGCCCGACGACGCAGGCGCGATGCATGGCTTTGATCCACGCGGGAGTCCCGCATCTAGTGGTGTAGGGGAGCGCCGATGTCCGGTGCGACCTATCGATAGCTTGGAGGCATCAAGTGACCGACCAGACCCTGACGCGTCTCGAGATCAGCAAGGAATACCTCAACTTTAGCGCCGGGCATTTCACCATCTTCTCGGCCACCGAGCGGGAAAACCTACACGGTCATAATTTCCAGGTTCGCTGCGAAGTGATGGCGCGGGTGGGTGCAGACGGTCTGGCATTCGACTATGTCGAACTCAAACGCGTGCTCAAGTCGCTGTGCGACGACTTGGACGAGCGCGTTCTCCTGCCGCAGCACTCACCGCATCTACGCATCGCGCATCGGGATGGTCTGGTCCATGCGCATTTTGGCAACGAGTGCATCCCGTTTCTCGAGCGCGATGTGCTGCTGCTGCCGATCCGCAATATCACCATCGAGGAACTTGCGCCACTGCTGCTTGCGCGACTGCGTGATCGTCCCGAGATCGCCGCCATGCAGATGTGCTCGGTGGAGCTCGGAGTCTCCTCGGGCCGCGGTCAGTGGGCGATTGCCCGCTGGGACACTCAACATGGGGAATCTGAATCCTAATGAATCTTTTGATCATCACCGGCGCGAGTGTCGGTATCGGTCGTGCCGTGGCGACTCGTTTTCTGGCTGATGGCTGGTCGGTCATCAATCTATCGCGGCGCCCATGCCCCGAGCAGGGTGTCGATAATCATGCCTGCGATCTGAGCGATCCAGACGCGCTGGAGACGTTGGACGCCCCACTGAGCGCGCGACTTGCGGCCGCTGACCGTGTCTGTCTGGTGCACAATGCGGCGGTGATGCGCTCCGATCGGATCGATGCGCTACCCAGCTGGGATCTGCGCGCGGTGCTGGAACTCAATATCGTCGCGGCCAACACGCTCAATCAACTGGTGCTGGCGCATATGAAGCCGGGATCGAGCGTGATCTATATTGGTTCGACCTTGGCCGAAAAGGCGGTGCCGGGCGTGGCGAGCTATGTCATCGCCAAGCACGCACTCGCCGGTATGATGCGCGCGACCTGTCAGGATCTGGCCGGGCGCGCTATCCATACCTGCATGATCTGTCCCGGTTTCACGGACACTGAACAACTGCGCCAGCTGATCGACGGCAATCCCGAGACGCTTGCCGCCATCACCGCGCTGAGCGCGTTCGACCGTCTGATCGAGCCTGGGGAGATCGCCGAAGCCGTCGCCTTCGCGGCCCATTCTCCGGTGCTCAATGGCGCCCTGATCCACGCCAATCTCGGGCAACGCGAGCGATGAGCACGAATGCGCCAGAGCGGGGGCGGATAGTCTGCATCAGCGGCGGGACATCCGGCATCGGGGCGGCCCTGGTCAGCGCCTTTCTCGATGCCGGGGATCGTGTCTGGACCTTTGGACGCGATCCGGCAAAACTGCATACGCTCGCCGCACGCTGGCCGCAGGCGCTTTCTAGCGGCGCGCTGGCGCTGATGGAGGGCGATGTGACGGACGCGGCTTTTCTCGCGCAGCTTGTTGCGCGACTTGAGTCAGGTCCGGCACGGCTGGATGTCTTGGTCAACAATGCCGGTGCGATCTTGGGCTCGGGGACGCTTGAGGAAAGCCCCGAGCAGTGGCGCGCGACGCTCGAGGTCAACCTCATCGCGCCGTTCGCGCTCACGCAGGCGTGCGCCGAGCTGCTTGAGCGCAGTGCCGCGCCCGCCGTCGTAAACCTCTCATCGGCCTGCGCCCAGCACCCTTTCAAGACCTGCACCTCCACCAGCTACTCCGTGAGCAAGGCCGGACTCGACATGCTGACCCGGCGTCTCGCGCTTGCCCTGGGTCCACGCGGCATCCGTGTCAATGGCGTTGCGCCAGGCGTTGTTGATTCTGAGATGTGGGATGGAGCGAGCGATCTAATGCAGACGATCGCGGATCGTCGGCATGTGCTGCGCCAAGAGGTCGTCAAGCCAGCCGACGTCGCCGAAGCGGTGCTGTTTCTGGCCTCTTCGAGCGCGAGATTGATCACCGGCACGACCATCAATATCGACGCGGGTTACACGCTCGGCTGAGTTGGCCTGATCGTCGAGTTGCGTTCGCCCACGAAAAAGCCCGCGAATGCTAGTTATACCCAAAAAAGCCATCGTAAAGGGCGAGCAGGTGAGTGACGCCTTGAAACCAAGCCTCAGAGCGGATCTGAGGCCCTGAGGGCAGCCCTTTTAAGATGCATAAAAAAACATTCAGATCAGTCGCTTACGGATGCTCATGCGTGTGGCGGTACCTTGATCTGAGTGCCAGCCATGAGCAGCTTCTTCTAAAATCAGCGAGTTGCAGCCGTACACGAACTAAAAAACGCGACCTTGCCAGACCGCACCGCCCCCTTTTCTTTTATCGTCCCGGATAAAAGCCTACCCCTTCCCGAGGTGGTCAATCGACATGTTTTCGGAAATAGTGTCGTGGGGTATGAGTTGATAAATCCACGGCTTACCTCCGTGCTCGAGGCCGTAGTTTGTTGCGTTTTCGCACCAATTTTCGGCGGCGTCCTTCTTCGCCACTACGTCGGCATCATTCAACGCTGTACGCTTTTTCGGCTCCAGCATGTAGATCACGTCAGCTGTCTCGGCGACGAAATCGGGCTGATACTCATGATGATCCGCTCCTAGCCTGTAGAAAATTTGGAACAAGTTTTTCGCGGGCTTGAACCACTTCTCCGTTTCCCGATCCAGAATCACGGCGAGGATACGTTCGGCCTCGGAGTCGAATTTCTGTACGGGATACAGGCAGCGTTCGAAGCCGCCGAAGAGATACCTCGGCATGTTGCTCTTGTCCTTCGGCGATACCCTGAAATCGAACGGATCCTCGTTCGCGGCAGCGGTGTAGGCGCTCGATTTGAGCTCGGTGAAGCCTTTACTGATCACCACCTCGTACTCGACTGCCTCATCCTCCCAATAGTGCGCCTGCATTTGGGCGTGGATGAACCCAGCGATTTCCTTCTGGTGCCGCCAGAGCACTTTTCCTGCTTCTTCTTCGCTTAGGTAGCCTTTCAGGTGCGTGACCGTTTGCACGGCCAGATCGTAAAGCAGGTCCGCGTGCTTCTCGTAGTCGATGTCATCGAAATCCACCAGGCCGCTGACGACATAGTTCTCGAGCCGCTTCTCTTTCACTCCGCCTTTGCCGAGGCCGATCACTTCGTGGGCTCCGGTGCGCAGGAATTGCACCCAGAGTTCATCGGATATGGGCTGAAATTTCAGACCGGAGAGGTCCAGCTCGAATGCGTTGAAGCCGGAGTCTACCTCGCCCTTCGGTACCACCAGGATTCGGGGAATGTCGATGGTTTGCTGCACGACCAATTCAGTCGTCTTCTTCACGATGGCGGCGATGTCCGGCTGCTCGGTCACCCCTTCCAGCTCCAATTGGGTTGGGGTAAAGGCGGCGGCAACTTCCCGCACCATGTCAGCTTGCACGTCGGCGTTGGCGAGGCTGTGAGTGGCCGGCACGCGATCCGGCTGGCTTTCGAACTTCTTGATGACGGTGTAGACCGCCTGGGCGACCTTCTGCTCCGTGGCTGTGGTGAATACCGTTTTCTCTTGCGACGGCGCAACCGTTGCAGACGTGGTGGTTTGTGCGGGGACGGTCCCGAGCTGGCTGGCCAGCTTGCTCTGAGAGATGACCGTCTTGGTCTTCTTCTCGATCTCATCGGGATCGAGGACGACGGTCTGCATGCGAACCTGGGAGTCCGCACGGTTGGCCTCGTCCACGATCTCCTGGAACTTGTCATGCGCTACGATGTTGAGGCGATCAACGGCGGTGACGCCGACACGCTTGCCGTAGGGCAGGCGCAGACCGCGACCGATCGACTGCTCGATGAGGATGCGGGCGTTGGCGGCGCGAAGCGGGACGATGGTGTAGAGGTTTGTGACATCCCAGCCTTCCTTGAGCATATTCACGTGGATCACGATCTCAGTCGGTTCGTCCGCGCGCTCGACCTTGAGCAGACGGTTGATCATTTCCTCCTCTTGTGCGCCCGTCTTACTGGAATCTACTTGGATGACCTTGTCTTTGTAGAGGCCGTCGAAGAAGTCGTCCGACTCCATCAAAGTCTTCAGTTGCGCCGCATGCGTTGTGTCGCGAGCGATCACCAGCACGAAGGGCTTGACGATCTCGCGGTTGGTTTCGCGGGCATAGGTTTCGAGCTGAACCTTGGTTTGCTCGTGGAGGCGAATGCCGTCGGAGAGCTTCAGCTCTTCAATCGCCTCCTTGCTCATGTCGGCGGGATTGAAGTTCTTTCGCGTCACCACGGCCGGTTCCTTGACGAAACCATCGGCAATGGCGCGGCCCAGGGCGTAGTCGTAGATGACGTTGTTGAAGGGTATCGCTCCCTTCGACGTTTCGACGAAGGGCGTTGCCGTCAACTCCAACCCCAAGACCGGCTTCAGTTCGTTGATGGCGCGAAGTCCGGCCTTGGCGCGGTAGCGGTGGGACTCGTCCATCAACAGGACCAGGTCCGGCAGGGCCGCAAGATAATCGAAGTAGCTTTCACCGATGTATTCCGAGAGGCGCTTGATCTTCGGTGCTTTGCCGCCGCGGACTTCCGAGTCGATCTTGGAAATATTGAAAATATTGATTCGTATGCCGCCAAAGAGCGAACCGCTGGCCGGGTCACGCTGATCGTAGTTATCGCCCGTAATGATTGCAGGTCCATTCACGACGAACTCCGCAATTCCCTTGAAGACATATTTGGGTGTATTGGGCGTGAAATCCGCGATCAGCTTATTGTAGATCGTCAGGTTGGGCGCGAGGATGAAGAAGTTGTCGATGCCGTGGGCGAGATGCAGATAGGTGACGAAAGCACCCATGAGCCGCGTCTTGCCGACGCCGGTGGCCAGGGCAAAGCAAAGCGAGGGGAAATCCCGCTCGAAGTCGGTGACCGACGGGTACTCCCTTTGGATCAATTCCAAGGCTTCTGACACATCCGTCGATTTGCGGGGCGGTACGATCTCGGTGATCCGATCGAGGATCTCCAGCGATCGGCGCTGCGGTGGGCGCAGGCTCAGGCGTCCGGAAATGGCGTTGACGTGGCGGTTCATTCTGCGTCCTCCTCTCCGTCGAAAAGTCCCAACTGACCGGGTTTCGGCGGGGCGTCGGGGAGGTTTTCGACGCGGAGGCTGTAGTCGTCCTTGCCCCATTCGCAGCGGCCGAGCACCGCTGTGGGGATCTTTTTCACCGTCAGGTTCGCGTAACCCTCGTTGCTGCCACGGAAGGAGGTGCAGACCACCAGCAGGCTGCGTTCGGGGCCGACTTCATCACTCAGTTGCTGGAGCTGGACGTGCTTGAGGCTGGCGGTGGTGACGTAGATGAAGTCCTGCTCGGTGGAGTGCCCGTGCTGCCAGTAGAGGCTGTCGCTCGGGGCATAGGTGAAGCCCTCCAGCTTGCAGACCGCCTCGGCCAGCATGGCGGCGTTGTAGTCCCTACTGATCACCCAGTTGCCCCACTTGTCCTTTTCGAGCAGAGAGGGCGCGAGCTTGTAGTAGCGGAAACCGCCGCCACCCTGCCAATCGACCGCCTTGGTGATGCCGCTAGTATCGTATCCATTAATTGTGGCTTTCAGACGTGGAATTGCGTGAGTGTGGCAATGTTCACCTAGCTCGACGCCTATCCAGCGTCGACGCATTTTGTGAGCTACGGCAGCCGTTGTTCCGGAGCCTAAAAAGGAGTCGAGCACGATATCTCCTTCCTCTGTCGTGAGGTCGATCACACGTTGAATTAGAGACTCCGGCTTCTTCCCTTTCGGAAACCTTACCCCACCTTCCTTGTGTAGATTATTTGAAAGTAAATCATCCCATAAGGTCGTCAGCGGTTCTCCAGCAACCCACTCCCCATCTATTCGCTTGAGCTTATCTTTGTAGAAAAGAATGCGCTCTCCTTTAATGAAATACATGTCCGAGTGGCTTTCTCGCTCAAGCAATAAAACCTTCTTTGGGTTAGCAACGGAGCGGTCGATCATCGTCCGTGCATCTTCACTTACCGCCTTGTAATCGGGCCGGGCTAGACGGACCACCGATTCGGCATTGCTGAGGACGAAGTCGTCGACTTTCTGCGGGTCCGCCTTCGCAAGGACTCTCGCTTCCTTCAGAGCAAAGTTAAGGCTATCTGCGAATGCATTGAGAAGTGGCGCAAATTTCCAATGAGAAAAGTGCTCAGTATGATTGGTAATAAACTGGCTATAACGAATGTCTCTTTGTCGTGCAGTGTATAGCTTTCGAGGCTCCCAGCAGGACCTGTCCTTCGCGTAGATCAGTAGAAAGTTTGTTGTTGTCACACAGCCTGGATTGATCGCCTTGTGGCCAGTAGCCGCACCTTGTTTGAATGTGACGATATAGCCCCGATTACGGCGTCCGAAAACCTCATCGAGCAGGACGTTGAGGTAAGCAAGTTCGTTGTCATCGATATGAACAACCAGTGTGCCATCCTGGGTAAGCAACTTTCTGAGTAACACTATTCTGTCTCGAAGTTGGCTTAACCATATCGAGTGCTCTAGGCCGTCGTCATAGTGATCAAACATCTCGCCAGTGTTGAATGGTGGATCAATATATACACACTTCACCTTGCCCGCGTAATCCTGCTCCAGCGCTTTCAGTGCGAGCAAATTGTCTCCGAAGATCAGCTTGTTATCGAAGAGGTCATTCTTTCCGACACGATGCGGGGCATGGTAAGACTTCTCCGGATCTTCGACCAGAATCCGCGGCTCTAGCTTCGGCCGGTTCTCCTTACCGATCCAGGTAAGTTCAAGTTTTTGCTTTCTTATTGACATATCAATTAAATGCGTCCGCGATCAGTGTGATCAGTGAAGATCGAGTCGTCGGTCTGGCTGTGGCAACTGGATCGACCTTTCCAGTCGGTTATGAAGGGCCGCAGCTCATTCTACGGCTCCTGGGGTTTGATCTACATTCTCGGTCGCTGCTCCATTTTGCGTGTTGGCGGCCCGCAGCACTTCACCCCTGATGCGTCTGCAATCCTCGGAGTCACAAAAGACCGACCGGAAATGGCGCGGGAAGCTGTAGCCGCCCCCCTGCACAACCGAGATGTGTCCGAGCGTCCCGCAGGCACTCCAGACTTCTTCCGATACCGTGAGGGCAGCATCCGAAAAACTGGCGATCTCCTCGGCAGACAGCGAAGTCGCTTCTCCCGATTCAGGTTTCAAACGCAGGAAGATCAGATTCAGAATCAGCCAGCGGCCATTTTCAAAGAACGGCTTGCGCGCCGGCTCCGCTCGGGCGAACTCGCGGAGTTTGTCGAGCACAATCCGCTGGGCCTGCACGGCGCGCCAAAGACTCCTTGCTGAAAGCGAGGAGGTAAAGACCCGCGCATACCGGCTGATCGTTTCGCCTTCCGGGATCTCCGTGTCCCAAAGCGATTTTCTGTTGCTCAGAACCCAGGCTACGAACTCCGGAGCGGTGTTTCCCTGAAGCAAACAGGCTGCGGCCGTGGTGGCTTCCAGAATGCTGAAATTGTAGGCATCTTGCGGGATCGCTTCATCGGAGATCTTGTAGTGGTAAGTGATACCGGACGGACCTAGCTGATTCGCGATCCGTTCCTGCTCCGGATCGAGGGCAACATAATCGCGGGCGAGGATTTCATTCTGGGTGTTGGTGCAACGGGTGATCCTTTCGGCAAATTGACGGTCATCCTCGCATCGCTCCATCGAAATGATGCGGATGAACGCCAAGCCCTCTGGTGCAGGTCCAGGCGTGCAGGTCTTGGACAAGGCCCCGAGGGTCTGGGCACCGTTGACGATGGAAAAGCCGAAGGCTGTGATGTTCTTCTGTTCCGCACTCCCCCGATCTGATGCCCTGACCTCAAGACGATCGCAGTACGCGGTGAGGCCGTTGTTGAGATAGAGAAAACGGGCGGGGTCATCGCGAATCGTGCTCGCGATCTCGTCGTTGACTTCGGTCCTTCCTTTGTATCGCCGGATATTGGACGCGATGAGCCGATCGCCGTGGGCTGCGGAAAGGGCAACCAGATCGGACAAGGGAATCAAACCGTAGACAACCTCGTGCGGCTCCCTGAGCCAGCCAGGCTTGCGGATGCAGAGCGCGACTTCTTTCACTGTGCGGTTGTCGGCGGCCCCGACAATCCAGTCATGGACGGTCGTCAGGTTGAACGCCTCGAACCCGAAGTAGTCGTCGTCAGCAGAATGGCGTGTCTTCAGTGCTTCGAACAAACGCCTGCGATCATCCGACACCAATCGGATGCCGGAATAAACCAGTGCGGCGCGAACAGACAAAGTGCCGCCGTCCATGAGGTGCTCGATGCGGGGTAGCTT
>JARIBS010000113.1 GCA_029257385.1 Thiorhodococcus sp.
CCAGACCGAGGATCCCAATCTGTTTGACCTGGCCGAGCCAATCCCCGGCCCCACCACCGAGCGTCTGAGCACGCTGGCGCGCGAGCTGCAACTGGTCATCGTCGGCTCGCTGTTCGAGCGCCGCGCCGCCGGTCTTTATCACAATACCGCCGTAGTGCTCGACGCCGACGGATCGCTGGCAGGCATTTACCGCAAGATGCACATCCCCGACGATCCCGGCTATTACGAGAAGTTCTATTTCACCCCGGGCGATCTCGGCTTCAATCCGGTCGACACGGCAGTCGGGCGTCTGGGCGTGCTGGTGTGCTGGGACCAATGGTTCCCGGAGGCGGCCCGCGCCATGGCGCTGGCGGGCGCTCAGATCCTGCTCTACCCGACTGCGATCGGTTGGGACCCGGACGACACGCCCGAGGAGCAGCAGCGCCAGCTCCAGGCATGGATGATCATCCAGCGCGGCCATGCCATCGCCAACGGCCTACCGGTGGCGGCCTGCAACCGCGTCGGCTACGAGGCCGATCCGAGCGGTGCGGGCGTCGGCGCGCAGTTCTGGGGCAGCTCGTTCGTCTGTGGCCCGCAGGGCGAAATTATCGCCCAGGCCGGCGACCAGGCGCCCGAGCTGCTGGTCGCCGAGATCGACCTGGCCCGCACCGAGCAGGTGCGGCGCATCTGGCCCTTTCTGCGCGATCGGCGCATCGACGCCTACGACGATTTGCGCCAGCGCTATCGCGATTGATGTCGGCACGCCGTGCTCAGGTTGAGAGGCATCGTCTGAACCCATAGCATGTCCCGCCAAACCCAAGAATCGGCGATAGACTACGCTTCAAGTGCCTGTCGCATCAGTTGTTCATTACGCACGCTAGGTCCAGGAGTAAAGTCTTATGACCAGTACCGCAGCCGCGCCCGATGACGCTAAGATCCAGATGCGCTCGATTCTTCAGCGCATTGCCACTGGCCCGACGTTGTCCAAGGACATCACCCGCGAAGAAGCCCGCGCCGGGATGCGCGCCATTCTCGGCAATCAGGTCGATCCAGTCCAAGCCGGGCTATTTCTCATCGCGCTGCGGATGAAGCGCGAGACCGACGACGAACTCAAAGGCATTCTTGAGGCCATTCACGAGGCCACCGGCCATGTGGTGGCCGAAGTCGACGAAGTGGTCGACATCGCCGACCCCTATGACGGTTTCAACCGCTGTCTGCCGGCATCGCCCTTTCTGATGCCGCTACTCGCTGAGTGTGGCGTCCCCGCCATCAGCCATGGCGCCCACGCGGTCGGACCCAAGTTCGGCGTCACTCACCGTCACATCCTGGAGGCCGCTGGGGTCGCGGTCGACCTGAGTCCGGTGGAGGCTGCGCAACGCCTGTCCGATCCGAGTCTCGGCTGGAGCTATGTCGATCAGCGCTCTGTCTGCGCCCCTCTGCACAATCTGGTGGATCTGCGCACGACCATCGTCAAGCGTCAGGCGATCACCACCACGGAGGTGCTGGCGCGGCCCATCCATGGGCGCAAACAGACCCATCTGGTGACGGGCTATGTCCACAAACCCTATCCACGCATCTATGCACTACTCGCGCGCCACGCCGGTTTCGACTCAGCTCTGCTGATCCGCGGTGTCGAGGGGAGCGTCAGCCCATCGCTGCGTCAGAAAAGCGTCTGCTTCAGCTACCACAATCAGGGCGAGGAGCAGGCTTTCGAGATCGACCCGGCGGAGCTTGGCATTACGCAAACGGTCCGCTCCGTGCCGCTGCCCGAGGATCTGCCCCAGACTACTCCCCGGGCGGGCGATGAGATCGCGGTCGCGGTCGACGTCGTGGCGACCGCTAAGGCGGCCTGTCGAGTGGGCGTGGCCGCGCTGGAAGGGAGCAAGGGACCGACTTACGACAGCCTGGTCTTCACCGGCGCGCTTATTCTCGCGCACCTGGGCCGCGAGCCATCGCTCGGCGCGGCCGCCGAGCGCGTGCGTGGCGTACTCGATTCCGGCAAAGCCGCGCTGAGGATACGCTGATGCCCAAATCACCCTTTGTCGCCGCCGCGCCGGTCGATGCGATCCTGGAAGGCAAGTTCATCAAGGTCGTGATCGCGCAACAGTCGATCATCCTCGCCAAGGTCGCAGGACGAGTCTATGCCGTGGAGGACAACTGCAGCCACGAGGACTATCCACTCTCACTCGGCTGTCTCGAAGGCGACTGCATCAGATGCTCGCTGCACGGCAGCCGCTTCAGCCTGGCGACCGGCGAACCCCAGGAAGACCCCGCCGATGAGCCGATCCGCACCTATCCGGTCGAAATAGCCGGCGGGCAGGTCTGGCTGGATCCGACACAAGGGTCCGACTGATACCATCTTGCGGCGATCACCGCGTGACTGCCCAATGATCAACAGGTTCATTCATGTTCAGACAAAACCGATTGATAACGCTCCTGCTGCTGGCCTTTGTCACCCCCCTGACGCACGCCGCCGAGCCATTACGCGTCTTCGTCGGCGTCCTGCCGCAGCAGACCTTCCTCGAGCGCATCGGCGGCGAGCATGTGGTGGTTGAGGCACTGGTCAAGCCCGGCCAGAGTCCGCACACCTATGATCCGACCCCCAGCCAGATCGCCAGGCTGGCCGATGCCGATCTCTACGTCGGAATCGGACTGCCATTTGAGTCAGCCTGGACCGCACGCATCCGCTCAGTCAATCCCGCCATGCCCATGCTGGACCTGAGCAAAGGGTTCAGCCAGCGCGCCATGGAGGCGCACGACCATGGCGCGGAGGACGCGGCACATGGGGCGGACACGCACTACCACCACGAACGCGACCCGCATCTCTGGACCAGCCCGATGCTGGTCAAGCAGATGGGTGGCGAGATCGCTCGCGCGCTCACGGGACTCGATCCCGACCATGCGGCAGATTATGCCGCCAATCTCGCCGTGTTCGAGACCGATCTCGATGCATTGGATGCCGACATCCGCGCCACGCTCGCCGACGTGCGGCAGCGTCGCTTTATGGTCTTCCACCCCGCCTGGGGCTATTTCGCCGATGCCTACCAGCTCACCCAGATCCCGATCGAGCACGACGGCAAGGAACCCGGCCCGCGCAGCCTGGCCGCCCTGATCGATCAGGCCCGGCGCGAGAACGTCAAGGTCATCTTCGTGCAGCCCCAGTTCAGCCGTAAATCCGCCGAGCAAGTGGCGCGCGCGATCGACGGTCGCGTAGAAGTCATCGACAACTTGGCGCCGGACTACTTCGCGAATCTGCGCCAGGTGGCGGAGGCGATCGCCGCCTCCGAACGCGACGCTAGCCCAAGGTAAACACCGCATCGAGCGCGCGTCGGACATGCATCCGGTCTATGTCGGTGTGGATATCGGAACATCCGGCTGTCGGGCGGTCGCGATCGACGCGTCTGAGAAGCCGATCGCCCATGCGCGTGTCGGTCTGCCCGCCCCTAAGCGATTGGAATCCGGCGGTGTCGAACAGGATCCACACTGCTGGTGGGAGGCGACACGCACCCTGCTGCGCACACTCGCCGGAAAGCTGACAGGGCATGCTCCTGCGGCCATCTGTGTCGATGCGACCTCGGCGACCTTGCTGCTCGCCACGATCGAGGGCGTTCCGCTGGCCCCGGCGCGCATGTACAACGATCAGAGCGCGATCGCTGCGGCCCGCCAGATTGCCCAGGCAGCGCCTGCCGAGTCGCCTGCGCTGGGTCCGGGTTCGAGTCTCGCCAAGCTCCTTGCGCTGCACGAGCAGCTCGGACCGTCCCACGATGCGCCCAGGCTCGCACTCCATCAAGCCGACTGGATCATCGGGCATCTGTCGGGC
>JARIBS010000050.1 GCA_029257385.1 Thiorhodococcus sp.
CCTGCCCGCCGTTCGGGCGGTGCCCAGTATGCGAGTCGAACAAGTAGAGAGGACTAGACGGCTCATGGCGCGGACAGCTTGATATGTCCAGCTCATAATCTGTCTATATCAATAAATTGAGATGGCCGAGTCTGATCTGACACGGCCCTCACTCATGAAGTAGTTTGGAGAGCGAAAATGAACCAGACCTACTACGATGCCGTGACCAAAATGGAACAGATGGGCGTCGATGACGAATACATCCAAGGTTGGCAGTGCGGTTTCCTGCAGAATCCCAAGCGTGAGGAGCAGCGCCTCACCGCGGCCTATGAGGCCGGCTACAGCGACGGCGAGGAGAAGACCGCCGGCAACTTTTCAAACTGGATCAAGCCCTGACGCCAGCTCGCCGCGTCGCGCCGTGTGCTCCCGCAGCTCAGGAGCAGCGGCGCGCACATTGCGCTCACACAGCCTTCGTGCGCGTGGACACACACGCATCGTGCCGCATTTGGTTGCCTCGTCTCGTGATCTAAAAAACGCATACTGGAAAAACACAGTATTCGATGTTGTAATCCAGCGATGGATAGTGTTTTGCATCGAAATAATGGAGATCATGTCATTGGCAAGTAAGCCATTACTGCTCTTTCGCGCGCACGCCTTCTTACAGTTGGCGCTGCTTATGGTGCTCGTACTGGCGACGACTCATCTTACCGCTGAGGGGCTGACTACGCCCGAGAGTTACAGGCTGAAATCTGGAGATATCGTTGCGGTCTCCGTGTGGCAAGAGCCTGGTCTGGAGCAGTTAGTTCTGATTCGCCCGGATGGCGGAATTTCGTTTCCTTTGGCAGGTGAGCTGATGGCGGCCGGGCTGACGGTTGGAGAATTGACAGCCGCGCTGAAGCTGAAACTAAAAAAATATCTATCTGATCCTGTTGTCACAGTGACGCTGCAAGAGATCCCGGGCAATCGTGTCTACATCATAGGCCGAGTCAACAAACCTGGAGATTTTCCGCTGGTGACCCGCGATATCAGTATCATGCAGGCATTGGCCATCGCAGGAGGGCTTACACCCTTTGCCGATGAGCGAAATATCAAGGTTTTACGAAAAATTAACGGTAAAGAAGTATCAATCCCATTCGATTACAAAAGGATCAGAAAAGGACAATCTTTAGAACAAAATATCACCCTGCAAGCAGGTGATGTTATTGTGGTTCCATAGACTGAAGCGCTGAGGTATTCGAATATCTAGATCTAAGCATCATGATACGCATCGAAAATAAAAGCGCGGTAGTTAAACGTATTACGAAATCCGTGATCTGTGTTGGTCTATTACAGCTTGCAAGTGGAGCACAGGCGGATCTGTGGTATGTAGAGCCACACGCTAAACTGAGAGTCTTCTATGACGACAATGTGCAGCTCAGCATCCAGCGTCCGAAGCGTTCTTCTGGCGTTTTAGCGACGGCCGGAGTCGAATCTGGTCGCAGGACTGAGAATTCTGAGATTGGTTTGATAGCAGCGGTGCGGTCGACGCAATACGCCAATGCTTCTGAGCTGGATGAAACGGATGTGGCGCTAGGCTTAACGAGCGCTTATCAAATGGGGCGCAGCCGCTTCGGTCTCGACGGGGAGATCAACTACGATTCGACCTTAACCAGCGAAGTTTTGACATCCGGATTGGTGCAGACGAACAAGCGGCGACAACGTATTCGATTGACTCCATCCTGGGCATATATGCTCTCGCCGCTCATGCAAGTGAAAACCTCGCTGAATTACCAAAAAATCAGCTATGAAGATGTAGATTTTATTCCTCTATTTGACTACAGCTTCGCCACCGCACAAATGACGCTAATCTACGCGCTGAGCGAACGAACACAGGTCTTTAGTCGCGCAAGTTACTATCGATACGATGCAGAGCAGATCGATACTCAATCATTGAATTATAGTATGGAGCTCGGCGCTGGTCATCTGCTTACAGAACGGCTTTCGATGAGCGCTTTCGCTGGCTTGCGCAGTACTGAAGCAGAATCTCCGGCGCTGGCGGGAATTATAGAGAAGAATAATAATGTTGGCCCAATATTTAGGGTTGAGCTGACGCAAACTTATGAAAGAGGAAGGATCCGTATGAGCGCGGATCGTTCACTCGTGCCGAGTGGTAGCGGCACACTGTTGGACACGACAAGTTTAGGCGTTTCTGCCGACTATCGCTTCAATGAGCGATGGAATTTTATAATTCGTGCAAACGGTTATCGTAATAGGATGCCCGATGGTGAAAGTTCGAATTATAATCGTGACTATGCCTTGCTGTCTCCAGCAATACGCCATCATTTAACTCAATCACTTAGTCTAGACTTGGGTTACCGCTATCGTTGGCAAGAATACGAAAACAGCACCAGTGATGCATCGTCTAACGAATTGTATCTGAGCCTGCAATATACAATGCAGCGTGAATCTCTTGGAAAGTGGTCGGTGCTTAGCAATTGATTTGTGAGCTTTTGCTTAACTGATCGGGAAAATCATCATACTTTATTTGCGGCAGGCCGAAGCCCACCTCGGACTCAAGCTGACGCCTGGGGTGGCGAGCGCGGGTTCACCGAACAGTACGCTGGTTCGGCAAGTGGTCGTGAACAGCGGCGTGGCGCGTCAATCACGCACGCCGAATTCACACAGATTCAACCCTGCGCGGAAGTCAGGTTGAGATGCCCTGACATCTGGGGAATCTGCGAGCAAGCTAGAAGACGCGCTTGGAGGCACCTTCAAATACCTTGTTGAAAAGGCGGCTGCTCAAGCCTTCCTGGGAGTCACGAGAAACACTCAAGCGGGCCGATCCTTAGATGATCGACGATAAGATCGGGCGCCGCTCTCAGGCCTGGACTTCCAGCGTTGGAGACGGACGCTGCAGGAAGTTACCCTGCACGTAGTCAACGCTGGCGCTCCAGAGTACAGTCAAGGCGCGCGCGTCTTCCACGCCTGTCACGATGCTCTTCACGTTGAACTCGCGCGCGAGGGTCGCAAGCTGCGAAAGACGCTGCTGCTTGTCCATGTCGTCGGCCAGATTCTGCGCGAAGCTCGGCTTGAGCAAAACGAAATCGAGCGACAGACCCTGGAGCAGCATCTCAGGCCGCTCGGTCACGCCAAAGCGGTTGATGGCAATCTTGCACTTGATCTTTTTGAGCGTCTCGACCAGTTTCCCGATGCTCGCTAGATTGCCGACGACGAGTTCCTCCTGGAGCTGAAAGGTCAGCCAGTTTCCTCTGACATCGAATTCACGCAGACAATCACAGATCCAGAGCACGATACTCGGATTACGGAATGTATCTTCAGACAGGTTGATGAACAGACTCAGATTGTGGCCCGCACGCCGTTGTTCTCCGATGACCTCAATGGCGGCGCGAATGGTCCATTTATCTACTTCCTCGATCAATCCGCTACGGATAGCCGCTCCGATAAAGTCTTTGGCCTCGAGCAGGTTCTCTTCCTCGTCCAGGAGTCTGAGCAGGACGCTGTAATTCTCCTGATTGTCTCCCATCAGACTGATGATGGGTTGATAGACCAGCTTGAGCTGATTATTGCGAAGCGCGTATTCGATCTTTCGCGCGACGGCGACATCGTCGCCTTCCACCTCTTGCTTGACGCGTGCGGCCAATGAGGTAGGCACCTGGTGCCCGGGCTGATGATCCTGATCGGCGTAGTCGTGTCCGACACAAAGCCGGTGCGCCGCGTTAAGCATGTCGGTTGCGTCGGAGGCCCTGTCTTTGACGACAAAATAGCCGATGTCGCAATCCGCTGCGGTGCTGACCTGACCCGTTGCGCGCGAAGAGAGGTGGACTCGCTCCTTAATCTCCTCCGACAGCGCCTTGGCGTCGAACTCCTCAACCCCAGCGGCGAGAATACCGAATCCATCATCGCTGACACGGCCCACCAGGCCACGTTCGCCGACGACCGCAGACAGGGTCTGGCCGAACTCATCGAAGAGGTTCAGCGCGAGCATCAGCCCCATGTCGCGCAAGAGTTCCGCGCTCTTGCCAATGCGCACAAAGAATATGGCGAATGGACGCTCGACGACACGATCGGCACCGACATGGTTTTCGATCTCGTCCAGGAGGCGTTTCAGACCAAGCTCCCGAGTCACGCTCGCCTGGTCTTCTTGCGCGTCGGCGCTTGGCAGCGCTGACTTGACCGGCTGCACGATGATGCGCAGACAGGGTTCGTCGTCGATGCGTGCCGAGGCCGCCAGCAGACGCGCCTCGAACTGGCTGTCATCGGCGCGTATGCAGGTCACGTCCAGGGTGGCAGAGTCGCTGAGATTGCCTTGGTCCGCGCGCTTGAGCAGGTCGCGGATCTTCTGGTGTTCTTCGGGCAGAATGAGGTCGAGAAACGTGACGGCGAGCAGGTCATCCGTCGTCGCGTAACCGAACAACCGAACGTAGGCGGGATTGACATCGATATGCAATCCATCCTGTACGAATCCGACGCCAGCGCTGGTGACCTCAATGAGGCTAAGCGTATTTTGCTCGCAGCTCTCGAGGCGCGCGTGCAGAGCGCTGGCTTCGCGCCGCCCGAGCAGATCCACAAACTCGCGCGTGACGATGATCCCGAGGTGCGCGTTGTCATTGCGCCGCGTAAGCGCGCGCGCACCTCCGCGCCTGGCCTTGTCTGCGTCGCTGGCCCAGTGCTCGGCGTCGGTGATAACAATCAGCGGCACATCCGTTGCGGCTTTCCTGTAGGCGCTCAGCACGCCATCGAGATCCACGTCGCGGTCATAGCTGCAACAGAGAATTAGGTCGCAGCCACGTTCCGTGATGGCGTTGGCAAGGCGCTCGCCATTGGGAATCGAAACACTCTGGCCCGCGAGACCCTCTTCACGCAGGACGCTCATGAGGCGCTCGGCCTCACTGGTTTCGGACGTAATGATCAGTAGCGTTGCTTTTCTGCTTAGCATGGACATGCTGATGTTTCTGGGCTCAGAGCATTATCTGGTGGGAAATGATCGCTGGCGGGGATTATCGGTCTTTGCGGGCCGGAAGGAAAATGAAAACGCCATGTATTCGAGACATGCGTCAACCAATCGGGGTTTTCGAGCGCGCTCCGGGGATCTCGCGAACCAGTTGCGGCACGAGATAACCCGGCATCCGTACACGCAGTTCATCAATTAACAGTCTCGCGCATTCGTCACTGACCTGAAAATGGGCCGCGCCCGCGACAGGGTCCAATTGATGGAGATAATAGGGTGTAACGCGGCAATCAAAGAGACGCTCGCTGAGTCCCATGAGGGTTTGCGCGTCGTCGTTGACCGCGCGCAGCAGGACGCTTTGGTTGAAGAGTCCCACCCCTGACGCATGCAGCTTGCGGAGTGCCTCTTCGGTCGATTGGCCCAACTCCCTGGGATGATTGGCGTGGATTACTACGATAACGGCGAGCGGGCTGGCGGTCAAAATCTCGCAGAGTCGTTCCGTGATCCGCGATGGCAGGATCACCGGCAGGCGGGTATGGATACGCACCCGGCGCAGATGGCCGATTGAGCGCAAGCGCCGTAGCAGCTCGGCCAGGCGCGCGTCGTCGAGCATCAGGGGATCGCCGCCGCTCAAGATGATCTCCCGCAGCGAGGTGTCTGCAGCGATCCTCTCAATGGCGCGCTCCCAGCGGTCCTCGAATGCGCCAAGTGCCTGGCAGGGTGAGTGACGGCGGAAGCAGTAGCGACAGTGCACGGCGCAGGCGCCCGTGGCGATCAGCAGGGCCCTGCCGTCGTACTTGTGCAACAGGCCGGGCGCGCGCTCGGCGCTGGCATCGCCGACCGGGTCTTTGCCGTAGCCTACATGCGTGGCCCGCTCGGCGCGCAGCGGCAACACCTGACGCAGCAGCGGATCATCTGGATCGCCTTTGCGCATAGAGGCCACGAAACCGCGCGGAACCAGCAGTCCGAAGCGTTGCCGTGTCGGGTCGATGTCGGGGATATCGGCGTGACTCAGGGACAGCGCCTCCAGCAGCGCATCGACATCGCGGAACGACTCGGTAAGCTCACGCTTCCAGCGATCGCTCTGACAACTGCTACCGCTTCGCGATAAACTCGGTCGGTTTAGCTTGACATGAAATGAGGATGGCATGGCGTTCTACAGTACCAATGAATTCAAAGGCGGGCTCAAAATCATGCTGGATGGGGATCCGTACAGCATCGTGGAAAACGAGTTCGTCAAGCCCGGCAAAGGGCAAGCCTTCAACCGGGTGCGCATGCGCAATCTGAAGACCGGCCGGGTGATCGACAAAACCTTCAGATCCGGTGAAACGGTCGAGGCCGCCGATGTCCTTGATACCGAGATGCAGTACCTCTACAACGACGGGGAGGACTGGCACTTCATGGACCCCGAGAGCTTCGAGCAGATGACCGCCGACGCCAACGCCGTGAGTGATGCGGCCAAGTGGATCAAGGAGCAGGACATGTGCAAGGTCACGCTCTGGAACGGCATTCCGCTGTCCGTGGAGTCACCCAACTTCGTCGTGCTCGCGATCACCGAGACCGACCCCGGTCTCAAGGGCGATACCTCCGGCGGTGGCGGCAAGCCAGCCACGCTCGAGACCGGCGCCGTCGTGCGGGTGCCGCTGTTTGTGCAGACTGGAGAGCTGGTCAAGGTCGATACGCGTACCGGCGAGTATGTCTCACGCGCCAAGGATGGCTGACCTGCGGCTCCCGGCATCCGCACACGAGCACTGGCGCCCCAGCGCATCACTCCAGAACATCGCGGCGCGTGCCGCGTTGCTCGGGCGGGTGCGCCATTTCTTCGCATCCGCCGGGATGCTCGAGGTCGAGACCCCGATCCTATCGCGCTCAGGCGTGACCGATCCGGCACTCGCCAGCCTCGCCACCCGCGCATCCCTGGCCGGATACGGCGCCAATCAACCGCTCTATCTGCACACCTCGCCGGAGTTCGCCATGAAGCGTCTCCTGGCTGCCGGTGCAGGACCCATTTATCAGATTTGCAAAGTCTTTCGCGACGATGAGCGCGGTCGCTTCCATCATCCGGAATTCACCATGCTGGAGTGGTACCGTCCTGGCTGGGATTATGATCGGCTGATGGACGAAGTGACAGACGTGACGAAGGCCGCGCTGGAGCGTCCCGAGATGCGCGTGGAGCGTATCAGCTACCGTCGGCTCTTTCTCGATGGGCTGGATCTCGACCCCTGGCACGCCAGCGATAGCGACTTGCGCGAGACCGCCCGCCAGGCCGACATCCCGGACGCCGGGCGTCTGGAGCTGGATCGGGATGGCTGGCTCGATCTGCTCCTGACCCAGTGTCTCGAGCCGCATTTGGGTCGAGACTGCATGACCTTCGTCTACGATTATCCGCCAAGCCAGGCAGCGCTGGCGCGCATTCGCCCCGGCGAACATCCAGTGGCCGAGCGTTTTGAGCTCTATATCGAGGGTCTTGAGCTGGCTAATGGATTCCGCGAACTCAGCGACGTCAGCGAGCAGCACGCACGTTTTCAGTCCGATCTGAGCAAGCGGCGCAGTCTCGGTCGTCCGACCCCCCCGCTTGATGAGCACTTTCTGGCCGCGCTCCAGGCCGGCCTGCCGGAGTGCGCCGGCGTCGCCCTGGGCCTGGACCGCTTGCTGATGATCGCAACCGGGGCCGACCACATTGACGCCGTGCTCGCTTTTCCAGTCGAGCGCGCCTGAGCGCGATCCCGTCTTAATGGCGGACCCGCGCCGTCCAGGTCAGACGCGCGCCGCTCTGCGCCGGGACATCGACCTGCCAGGATGCGAGATTCGCCGCATCCTTGGTGTGGGGCAAACTCTCCGCGAGCATGTCCCAGTCGCCGGGGAGATGTTCTCTGACCACGACCGTGACGGACTCATCCTTGGCATTTTTCAGCTCCATCTCGAAGCTCGCCTCGTAGGCATAGTCATACGCCGTCGAGCCAGCCAGCTTTTTGAAGGCGGTCTGCTTGCGTCTCGCCGTCACGTCGAAGCTCTCGCCGAGCTTGAGCGTCACGGTCTCGTTCTTTGGCGTATGGTCGATCGCGTCTTCGCCGATAAACTGGGCGTTGCCCCGGCTGTCTTTTGAATAGACTCGTACGACCCCCTTCGGCAGCGGGATGCCCAGATTGCCGTCCTGATTGAGAAACTTGAGCATCGAGGCAACCGGCAGGCGCGTCCAGCCGTCGCCCGAGCTGGCCTGATAGGCATGGGCTTGGCCCTGAACGACGAGTTCCTGGGTGACCGCGACGCCCGGGGCCGAGAGCAGCGCGACCTGCTTGGTCTGCTGGTTCAAGACATCGCTCGGGCGGGGCAGGGTGTAGAGGTGATATTCGGCCAGGCTCTCTTGCCTCGGTATGGGTGCGGCGGCCGACATCAGCGTCCCGCGCTCCATCGCGATCATCGACGGATCTGGCTGGGTTTGATTGACCTCGCCGGCGACCAACTGGAGCTGTGCGTTGCGGTAGCTAACCCCGCTATTGTTGGTGAGCGTGATCCAGCCGTTGAGATCCATCGTCTGGCCATCTTGAGCCATGTCGGCGACATAATCGGCCTTCCAGGAGAGCCCGCCGGTGAGATAAGACAGCTCCAAGCGACCCTCGCCGCTCTTGGCCGACTGGACATGCAGGACCAGCGTCGGCTGATCGCGCAGATCCTCCGGCACGTCGGGGAAAGACAGATGACCGACGACCTGGGTCTCGATACGGTCGGCGTAACGCAGAACCACGCCCTCGTTGACGGCCAGCACGGTCGCCGACTCGGTGGTGCGCTCGCCTGCCTCGGTGGTGCGCACCACGTCGACCCGGCGTCCGAGATACTTTTTCAGCAGACTATCGGGTGTCAGCAGATCGAAGTCGAAATTCTGTTCCAGCACGCTGAGATCAAATCCTGATTCGGTCGCATCAAGTAGCGCGGTCTCTGGGCGGATGCGAACCGAGACGTTGCGCCAGGCCAGGCGGTTGTCACCCGGTTCCAGCCGAATCTGGCGCTGATCCTTGATCAGCGCCAGATCGTCGTTGTAGATCGTCACTGCAAGTGATGTCTGAGCGGTCTCGTCGATGCGTTGTTCGTCGAGCATGTCAGCCCCCATTGCGGTTGTCGAGCCGAGCGATAGAGCCAGAATCCAGATACAACCGGGCGCTGTCGGTCGGGCCAGTGAATGCGCCTGACGCCGGGGGGCTTTGTGGGGCATGTTCTCGTTCATAATGTCCGTGTCGGATTGGGATCAGTTGAGAAGAATGCCGACCAACGAGCATGCCCTGCGAGAAGGGTTGCCGTCGCTTTCGGCATGGGCCTCTACGATAGCCCAAGCGCAGGCATTCATCAGCAGACGAGATCCGTTCTCCGGGCGACACGGGCGATGGTGCGGCTTTGGACTTCGCCGCTGAACTGCGCGAGTCGGAGGCGGCTTCAGCCCAATATCCGCCGATAGCTGTGCCAGGTCGCGTAGCCCAGGATCGGGAAGATGACGATCATGCCCGCGAACAGGGTGAGTATGCCGATCCCGCTGAGCGACACGATCAAGACAGCCCAGACCAGCATGGCCGCCCAATTCTCACGCACCGCACGCGCGCTCGTCTGCATGGCCGTGACGGGGCCTGCGTCGCGATCGAGGATCATCGGGATGGCCAGGGCGCTGGTGACGAAGACAGTGACTGCGAGCAGCAGACCGATCCCGAGGAAGAACGCCGCTAGCACCGGATCGAACCCCTTTCCGGTCAGGATCGACTGGTAGCCTCCGATGCTCGGCGTAGCGATGGCGAAGATCAAGGCCGACAGCCGCACCCAGGCCGCGGCGATGATGCCGAGAAAGAGCGCGAACAGACCCAAATTGGTGCGTCGCTCCCAGAGCAGCGCGAGGCTTTGACGGATGACGACGGGCTCACCGCGATCCTGCTGACGGGCGGCGACGTAGAGTCCCGCAGCTATAAAGGGTCCAACCAGCAGCAGGCCTGTCAGGAAGGCGATGGTGAACCAGGGCAGGGACCAGGCGAGCCAGAGCGTGGCCCAACAGGCGAGCGTGAAAATGGCCCCGTAAAGCAGGCTGTGCGCCGGACTCTTGGCCAGCGATCGAGCACCCCGCGCGAGCCACTCCAGCGGCTCGGCGATGTCGACGCGACGGATCTCTGGTGCTTCGGGTCCGTGCGCATGTCCTGTTGGAACAGCGTGCGTTTCCATGGCGATCTCTCCACTAAGCTGAGGATGGTCCAGACCCCACCGAGCCTGGGGTCCGATCGTGCTCGAGCGCCGATACGGCTGGCAAGTCGCTCATACACGTGAGTTGCTCGGATATTTCGGGAAATCAACCCTTGTCTGCATTCGCTCAAGCCCAATGCTGGTGAGCTATACATCGCACGCGCCTGATCGCCAGGATCGATCGTTTCCAGGCATTTAGCCAAACCACCACTAAAGAGAATATCACCATGAGCGACGAACCCATTACCACGTTCAAGGGCGCAGAGATCGATGTGAGCTGGGACCAGCGTCTGTGCATTCATATCGGTGAGTGCGGCAAGGCGGCAGACGATCTGTTCGTCGGTGACCGCGAGCCTTGGTGCGTTCCGGACTCGACCGACAAGGCGCGGGTGCGCGAGGTCGTCGAGCGCTGTCCCAGCGGTTCGCTCAGCTACCGCGACAAGCGCGGGACAGCCGAACCGGCCCCGGCGGAGAACCGACTGATGGTCGCCTACAACGGACCCTACTATCTCACCGGCGATCTTGACATCGTCGGCGTCGGCGAGGACATGCCGGGCGTGCGTCGACGCGCCGCGCTCTGTCGGTGCGGCGCGTCGAAGAACAAGCCTTTCTGTGACAACAGCCATGCGGACATCCACTTCGAGGATCCCGGCGCCGTCGGCCAGGAGGGAACTGGGCTGTCCGACGCTGGCGGTACGTTGAGCATCAAGGCGATGCCCGACGGCCCGCTCAAGCTCCAGGGCAATGTCACCATTATGGCCGCTACGGGTCGCCCGGCCTGGCAGGGCGACAACGTCGCCCTCTGCCGATGCGGCGCCTCGGCCGACAAGCCCTTTTGCGATGGCAGCCATCTTGGCGTCGGATTCAAGAGCGATTGAGGACGTCGCTGCAGTGTTGGGCTGACGCGCTCGCGTTGCTTTACTGTGACGAGTGCGTAAGAAACCGGCGTCTCACATGACCTATCCTCGCCAATCCCGCATCGCTCACCGGAGACCCCCATGCATGTGACCGCCTTTCTGCTCGGCCTGCTCGTGTTCATCGCCTACAGCGTCTTCGTGCGCGCCTTCTATACGGTCAAGCCCGATGAGCGCGCCATCATCACCTCCTTCGGGCGCGCCCAGCGGATGGGCGAGCTGATGGTCGAGGACGACTCGCTCAACGAAGAGGAGCGCCAGCGCTACCGGTTTCCACGACTGCGCGCCATCGAGCCTGGCGGTCCCTATTTCAAATGGCCTTGGCAGGAGGTGCACAAGGTCCGGGTCGTTACCCAATCGGTCGATCTGACCTGGGATCCCACCAAGGAGCAGAGCACCGTCGAGGCGGTGACTAAGGACAATCTCACCACCGGCGTCGGCGGACAGATCCGCTTTCGGGTCTCGGAGAACAATCTCTACGCCTATTTCTTCGGTGTCGATAGCCCGCTTGAGCATGTCATGGGCTATTTCATCTCGGTGCTGCGCGAGCGCATCGCCAATTTTGTTGATCCGAAGGGCCAGAGCCTAGTCGGTGATACTGAGTTCTCCGAGACCGGCGCGCCCTCTGAGCTGTCGGAGGGGGTCTCCATCAACGATTTGCGCAAGAACCTGCCACTGCTCAACGACTACATGGAGCAGCAATGCCGCTCGACCGGCGCCCGCTACGGCATCGAGCTGGATGCAGCGCTGATCACCCAAATCGATCCGCCGCCCGAGGTCGATCGCGCGCTCTCGGCCATCAACACCACACGCAATCAGGTCGCCGCCGACATCAGCACCGCCCGCGCCGATGCCGAGCAGCAGATCACCATGAGCAAGCGCGCCGTCGATATCGCGCGCAACAACGCCCAGGCCGAGGTCGCGCCGCTCAAAGAGCTGGCCGATACGCTCACCAGTATCAAGACGTCCGGCGGTCCGGGCGCGCTGCGCGCCTATATCCGCAACTTGCGTGTGCCGCTGCTCGGGCAGGCCAAGCGCATCGTCCAGACCACCGCTTCGACCCAGTGACACAGGGAGGATTGCACCATGAATTTCATGCTTGATCTGTCGGTCGGGACCATCGTCGCCTTCATCGTAGGGCTGCTCTATATTCCGGTGCTGCTCGCCGTTGCGCGCCTGCTCGGGATCTACGCCATCGTGTGTGAGCGCGAGGCCCAAGTCTTTACGCTCTTTGGCAAGGTCATCGGCACCCTGGACGATCCCGGCATCCGGTTCCCGATCGGCTACTTCGGGCCGAGGGCGCTCTTGGTGCCTTTCTTCGGCAAGCTCTACCGCGTACCGACCGTCCTTCGGCAACATTATCTGCGCGATCAGATGGTCAACTCCGAGGAGGGCACCCCGATGGGGGTCGGCATCTGGTCCGAGATGCAGGTGAGCGACCCGGTGTCGTATCTGTTCAGTAACGCCAACCCTGAGGGTTCGCTCCAGGCCAATGTCGCCAGCTCGACCATCTCGACGCTAAGCAATCTGGAGATGGACAAGATGCTCGAGGATCGCCATCAACTCAGCCGCCGGGTGCGTGCCGCCGTCTCGCCACTGTCCGAGCAATGGGGTTACAAGCTCGGCTCGGTCTACATCCGCAAGGTCTCTTTCACCGACCGTCAGATGGTCGACAACATCACCGAGAAGGTCGTCAAGCGGCTGGTTCAGGTCACCAGCGCCATGAAACAGGACGGCGAGAACCGTGTCGGTCTCATCAAGAGCCAAACGGCGTTTAAGGTCTCGCAGAAGATGGCCGAGGCCGCAGCCGCTAGACCCGCGATCGTCGGCGAGGCGCTCAACGGCATCGCCGCGCGCGACCCGGATGTCTTGAACGCCGTTATGGAGGTCATGGAGACCGAGCAGCTCATCGGGTCAGGGGCGGAAGTCGACGTCCTGCCGGTCAATTCCGAGCTGTTGGTTCAGCTCAGCTGAACGGGCTGAGGTGAGTTTTCGGACCAGCGACCGCAACTGCGCCACTCACGTTGGCGGAGTGCGCCTTCCAGGCTCAACCGGTCGCGGTGGCTCTTTCGAGGGTGCCGTTGGCAATGTCGCGGTTTGCCTGGCAATGCTGATCGAGCAGATGGATCTGCGCGATGGTCTCGACCGAGAGCGGGGCGAAACGCTCCTTGAGTAGACGGCCGGCCTGCTCGCGTTCACCAACGATCACATGACGCAGGACAAGTACCGCGCAGCGCAGCAATTCGTTCGCATAGGCATTTATGAAGTGATTCCTCAGGCTATCTTGAGGTGCTTGGCATGATAGCAGCAGATGATCCTCAATTAAGAGAGTGGCGCAACTTGCCGTATCATCGGGCGCCGAGGCGACTGCTAAACACGCCGCTCGCGATAATCAGACCGATTCCCAGATACTGTAGGAGTGACAGCGCCTCGTCCAAGATTGTTGCGGCCAGGGCGATGGCGACCAGCGGCTCTATCGTGGTGATAACCGCTATCGTGGAGGCGGGCACGGTATGCAAACCGCGTGTGAACAGAAAGTAGGAAAAGATGGTGCCAAACAGGCTCATCACTAGCAACGCCGCCCAAGCGTCCGAACCGCTAGTCTCACCGAGGCGTCTGAGTCCGCTCCAGGTCGGGGAAAGGGTAAGAGTGGCAAGGCCGCTGATGATGAACGAACTGAATAGTAGCGCGGTTGAATGTACTCGCTTGACCGCTTTCTTGCCAATCACTGGGTAAAGAGCATAGCTCGCCCCTGCAGCCAGACCGAGGACAATGCCTGTAGCGGATGGAACTGTGCCGCCCCCCCCAATCCCAAGCGTCAAAGCTACGCCGACACAGGCGCCGCTCGCCAGCGCGACACGCAATGGGGTCGGCCGCTCGCCGAGCAGAATGGCAGCAAATAACAGTGTCCATACAGGCGAAGTGTAAAGCAGCCCCACCGAGAACGTGACGCCCATTTCCGCGATGGCAAGGAAATAGGCCACATTATAAAACAGCACTCCAATCAGCGAGTGGGCGGCTAGCAATGGCCAGTGTCGCAGCATCGTCCGGATATAAGAGCGTAGCACCAGCGGAGCGGCGGCCAAGAGGGCGATGGCGGAGAACAGCACGCGCAGAGCGGCCACTTCGAATCCAGTAAACCCGGCATCAATCAACCCCGTGGCGATGACCCCTAGGGTACCCCAGCTAGCCGCGGCCAGCGCAACAAAGAGAACTCCAACACTCATATCAGTGCAAGGCCTTTCGGCACAGGTAGACACCGATTTCGCCGATCGCGTGCGGGTACTCGTAGCGCAGAGCACGCTCGAAGGACGCCGCCGTTTCTCCCCACAGCGCTTCATTGTCCGGAATGTTGCGCAGCAAATCGAGATAAGCGCCCTCGTCTTCGAGGATGGCGTCAAGCTTGCGTTCTACCTCCAACCCCGATTCGGCTAGTCGCTTATCCAGTGAACCGATTTCTTTACACAGGTCGTATAGCTGCTCGTTCACCTCAAGGGAGTTCACAGACAAAAAACCACCATAGCGGATCTGCGGTTGCCAGATAGAGACTACGAACGCTCCATCAGGCGCCAGCACCCGTGCCGCTTCACGTAAGGTGGCGGGATAGCCGCGTGAATGAGAAATTGTGCTCATCATACAAGTGACGAGGCGGAAACGATCGTCCTCGAATGTCATAGCATTGCTGTCCATCTGTTGTACGTGCTCCACTGGCACGCCTCGGCGCTTCACATGCTCACGCGAGGCGCGCACAGCGTATTCAGAGGTGTCGACACCATAGGCGATAAAACCCAGTTCGGCAGCAGCGCGCATATAGCGCCCAGTGGCGGTACCGATGTCTAGACTATCGCCATGGCAGGGGAAGCCGGCAAGCAGATCCTCAAAGGCGGCGAACTCCAGCGCCTTCTTTACTCCATCGACGCTGCACACGGTTTCGTACTCCTGGTACCACAGTTCGGGATAGCTGATCTTCACGGCTCGATCCTCCGGCGTTGATGGGTGATATGCCGGAAGCCTAACGGTCGCAGGAGGCGGCCACATTAGGGAGATCTGCCAAACTTTTTACTTTTCGCGCGCCCGGAATGCTCCTGGGGTTATGCCGAATCGCCGTTTGAAGAGATTGGAAAAAGACGACACATTCTCGTAGCCGAGATCGTAGGCGATCGTCGATACCGGCTGGCTAGAAGTCAGTAGTAGATCGACCGCGCGCCGTAGCCTAGCATCGATCTGTGCCTGTTTCGGCGACTGACCGTAGGTGTCTCGGTACAAGCGGTGGAACTGGCTGACCGATAATCCAGTCTCGCATGCCAGATCGGCCATGTTGAGCGGTAGGCACGCCTGTTCAGTGAGGCGTCGAGATGCAGTCTCTAAATGCGGACGGCGCTGCGGTGCGGGAAGCGGAGAATTCTCGGCATTGACGAGCAGTTCGAGGGCGGTCGCCAGCATTGCATTGGAGTGCAGCACCAAGCTGTCACCCAGTTCGACCTCGCCCGCGAGAAAGCGCACATAGCGCCAAGCCGCCGGGGTGATACGGCACATCGAACGATGGCCGGTGATCGCACAGATATTGATCAGGTCGTCGTCGCTGATGTCGAAGATCAGGAACCAGCCATCCCGCGTGCTTTCGAAATCATGCACTGCGCCGGGCGGTAACACGGCAGCAGATACTCTGTTCTGCGGCAAGTCTTTTTTGCGTCCTGTCCATCAAATGCATGACTGATTCAGGCCGTTTGTGGGAAGACATAGAAGCGTTGGCCATCGAACGGTTTGTGCGCCTTGAGCATGCCATGGATGGGGTGAGCGGGAGCGAACCCCAACAGCGTCGCGACGTTGGGGTTCGTACCTCACCCCAACCTACAAGTGGAATTTTTTCTGAAAATCGCCTTATTTGAACCAAGGTGTCTGCTCCTCGACATCGCGTTTGCGCAGCAGCGTCTTGGGGTCGTTGCGCAGATCACGCGAGAGCGCCGAGAGATTGCGGGTCGCGTCCTCAATGTTGCTGAGGATCGGCACCAATGCCGCAGACAACTCCTGGAGCAGATACTGCGTCTCATCGAGCGACTTCTGTAGCGCGGGTTTGTTCGCCGCAACCAGCGCGCGCGCGTCCACCGCCAGATCGCCGTAGTTGGTGACGGCCCGCTGGACATCCGGGATGCTGCCGCGCAGTTGCGACGTCATCCCGGCGAGATCCTCAGACAGGGTCTGCACCGAGGTCAGGATAGCCACGACACTCTGCGGGTCGACCGCATCGCGCAGACGCGCCGAGAGCGCCTGCAGATTCTCAAAAACCCCGGCGAGTTGCTCGCGATTGCCGTCGAGTTCATCGCCTGAGCCGATCAGCGCCTCGATGGACTTGATCTGATCATGGATGCGCTCGATGGTCGGGGCGATCGATGTCTCGATCAGACCTTTGAGCGTCTCGGTCAGACCGCCGACCTGGGCCATCAAATTCAGCTCGCGCCCCGCTACGCCGATCACCTCGCCATCGGTCAGTTGCGTGGGCGCCGCGCCGGGGGTGATTTTGATGGCATCGCCCTTGAGCAGCCCCTCGGCGCCGATCTGGGCGAGGCTGTCGCGCGGGATCGGCCAGCCCTGTGCGATACGCAGCGTCGCGCGAAAGCAGGGCAGTGGCGTGCTGTCGGGACCAGCCTGCTCGGGCCTGGAAAGACAGTGCGCGGTCGCCTCGGTCGCCTCGGTCGCGTCTGCGAAGATCGGCGTGACCCGCTCGACCAGACCGATTGCATAGCCCGTCTGGAGCACCCGCATCCCGGTGTCCAGCCCTTCGGCATCCTGAAAATAGGCATCCAGGCGGTAGGCGCGCCCAAACAGACCCGGCATCATCAGAGCCAGTGTCGCCACGGCGATGATCGCCATGCTTAGCACGAAGCCACCCGCGAGCAGGAGATCGCGACGCTGCGCATGCGCCCGGCGCTTGCCCGGCGCACCAATCTCGGGCGGCGCATAGAGGCGGTCGAGACGATTGCCCGACAGCCCGCTCACAGTGTCCCCCAGAGCGCGGCGCGTAGTTCCAGATGGGTCTGCGCCGCCGCTTGCAGCGCCTCTGGCGTGCCATCAAAAAGCATACGGCCCCGATTCAGCACGGCGATGCGATGCTCGACGCCCGCCAGGATCTCCGGGCGATTGTCGGTGGCGATCAGCGTCAGCGCGCGGTTCTCGCGCAGATTGCCCAGGACGTCGAGCGTCTCGCCGATGGCGGCGGTATCGAGCCCATCGGAGAACCCATCCCAGACCAGCAGCCGGGGTTGATGAATCAGCGCCCGCGCCAGCTCGACCTGACGGCGCTGTCCCAGCGACAGGGCGCGTGGCGGATGGTTTTCGAGTCCGTCGAGTTTGAGCAACGTCATCACCAGTCGTGCGGCGCGGGCCATGGCGGCGCGGCTCATGGGCGTGGCGCGCAGCGGTAGCAGGAGGTTTTCGATCACGCTGGCGCTGGCCAGCAGCGAGCCGCCCTGCAGCACCGCGCCGACCTCGTGTCGGTGTGCGCGCAGCGCGCCGCCGTCGAGCCGATCGAGGTGTTGGCCGAGAACCCGGATTGTACCCGCCGATGGTCGGTCGAGTCCGAGGATCAGACGCACCAGCAGGCTCTTGCCCGCGCCATTTGGCCCCGTGATCAGCAACCATTCGCCTGGCGCGAGCGATAGATCGACGTCGACCAGCGCCTGTTGCCCATTGACGTGCTGATAGACGCCGGTCAGTTGCAGTGCGTGCGCCGTCGTGCTGTCCATAGACCGAGCCTCAGTTGACGACCAGCACAATAAACAGATCGGCGATCAGGATGGCCGCAACTGCGCCGATCATGGTGCGGGTCGCCGCCTGTGCAATGCCTTCTGGATCGCGTCCGGCGGCGGTGCCGTTGACGGTCGCGATCAAGGCGATCAGGACAGAAAACAGCATCGGTTTGAGCAATGATTCGAGCAGATCGCCCGGCGTCAGCGCACGATTGAACGCATCGAGCATGAGCGCTGGTGGAAGATCGGCCACGCCCCACAGCCAGAGCGCGGCCGCGCCGAGCGTGATCAGACTCCCCCAGACAGCGAAGGCGAAGCTCATCGTCAGCATCGCCAGCAGCACCGGCCCGAGCGTGAAGCGGATCGGGTCGATCCCGTTGACCAGCAGACCGTCGATCTCACCACTCACCGCCAAGGTGGCCTGACGCACGGCCAGGGCGACCCCGGCGCGCCCGGCAACCAGAATGCCGACCAGGATCGGGACAATCTCCATCACCACCGCATAGATCGCGGAGAGCAGAATCAGACCCGGCAGATCGATCTGGGCAAGGACGCTCTGTGTCTGGTGTCCCAGAATCAGACCGACCAGCAGGCTCACCAGGGTAATGGCGGGCAGAATGGACAGCCCGGCCTGGCGCAGCGCGGCGACAAAAGCCGGTAGATCGAGTCGCGCGCTCCCGAACAGAATCCGCACATACAGCGTCAGACAGCGGCCCAGGGCAAACCCGGCCAGGCCGATCTGCTCGACCCAGCCCGTGCGGCCTTGAAACAGTGGCCTGGACTCAATGTCACGCCGCAGCGTGTCGTTCGGTCGCGGTCTGGACATGGACATCAATACTCGAAGTTCCAGCTCGGCATGGACGCGCCCTGTAACAGACCGATGCGTTTGCGCGGCGCAGCGCGGTGCTCCTGGACGCCCAGGGTCAAGACGATTTCGGACCGGGCGGCAAACCAGCGTTCCAGCGCGTCCTCGCCATCGAGCATGATGCGTCGCTCGGCCCTGGCCGCGAGTGCGAGCAGATCGCTGCGCGCCGGCGCGTCCGGCTGATCCGCGAGCACTGTATCGACCGGACCGGGCAGGAGCCAGAAAAACCCCGCCTCGGCGCGCTCCATTGCCTGCCTGACGGTCGCTCGGACATCCGGATGACTCAGCGCAGCGGCAACAATCAGCGCACGGTCGGGATAGCGCGTCAGGAGCCGTTCGAGCACCCGCTCCATCTGTCCGCGCAGACGTCGGCCAAGGCGTGTGGTGGGCGCTGGATCGGGGATGGCGACGATCAGCATCCGCACCACGCCCAGCCCGGAGCGGGCCAGCAGGGTCGGCACACCGCGCACCGCAAAGCGGTCGAGATCTTTCATCGGTTCCGAGAGCGCCGCGTAAGGGATGAGTTGTGGGTGGTGCTTGCGCGCATTGTCGCGCTCGGGCGCAAAGCGCCAGCCGTCGAGATAGCGATCGGCGGCCCAGCGCTGATGCTCGATGATGGCCAGACGCTCGACCTCCAGCGGTGCGAACGCGAAGGACTCCACCATCTCCTCGGCGACCGCCCGGCAGTCCGTAATGGCCAGCTTGGCCCAGAGATGGTCGGCCTGATGGCGGTTGGCCTGGCGGTAGGAGTGCGCGAGCCGCTCCCAGGGCTGACCGGCCGGTTCGCTTCCGGGGTCGCGCCCTTGGGCGGCGATAGTGTCGCGATAGTGCTCGTGAATAGAGCGGGCGATCTCGTCGCCGACACCGTCGAGCAGCACCCCGGCCCGGCAGGCCTCGCGTCTGTAGGAGACCGGAATGATCTGGCCGTCCCACTGCGCGACTTCACCGCTCGGGCGTGCATCCCCGACTTCGAGCAGAATCGGCGGGGAGCAGCGCTGATCGCGCGCGATGGTGCGTGCCAGGGAGCGCGCCGCCGACAGCCCGCCGACGCTGACGAAGGCCAGCGTCACCGGGGGCATCTCCGATAATGCGAGTGCGCCAAATCTCAGCTCGGCGATTTGTTCGGCCTCGGGATACGCGGCCAGAAAGCGCGCGCCATCGGTCTCTGGGTCCGCCCCGAGCACCGTGACCCTGGGGGGCGCGTCGCCATACTGGATCAGGCGCAACGCCTGGACCAGATAGACCAGCGCCACGGCGTCGAGTCCGGCGATAAGCAGGTGCGGCGTCTGCCCAAACAGCGCGTCCATCGCCCAGTGCAACGGCCAGCGCGCAAGCAGGGTGCGCACGGCGCGCGGCACCACGGCGAAGGTCTCCAGCCGCAGCCGATCGCTAGGCTCTAGCGGTGGAAGTGCGGGGGGCGGGTCGCTGCCGTGCATCAGGATCACGCGCGTGATGCCCGAGCGCCAGCGTGCACGTCGCGCCCGCTGGCGCTCGATCAGATCGGCGAGGAGTTGCGTGGTATCGGGCGGCTCGGCCAGCACCAGCACCGCGTGACGAGCCGGTTTGAGCGACAGGAGTTCATCGCGCGTGAGCACGCCGACCGCGCGCCCGTCATCCATCAGCCCCTCGGCCACAGACCCGGCGAGCGGCTCAGAGCCGTAAACGACGATGGTGGACCGGCGCAATCGCATTCAGGCCGTGGCAGGTGGTCCCGAGTCGTGCAGGATCTCGCCTTGGCGGTCCAGCACCCAGACCCGGGTGGGAATGCCTTGGCGGATGCTCGCCGTGACGACGCAAAAGTCCTCAAACAGCGTCTTGCAGCGTGCAAAGCGCGGGGACTCCTTGACCGCATCGTCGATAATCAAGCGAACCTCCAGCCCACCGATGCGCAGGCGTTTGCGTTCGGCGCGCACCAGAATGCAGGTCGCCTCTGCCCTCAGACACTGCTCGGGCGGCTCCTCTTTGAACACGCAGTAGAGCAGACTGGAACTCAGACAGTTGGCTGCTGCCGCCGCCAACATGCGCGAGGCGTTCGGTCCCTGCTGCTCGCCGAGCGGGGGCGGCTCGTCCATGAGTAGATCGGGCGTGCGTTTCCAATCGAAGGCGGCATTGATCAAAAAGCCTTCCCGCTGCTCCAGGTGGATGGTGAAACGGCCTTCTTCTGACATGCTGTTTCCTCGTGGCTGGGACTGATGTCGCGGGGTGGTTGGGATTGGCGCACGCGCCACGTGTTACGGTTCGATGCGCGTTCCCAGCACTTCCAGAAACTTGCGCATCCACTCTGGGTGGGCTGGCCAGGCTGGAGCAGTGACCAGATTACCGTCCACATAGGCGTTGGAGACATTCTCGTTGACCTCGCACCATGTGCCACCGGCGCTCTCCAGC
This sequence comes from Thiorhodococcus sp., assembly GCA_029257385.1. Classification (GTDB taxonomy): domain Bacteria; phylum Pseudomonadota; class Gammaproteobacteria; order Chromatiales; family Chromatiaceae; genus Thiorhodococcus. The sequence continues at coordinate 21,052 of JARIBS010000050.1, forward strand.
TCGGGGCGCACGGCGGGATAGGCCGTGCAGCACTTGCCCTGGAGCGCACCGGCTGCAGCCAGGATCTGTTGGCCGTGACAGACTGCGGCGATGGGCTTATCGCCAGCGGCGAAGTAACGCACGATCTCGATCACCCGTGGGTTCAGCCGCAGATACTCTGGCGCCCGCCCGCCCGGAATCACCAGGGCATCATACTTGGCTGGCTCGACGCTGGCGAAATCGGTGGTGATGGCGAAGTTGTGGCCTGGTTTCTCGCTGTAGGTCTGATCGCCCTCGAAGTCATGGATGGCGGTGCGCACGTAATCGCCCGGCAGCTTGTCCGGGCAGACCGTATGCACCTGATGGCCAACCATCTGGAGCATCTGAAAAGGCACCATCGCCTCGTAATCTTCGACATAATCACCGACCAGCATCAGAATCTTTTTCACGGCCATATTTAAGTGTGCTCCACACTGCAAGGATTGGAAGGCTCAAACTATAGCAGTTGAAAGCACCGAAACCGGACGACGAATATCAACCCCGGCGGCATTTATCGCGCGATAGCGCGCATCTGAAACTCAGTCTGAATTCAATCGTAATATGGAAATGTCTCATCTCTGGCCCTTGCTGCGGCCACTGCTCTTTCGTCTCGACCCCGAACGTGCGCACGACCTCGCGCTCGGCCTGCTCGCACGCTGGCCGCGGGTCTTCGCCGGAGGGAGCGCAGACGCGCGCGATCCCGACCTGGCCGTTGAGACCATGGGTCTGCGCTTTCCCAACCCCATCGGTCTGGCGGCCGGGCTGGACAAGAACGCAGCAGCCGTTCCCGCCTGGCAGGCGCTCGGGTTCGGCTTCGTCGAGGTCGGCACCGTCACCGCGCTGGCCCAGCCCGGCAATCCCAAGCCACGGCTCTTTCGACTCGCGCCGGATCGTGCACTGATCAACCGGATGGGTTTCAACAACCAGGGCGCGGAGGCGATGGGTCAGCGCCTGGAGCGGCTGCGTGCGTGTGGGCAGCCGCAGATCCCGCTCGGAATCAATCTCGGCAAATCCAAGGTCACGCCCGCCGATCAGGCCGCAACGGACTATCGGCGCGGCTTCGAGCGGCTGGGCGAGCTGGCCGATTATGTCGTCGTCAACGTCTCAAGCCCCAACACACCGGGTCTGCGCGACTTACAGCGTGTCGATGAGGTCACGCGCATCCTCGACGCCATCCAGACGCCCAATCAGCGCCTGAGCCAAGCGCGCCCGATCCTGCTCAAGCTGGCCCCGGATCTCGCCGATGCGGATGCCATCGCCTGCGCCGAGGCCGCGCTCCAGGCCGGTTGCGCGGGTCTGGTGCTGACCAATACCACCATCCGTTTCGATGGGCTAAAAAGCCCCACCGATGGACTGAGCGGGGGGCTATCCGGCCAGCCGCTGCTGGCGCGCAGCACTGCGTTACTGCGCACGGTACGCCAGGCGCTCGGTCCCGAGCCGGTCTTGATTGGCGTCGGCGGCATCATGGAGCCAGAAGACGCACTCGCCAAACTCGACGCCGGAGCCGATCTGATCCAGGTCTACAGCGGGTTGATCTATGGCGGACCGGCGTTCGTGCCAACACTGCTTAAAGCCGTGCGGCGACGCGCGTCATAAGCCATCCCGAACTGTTTATTTGTTCCAATCCTTGTTCTATTGGATTAGCCGTTGCGGCGCGGTCGTGGTGGCGGTGGTGTAGCTGGCTTTCATGCGTTTCAATCCTTGTTCTACTGGTTTTGCACAGGATCTGGATGAAGGGCTTGAGGCTGCGCCGAAAAAATAGCCACCACTAATCCAGAAGCCTTACGGGTGCATCCATGTCCTCGTGCAACACACGAACAATAAGCACGTCCGGATCAAGCATTTGATAAAAAACAACGTGATGCTCGACCTGCAATCTACGATACCCAGGGAGAACATGGGCATAGTTCGTGCTAAGTGACGGATGATTTATCAGCTGTTTCATTCCTGCCTCCAACTGATCCAGGTATTTATCCGTCTGATCAACACCCCGTTCTTCGCAGGTATACATCCAAATTCCGATGAGGTCCGATTCCGCCTTCGGTGTGATGTTCAGCTTGAGCACTAATTGGCGCCTTCATTCGCTTACGGCCAGCCGCCTTGATAGCGGATAGATCAAGCGGCTTGGGTTTTCCGCTTGACTCACCCTCAACGAAGGCCTGCCTCAGCATGGCAAGACGTTCTTTGGCCTGCTGATCCCTTCGGATGAGATCGCGGATATACTCACTATCATTACCAAAGTGCCCGCTTTCAACTTGGCCTTTCACCCAGTCGTTTTGTTGTTCAGTCAGCGTGATGGTTTTCCGGTGCATGCTCATTGCTAGTGGTCCTAACGCAACAGAAGTATGACAATATCATACCGCTAGCTTGCATCGAGTCAGTGCCCGACTTCTTATCGCCCAACGTCATGCACAACCCGCCGCGTACTGGCTAGCGGGAGCGCAGCGACGGCTAGCCAGTACGCGTTGGGGATCAGTCACGCCGCAACTTCTACCGTTTCAACAAAACTGCGAGGTTTTGGGGTTTCTTCACCACGTTCGCGGAGATCTTCCAGGTGGATTTCGATAGCTTCTGTGATGAGTTGAAGAGCCTCTTCTTTCGTTTCCGCAGCCGCGATGCAGCCAGGAAGATCCGGTACATAAGCGCCAAAGCTGGAATTACCTTGTTCAAGGATTACTGTGTATTTCATAGGGGAGATCCTCTAGTCTCTCAGGCCAGCTTGCTTGAGCACATTATTCAGCGTTCCGGGAGGAACGTCGACACTGGGCTTTCCCGCCACTGTTACAGTGCCAGGTTTGGTCGGGTGGTGGAACTGACGGTGACTCCCGCGTGTGCGCACCAAAAACCATCCGTCATCCTGAAGTAATTTAATCAGTTCTTTGACTTTCACTTGCGGTCCATTCCAAAAACGATTGATTCTATTTCGGGTAGTGCCCTTTTCTGTATGATTGCGCGACAATTTTACCTTATCCAATCAATACCTTAAACCAGAAGTCATCATATAGATCGGGGTACTACCGAAGCCTGCGGTCTCGCTATTGGCAATGCCGCATACCGAATCGACTCCGGCGGCAGCGCCAGCGCATAGCCGGCACCATCGGGTTCCTGGAGCACCAGATACGGCCATGCCGCGCTCATCAACTCAGCGCAATGCGGCCAGAAGCCCCTTGAGCAGATCACGCGGGGTGGGTGGGCAACCGGGGATCGTCACATCGACTGGGATGACGTTGGCGACCGCGCCGCAACTGGCGTAAGAGACGCCGAACTCACCGCCGGTGCAGGCGCAGTCTCCGGCGGCGATGACGAACTTGGGTGCGGGCGTGGCGCGCCAGGTGCGGCGCAGCGCCGTTTCCATGTGGCGCGAGACCGGTCCCGTTACCAGCAGGGCGTCGGCATGGCGCGGCGAGGCGACGAAATGCACGCCGAACCGCTCGATGTCATGGTAGGGATTGTTCAGCGCGTGGATCTCTAGCTCGCAACCGTTGCAAGAGCCGGCATCGACTTGGCGGATCGCCAGACTGCGCTTAAAGCGCGCGTCGATGCGCCGGTGCAGCTCCACGCCGATGCGTTCGAGCTTGGCATCTTCCAGATCCGGCGGCGTCTCGGTCAGGAGGCCCGTGCGCAATGATTGTTTGAGGATTCGAAACATCTGTATTCCAATTCCGATGTGGAGACTGCGCGCAAAGTACATGCCTCAGCCGGTCTGGCAGACTGGCGTCTATTCGTGCGCTACGGGCGTGTCCCGCGCTCTGTCATGACGACCCGTCTCCGTCTTTTTCAAGCCGGAGCTGGCCCTTATTGTCGCGTGCTACTCGGTAATGATCGCCGTCACCCGGCTTAACGGTGGCGCTCTTTTTTGTTTCTGGCCAGTGGACGATCAACTCGCCCAGCCTGCACCCCTGATGGGTTCGTGTATATCCCGGCGGCAGGGAAAAGTCTTGGTCGCCAATCTCGTACTCGATTGTGGCATCCGAGCGATTGGAGAGCTGAAACTCCGTATCCATCGAGCTGGGCCGGCCAAACATCTGGACGGCATAGTAATAGCCGGTGCGCTCACTGCGCTTGAGCGCTATGCCGATTTCAGTGACAGCGGGGTCGAGCATGTTTTTGCGATGACCAGGGGACTCCTGCCAGCCGCGAAAGGTCGCCTCAGCCAGTTCCTCGGCCGTGAACTTGGCCGACTTGAACTGGTAGGCGATGTTCTCGGAAAGGATGCAGTAATCATAGCCATGCTGCTTCGCGCGCTCGGCCGGGCGCTGCCCATCGGCATGATGCCCATACTGGTCTTCGCGGGCCATGAAGTCGGCGAAATACCGGGCCGTCTCCCGAAGCTTCGGGGCGACCTCGAGCGCGCCAAGCCCTTGCTCCTGGCGAAACGCATTGGTACGGCTGAGAATCCCTGAAACCGCCTTGGAGATATCGGCCCTCTGGCCGCCAGTTGCCGTGACTCCAGCGGGCGTCTCAACCCGTGTGCCCTCCTCCTCCTCGACGACCTGAGCGAGGGTCGAGCCTGAAAAGACAAGGAACGAAAAAAGCAGACACAGCATTGATCTGGGGTTCGACGGCATGGGCGTGTTTCCTCTTGTGGAATATCGTCGGCAGATAGAGTGTCGTATGCGGTTGGAACGAAAAAACCCAAACGAAGCTCAGCCATCCATGTCGGTTGACACTGCGCCTATCCGGCCTACAAATCCTCGCCCGCATAAGATCCGTTGACCGACTTATTGCAGACTGGAAAATCCGGGACGATGTTGCCGAGGATGAGGCGCTCCAGCGCGGGCCAGGTGAACCAGCTCGGGTCGCGTGGGAAGTAGCGGGCGATGCGCCCCTGCGGTCCGAAACGCACGAAACACAGGATCTCGCCGCGCCAGCCCTCGATCAGCCCCAGCCCCATCGCATCCTCGGCGGCCTCCGGCAACGGGGCGGCGATCTCGCCGTCCGGCAACTGGTCGAGCAGCCGATCCATCCAGTGCAAACTGTGGCGAATCTCGGCCATGCGGATGTGCGCCCGTGCGGCCACGTCGCCTTCGGCGAGGACCAGCGTCTCGATCTCCAGCGCATCATAGGGCGCATAGGGATTGGCGCGGCGCAGATCGAACGCCAGCCCGCTGGCCTTGCCGACATAGCCGGTGCAGCCCAGTGCTCGGGCATCGGCCTCGGACAGCACGCCGGTGCTCATGAGGCGGTCATCGAGCGAGGGGTGGTCCTCGATCACGTTGAAGATCGGCTCAATGGCCGTCTTAAGCGCCGCATGATCGGCATGCAGCTCGGTGACCGACTTGGCCGACAGCGCGTGTGCGACACCGCCGGGCACAACAGCATTCATCATCAGACGATGCCCGAACAGCGCCAGACTGCGCCGCTGCCACAGCTCGCGCAGCCGTGCGCATTGAACATGCGCGAAGGTGAAGCTGACATCGTTACAGATGGCCCCGATGTCGCCTAGATGATTGGCGATGCGCTCGCGCTCGGCCATCAGCCCGCGCAGGGCGAGCGCGCGCGGTGGCACCGCGCAGCCTGTTGCGCGTTCCATCGCCTGACAGGCGGCCCAGGCGTGCGCGACCGTGGAGTCACCCGACACGCGCCCGGCAAGTCGCACCAGGCTGGCCGGATCGCGCCCGACGGCGAGCTTCTCGATGCCTTTATGGACATAGCCGAGACGCGCCTCCAAGCGCAGCACATCCTCACCCATGGCATGAAAGCGAAAATGCCCTGGCTCGATGATTCCGGCATGCACCGGGCCGACCGGGATAGTGTAGACGCCCGCCCCTTTCACGCGCACGAATGGATAGTCGGCATCGGCCGGGGTGCGATGACCGTTCTCACCGGCAAGCGGAAAATCGCTGCGCAGTGGAAAGCGATCGGCCGGCCAGGCTTGGTGGCGGGTCCAGCGACGCTTGTCCGGCGTGTGCTTGAAGGTCAGTCCGGTCAAGTCATGCGCATGGCGCTCCAGACGATTGATACCGGCGAAACTCGGCGACTGGGAGTTAAGAACCGGCCGATTCAGCGCCACCTGTGTTTCCAGTACGAGATAATCGCCGGCATATTCAAGACAGGCCCACACCCGCATCACGGCCTCGTCAGCGACCGGTTGCGGATCGGCCCAAACGCCCGCGTGACGCAGCCCCATCGCTGCCGCCACCCTGGCCGCCGAGGTCCAGTCTTTTGGGTCCAGCTCCAGATGTCGGGCCGGAGCGAGCGCCGACGCATCCTCGCGCAAGGCGATCACCTGCTCGCTCCCGAGCCGTGCGAGATACTCCGAAAGCCAGTCGAAGTGGCTCATAAAAGGTGCTCCCCAGTAATCAGTTGGGTCGCGCTGTCGAGCCAGGCGGCGAGAAAACCGGGGATGGACAGCCCCAGCCAGAGTACCAACCCGAGATGGATAAACACCGGCAGCATATTGGCCTGGACTGGTTGCTGACCCTTGGGTGCGGCGCCGTAGACCATCGGGTGCAGATGCCGGAACAGTCCCGCGAAGGCGATCACCAGCCCGCTGAGTAGCACCACCGTGAACCAGGGATGGGTCTGCATGGTCGCGGTCAACAACAGGAACTCGCTGGTGAAAACGCCAAAGGGCGGAAAGCCGGCGATGGCGACGACCCCAATCAACAGCGACCAGCCGACCGCCGGCTGGGTGCGGATGAGCCCGCGGATGCGGTCGATGGACTGCGTGCCGGCGATGTGAGCGGCGTGTCCGACAGTAATGAAGATGGCCGACTTGGTGAGCGAGTGCACCAGCATATGCAGCAGCGCCCCGAAGGTGGCGAGCGGCCCGCCGAGTCCGAAGGCGAAAGTCATCAGCCCCATGTGCTCGATCGACGAATAACTAAACATCCGCTTGATGTCGCGCTGGCGGTGCAGAAACAGCCCGGCCACCACGAACGAAACCAGCCCAAAACCCATCAACAGCGACCCGGCCAGGTGCGGCGTGGCGGTCTCGGCCAACGAGCCGTCCACCAGCATTTTGAACCGTACCACGGCATAAAGCGCGACGTTGAGCAGCAGTCCGGAGAGCACCGCCGACATCGGCGTGGGGCCTTCAGAATGGGCGTCCGGCAGCCACTGATGCAGGGGCACCAAACCGATCTTGGTGCCATAGCCCACCAGCAGAAAGACAAAGGCGATGCGCATCACCGTCGGGTCCAGCGCCTCGGCATGATCGTAGAGCAGACTCCAGCTCAGACCTGCGTCGGGGTCTTGCAGCACATGCTGCGCGGCAAAATAGGTCAGCACCGTCCCGAACAGGGCCAGTGCAATGCCGACGCCGCAGAGGATGAAATACTTCCAGGCCGCCTCGACCGCCTCGGGCGTGCGATAGAGCGACACTAGCAGCACGGTCGCCAAGGTCGCCCCCTCGACCGCCACCCACAGCACACCGAGATTATCGGTGGTCAGCGCGACCAGCATGGTGAGCATGAATGCCTGATACATGCTGTGATAAATACGCAGACTGCCGACGCTGACCCGCCCCTCTGCGCAGACGTGGCGCATATAGGGCCGCGAGAAAATCGCCGTGGTCAGTCCCACGAAGGCGGTCAGGACCACCAGATAGATATTGAAGGCATCCACCCGAAAGCCCATGCCCGTGAGGCTGCCGTCCAGACCGACGGACAGCGCCAGCCACACCGCCCCGACCAGCGTCAGGGCCGACACCGCCAGATTCAGCCATCCGGCCGGCCCAAGCGAGCGAATCAGGGCCAGCAGCAAGGCACCGACCAAGGGTGTCAGCAGGGTGAGCAGGAGCGCGTTCATTGTGAAAACCGCCGACGTTGCGTAGTCACGGCTGCTCCCCCGAGTCCTGCTCGAGCGTCTCGGTCAGTCGATTGAGCCGATCGACATCGAGCGAGTCGATACTCTCGCGGATCTGGAAGAAGAACACGCCAAACAGCACCATGGCCACCAGCACGTCGAAGGCCACCCCCAGCTCGACCACCAGCGGCATGCCGGCGGTGGCTGAGATGGCGGCGAGAAACAACCCATTCTCCATCGACATGAAGCCCAGCACCTGCGCCACGGCCTGCTGTCGAAAGACCATCATCAACAGCCCGATGAGCACCACTGCCAGACTCACGGCGATGATATTGCGAGTAAAAGCCAGGCTCTGCTCGACCATCGGCACCACGACCCAATAGCTAAAAATCACCAACACCACGGCGGCCATGACGACCAGCCCCGGGCGGATCAGAACCTCGGTGTGGCGCTCCAGCCCCAGTTGGCGAACAAGACGGTGCAGCATCCAGGGGATCAGCATGGCTTTCAGCGCCAGTGTCAGCAGGGCCGAGAAATACAGATGCGGAGCATCGCCGGTCACTGCGACCGTGAACGTCACCGCCGCGATCAGCGCGCCCTGCCAGGCGAAGATATGAATGGCTGCGACCAGGCGCGCCTGCGCCAGCAGCACGAAGGACAGAAACAGCACCAGCGCCGCGAGCAGCAGCATAAACTGCTGCAGTAGCGGCATGAGGGTGAGGCTCATACCCCCACCTCTAGAATCACATGGCTCAACAACCCCAGCAGCCCCAGCAGCAGCGCCAGATTGAGAAAGGCCGGGACGCGAAACAGCCGCATCTTCGCCAGCACTGTCTCAGCAATTGCCAGCGCGCCCCCCAACACCGCAAGCTTGGCGATCACGGTCACCAGCCCAAGCGCAAGCGCAACTGGGGTAAAGTCCGTGGCCATGCCCCAGGGCAGAAAGACATTGACGATCAGCACCCCATAGAGCATCAGCTTGATCTGCGCCGCCCACTCCATCAGGGCCAGATGACGGCCGCTGTACTCCAGCAGCATGGCTTCGTGAATCATGGTCAACTCGAGATGGGTAGCGTGATTGTCGACCGGAATACGCCCGCACTCGGCCAGCGCCACCAGCATCAGCGCACCCAGCGCGAACAGATACGAGGGGCGCAGCACGAGACCATCGGCCCAGTGTTGGTAGATGACGCCCGCGAGACTGGTGCTATGCGCGCTCATGGCCAGAGTGAAAACGGCCATCAACATGGCCGGCTCGGCCAGCCCCGAGACCATCATCTCGCGCGAGGCGCCCATGCCGCCAAAGGCCGTGCCGATATCCATACCGGCCAACGCCAGGAAAAAGCGCGCCAGCCCCAACAGCCCGACCAGCACGATGATATCGGCGATCCGCGCGACTGGGAGATCCATCACCACCAGTGGAACGGTTGCCGCAGCCAGCCAGGTTGCTACAAAGACGATATAGGGCGCGACCAGAAACAACGGTGAGGCGGTGTAGGCCACCCGTGTCTCCTTGCGCAGCAACTTGCGCAGATCGGCATAGGGCTGAAGCACTCGCGGACCACGCCGATTCTGCAGTCGCGCCTTGACCTTGCGCACCCAACCGACCAGCAGCGGGGCCAGCGCCACGTACAGCAGCGCTTGTATGAGGGCGAGGAGCCAGGCGCTTAACATGTGCCGTCACCTGAGGATTTCATCCACGCCAACGCCGCACGGCGTTTTGTCGCTGAACTCACCATCACGCAATGATCCATAACAACACCAAGAGCGTCGCCAGCGTCCATCCGAGATAGACCCGCACGCTCCCCGATTGCAGCCGCGCCACCCGCCGCGCGGCCGACTCGACCCCGCGCGCCACCGGCACATAGAGCAAGCCCCAGAGCCGATCGCCAAGGCGGAGGCGGTAACGCTCGACCCCATGCCTGCCCGTGGTGACCCCTTCTTCGATCTCGAACACCAATCCGAACACCCGCCGGATCGGCTGGGCGAAAGCCGTGGCGGTGTACTGCATCCGTGGCGTGGGCGCGGCAAATCCGCAGTCCCAGGGATCGCACCCCCGCACCCGGCTGAGTGGCGTGCGCTTGAACCACCAGATCGCCATCCCGGCGATGAAGGCGAGCAGGAGAATGGTCAGCGGCGCGCTGTAGCTGGCCGTCTGCGAGGAGATCGGTGTCAGCCAGAGCCAGCCATTGGCGCTGGACTGCGGGAGACCGCTCCCGAGCAGTTGCTCGACGACCGGGTCGATCAGGTCGATGACCTGACTCGGCAGTACGCCAAACAGCACGCACAGCCCGGCCAGCAGCCCCTGTCCGGCACGCATGCCCAGCGGCGCCTTGCGGGCGCGGCGCACATGACGCGAGCGTGCCTGCCCCAAAAAGGCCACGCCATAGACCTTGACGAAGGTCGCCGCCACCAGCGCGCCGGTGAGCGCCAGCACTGCCGAGGCGATCGGGACCAGGCTGCGCAGCACCCCGCTCTCGAGCTGCCAGGCCTGGAGCGCCGCCTGGAAGGTCAGCCATTCGGAGACGAAGCCGTTAAAGGGCGGCAGCGCCGAAATCGACAGACAGCCGATGAGGAAAAAGTACCCGGTCCAGGGCATGCGCCGCAGCAGCCCGCCCATCTGCTCCAGGTCATGCTCGTGGGTGGTGTGCAGGATGGCCCCGGCGCCGAGAAAGAGCAGGCCCTTGAAGAGGGCGTGATTGATGACGTGATAGAGCGCCGCGACCAGGGCGAGTGCGGCCAGCATGGGTTCAGATGTCGCTTGAAAGAGCAGCGCCAGTCCCAGCGCGATGAAGATGATCCCTAAGTTCTCGACCGACGAGTAAGCCAGCAGCCGTTTGAGATCGGTCTGCATCAGCGCAAATAGCACGCCCATGAGCGCAGAGAGACTGCCGACGGTGAGCAGCGCCACACCCCACTGCCACTGAACCTGCCCGTTGAGGTCCAGCACCACGCGCAGGAAGCCATAAACGGCCACCTTGAGCATGACCCCGGACATGAGCGCCGAGATATGCGACGGCGCGACCGGATGGGCCTCCGGCAGCCAGGCGTGCACCGGCACCAGCCCGGCCTTCATGCCGAAGCCGAGGAAGGCCAGGGCGAAGGCCAGGCTTGCCCAGCCGGGCGAGAGCGCGGCATCGCGCATCGCGGCAAAGTCAAACCCGCCACCAAAGGCTGCCAGTACCCCAAAACCAAGCAGGATGGTCAGCCCGCCGATATGGGCCATGAGCAGATACAGGAATGCCGCGCGCCGGTTGGCGGGGCGTTCATGTTGAAAGGAGACCAGGAAATACGACGCCAGGGACATCAGCTCCCAGGCCACCATGAACAGAAAGGCATCGTCGGCCAGCACCACCAGCAGCATACCGACGAGAAACAACCCGGTGAATCCACCCAGCACCGCCAGCGAATCGCGACCCTGCTCGAAGCCGCGCACATAGGCTGGCCCATAAAGACCGACGGCGCTAGTGACCAGCCCGATCACCATGAGAAACAACCCGGCCAGGGGATCGAGCCGGACATGCCAGGGCAGCCAGGGCAGCCCGAGCGGCAGGGTCATTGAGACGCTCTCGCCCAAAGCCAGCGCAGAGACCCCAGCGACCAGCGCGGCGACACCCGAGAGACCGACCAGCGGCATGGCGAGCAGACGCAGCAGCCGTGGCACGCGAGTGGCAAACAGCGACACCACGGATGAGAGCAGCGCCAGCGCCACGGCCAGAAAGGCAATCGACAAGGCGAGACTCGCGCTCATGTATCTAAAGCGTTCGGCGACGGCTGGGCCTTAAAGCGCACGCCCCAGCCACCGGCTGCGCTCTCGCCGAGCAGCTCGACGCCCGCCCGCTCGAGCGCCTCGACCAGCTTGACCAGAGACTCGACGTTGCCGCGCACCTGGCCATCGCTCGCCTCCATCCGCTGGATGGTCGGCACAGACAGGCCAGCGGCCTGGGCAAGGTGGCGCTGATCGATTCCCAGCAGCGCGCGCGCGGCCCGTATCTGAGCAGCAGTAATCATGTTTTAAACATTACTAATGATGTCATAAACATTATCATAAATGGTTTAACTTTTAGAATACAAGCAGCTCTTTGGGCGAGACGAAGACCGCTTCACCGCGCCAGAGCTCGATATAGCTCCAGATAGCGATCCATGATCGCCCGTCGCCCAAATTGCCGCTCCACCCGATCGCGCCCGCGCGCCACCATCGCCGTCATCAGAGCGCTATCAGAGAGGGTTTGGCGAATTCCCTCGGCCAGCGCACCGGCATCCTCGCAGGGCACGCACCAAGCGTCCTCGCCGTGACGGGCAATCTCGCGCGCGCCGCGAAAGCTTGCCGTAACCAGCGGCTTGCCCCAGGCCCAGGCTTCCAGGATCACATTGCCCAGCGTCTCGGCATCGAGCGAGGGAAAGACGACTAGATCGGCCATCTGGAGATAGGGTGCTGGATCGCGCTGCCAGCCAGCCCAGCAGATGCGGTCTTCCTGCCCAAGCCGCTCGGCCTGCGCACGAAGTTCAGCGCCGAGCGGTCCGTCGCCGACCATGAGCAGCCGCAGCGGCCGCTCGGCGACCGTGCGCGGCAAGCGGCTCAGTGCATCAATGAGATAGCGCTGACCCTTCACGGGAACCAGGCGACCCAGGCTGACCAGCACCCAGGCGTCCTCGGGGATGGCGTGTTGGGCGCGCAGTTCATCGACCAATGCTGGTGCGACCGGTCGCGCAGGATCGGCGAAATTATAGATGTGGTGGACGCGCTCGGCGGGTAAGCCATTGCGCACCATCCAGTCGCACAGCCCCAGGGTGTTGCCGATCCAGCCATGGGCGTGTCGATAGGGACCGAGCGCGTAGTAGCCGCCAAGCCGGGCGAGATGGATCGGACCGCCTCGCTCGGGCAGATGCGTCAGGCGCGTGGCGCGGCCCATGTAGGTCTGGACGATGTCCGGGCGGATCCGCTCGATGAGCCGCCCGGTCGCATGCCGCGACCAGGGATCCCAAGTCGTGCGATAAGGTAGCCGGTGGACCGGCAGGGGGCCGAGGTCGAGTCCCTCGAGCGCGCTCCCGGCCCGGATCGCCAGATGCGCCGGGGCCTGGCGCTCGGCCAGCGCCACGCTAAACCGGATGAACCAACGCTCGGCGCCGCCGAGCGACTTGCTGGCGACCATCTGGAGGGTCGTCGGTTGGCTCATCTGGCCAAATCCCGGGATCGCTCCAGACACACCTCTCGATACACGTCGAGATTGCCTTCCACCATCGCATTGATGGAGAACTCACGGGCCATGAGTGTCTGGCCGCCCTGCCCCAGTGCGCGTCTGCGCTCCGGGTCGGCGAGCAACGCGCCGATCGCCTCACGTAGCGCTGCGACATCGCCGGGCGGCACCAGCAGGCCGTTCTCGCCGTCGCGCACCGCCTCAGGGATTCCCCCGACGCGGCTGGCGACGATCGGCACCCCGGCGCTGGCGGCTTGCAGCAAGGAGACGCCAAGCCCTTCCATCAGCGCCGGGTGCACGACCAGATCGAGACAGGGCAGAATTTCGGCGAGATCTTCGCGAAAACCAGCAAGCCGGATGTGCCCATTCAGTCCAGCCTCGTCGATCTGGCGTCTCAGCGCAGCGTCCAGAGCGCCCTGTCCAAACAAGCGGATATGCAGATTCGGATGCGCGGCGATCAGCTCGGGCGCGGCATCAATGAGCAACCGATGTCCCTTGCGCGCGATCAACTGGGCGATGACCCCGATCAGCAGCGCGCCGTCGGGCACCTCCAGCCGCTTGCAGATCGCGCGCCGGTCACAGTCCTGCGCATAGCGCTCGAAGTCGACCGCGCTGCGCACCACCCGCAGCTTCGCGGGCGGCAGCCCTTCGGCGAGCAGCACCCGGCCGATGCCCTCAGAGATGGCGATGACCCGGTCGTGCAGCCGGTATTTGAGCGCGACCTGCCAGCGCGGCTCGGGGTTGTCGACCCGGCGAGTGTGGATCACCGCCACACCGGCAAGCCGCGCGGCCAGCCCACCCATGACATCGGCCCCGATCCGGCTGTGCAGGTGCACCAGATCCGGGCGCGTGTGTCGGATCAACCGCCGCAGCCGCACCGCCATCAACAGATCCGCATCGCCGTGCATCGGCATGCCGTACACCTCGGCGACTGGCCGCGCGGCCTCGCCCAGGGCGCAGCCGCGCGGACAGGCGAGCAGATTGTCGTGGCCCCGAGCGGCGAGTCCACGCAGCAGATGCAGCACCTGAAAGGCGCCGCCATAGAGGTTGCGCCCGCCCTCGACATGCAGGATTTTCATGCGCGCAGCACCTCTCGGGCGTGGCTGATGACTTCTTCGGTCTCGATCAACCGCATGCAGTCGAAACGACCGTTGCAGGTCGGGCGGCGCTTGCAGGGCGAGCACGGCAGCGGATGATAGAGCACGCGGGCATTGGCGCGAGTGGTGTCGAGATAGGGACAGGTCGAGCCGAACAGCAGCAGACTCGGTGTATCAAACGCAATCCCCATGTGTCCCAGCCCAGTATCCACCGCCACCAGCAGGCTCGCGCGCTCGATCAGGGCTGCGGCCTCGGTGAGACTGGTCTGACCGGTGACATCGACCAGCGGGCCATCGACTGCATCGCTAATCCGGCTCGCCGCCGCGCGGTCGCCCGGCCCGCCGAGCAGGACCGGAATCAGCCCAAGCTCATCGCGGATACGTCGTGCGAGCGCACTCCAGCGGTCCTCGATCCAATGTTTCTGGGGCCGGGTCGTGAAGGGACAGAGCACCGCATAGCCGCCGCCCAGCCCTTCGCGCCGGATGATGCCCTCGACGAAGACCGTCTCCGCCTCGCCATAATGGATCGCCATCGCGAAGTCGTCCGTCGGCAGTCCGAGCGATTGGGCGAGATAGAGATATTCCGAGCCGATGCGCCGGGCGTCGCCACCGCGCTCCAAGCGGCGCGTCATGAGCCACTGGCTCCCCTCGCGCGAGCCAAGTCCGATACGCTCGCGCGCACTAGAAAGCCACGCCAACACACCGCTCTTGAGCAGCCCTTGCAGATCCAGCGCCAGATCGAAGTCGTGCGCGCGCAGGGTCGCCCGTAGCGCGCGCACTTCACGCAGGAGTTGGCGGTAGCGCCGCTCGCGCCACAGCCGCTGCCAATGGCGCAGCGGACAGACGATCACCGCGTCCAGATCGGGGTGCTGATCGAGCAGCGCGGCACACTCCGGCTGGACCAGCCAGGCGATGCGCGCCTCAGGCCACTGGCGGCGTAATGCGCAAATCAGCGGCGAGGCGAAGACGATGTCGCCGATAGCGCTCAGTCTGACCAGGAGGATGGATTGCATGAGATGGCCGTTTGAGATGCACAGCCGCATGATCGCGGTGCGCGGCATGGTAGCATCCCAAACGGTTTCTGATTCCAGGGCGCGCTGGAGCGCGTCCGCCGACCATCCACCCGGCAGATCGCCCGAGGAAGACCTGGCAGTGCTCTCGAACTTGCGAACCCGTCTCGACGCCAAACCCCTGATCGCCGCGCTTGCGCCGCTCCTGCTCGCGCTCGCTACGGCCACGGTGACGGTCGCCTATTACGAAGTCCATGGTCCGACCCTGCATACGCTGATGCTGCTCAGCCTGGTGTGGCTCTATCTACAGTCGCGGCGGGGAGCGCCACTGGCGATCGATCGGCTGACTTATGTCCTGAGCGGTATTTTTCTTTTCTACACCCTCATCGCCATCCTTTCGGCCGGACGCACCGGGTTCAACACCGATGCACTCGATCGACTGGAACACTTCAGTTATTTCTTGGCGGGCGTCTTTCTGATTCCTTTTCTGGTGGCAATCCGGGTCCGCCCGGTCTGGTTCTGGCCCGCCATCGCGCTGACCGCGCTGTTCTCGGGTCTCTACGCATTCTGGGAGATGCAGTTCTTGAGCGCTGCATTCGAGCGCACTTATGGCATCGACTACCGGGCCGCTGGCAGCAAGGGCAAGCAGATTCCTTTTGGTGACATCGCCGCCCTAGCGGCGGTCCTGAGCGCGCTCGGGGCCTGTGTCATGTTCGACTCACGACGGCTCTGGTCGGTGTTGTTGTTCGGCGCGGCCATCTTCGGGCTCTATGCCAGCATCGCATCCGGCACCCGGGGCGCTTGGCTGGTCTTTCCAACCGCGCTTGTGGTCATCGGCGTCTATCTGCTTAGGCAGTACCCAACGCATCGCCGAGGCATTTTCATCGCACTGACGGCCTTGCTGGTGGTCGGCGGCTTAGGGGTGTTGCAGTCGGAGCAGATCCGCACCCGCATCGCGGTGGCGGTCAGTGAGGCGCGCAGCTATTCGCCTGGGGTGGTGGTGCGCTCGGGCGATGCGCTGGGCGAGCGCTTTGAGATGTGGCGCGCGGCCCGGATGGCCTATCAGGAGCATCCCTGGCTCGGCATCGGCGTCGGCCAGTTGAACGCTTACTTTAAGCAGGCCGCTGACCATCAGCTGATCTCTCCCGCCATCATCGCCTTCAACAATAGCGAAGGACACACCCACGCGCATAACGATTACATCCATGCCCTGGCCACGCGCGGTCTGCTCGGTCTAACCTCGCTGCTGCTGCTCTATCTGGTGCCGCTGGGCGTCTTCGCACGGACCGCCATCACCGGGACTGGGGCCGAGCAGCGCGCGCTGGGATATGCCGGTATCCTCACCATGCTCGCCTACATGCAGTTCTCACTGACCGACTCCATCCTGCTGATGCGTATCACCGCCGGGTTCTTCGTCCTGCTCTGCTGCTGGCTGCTGGCGTTGTGTCTGAGCCAGACGGAGACAACATCGCCATGAGCGCCCGACCCGTCGCCTTCATCGATCCGGGGCCGAACCTGGCCCAGTTCCTCGCCGCCGTCGGCGAGCGGCTCGCGCCCGGCTACCGGCCGGTGTTTTTCTCGCCTCGGGTAAAAAGCCGCAGTCTGTTGCGACGGCTGGGACAGGAGGTTCATCCCGAGCGCCGCACCGGCAAGGCGTCCGGCTGGCCCGATCAGGTCCAGATCGACACCGGTCAGCTCATCGCCCGTCTGCGAAAATCATCAGACCAGGTGCTTGCGTGGCAGCATGCCCCTGCCTTTTGCTGGCTGGTGAGCGAGCTTGACGCCTTTCTCGAGCGCGTCCAACCGGCGGGAATCTTCCTTTGGAACGGCTCTGGGCTGGCTGCGGCGATCACCGAGCAGCTCGCCAGGGCGCGCGGCATCGCGCTGATGTTTGCTGAGAACGGCTATCTGCCAAACACGCTCCAGCTCGACCCGGTGGGCGTCAACGCCTTCGCCGCGACCGGCCGCGACCTCGGCCTCGAGGAGATCCGCGCCCTGCACTATTCCGACGCCCAGATCCGGGAGTTCGACGCGCTCCTGAGCGCCTACCGGGCGGGCCGCAAGCCCCGGTACGCCCCCGCGCGAGGCGGGCGGGTGCGGCCCTCGCCACTGGCCTATCTGATACAAGCCTGGGACGACTGGCGCGAGCGCGACCCTTCGATCCAGGCCAATCAGTTGATTCCGCGCGCCATCCCGATCCTGCCCGAGCGCTTCGTGTTCTTCCCGCTCCAGGTCAGGAGCGACAGCCAGCTCACCATCCATTCAATGATCTACGCCAACCGGCTCGACGCAGCAATCGCGGATTTGGATCGGGCGCTGCGAGCAGTCGATCCCGAGATAAAACTGGTGGTCAAGCTCCATCCAGCCGATCTCAACAAAACCGACTATGACCCCGTAGCGCGGCGTTTCCCGCACCTGATCTGGGTCGGCGGCGGTGATGTGCGCACCATCCTCCAGCGCGCCGCCTGTGTGGTCACCGTCAACTCCACCGTCGGCATTGAGGGCATGGTCTTCGGCAAGCCGATCGTCACCCTGGGCAACAACTTCTATGTCCGCGAGGGGCTGGTCCATCCGGTGCGCGACCCAACCGAGCTGGCCGGGCGTTTGAGAGCGGCGCTCGGCACACCGCCAGACACCGAGCTGATCACACAATATCTGCGCTATCTCTATTTCCACGCCTTCGTGCGCGCGCACTGGCGCAACTACTCAGAGGCATCGCTTAACAATCTGGCGGAGCGGATCATCGCGATCATGGAGCGCGGCGGTTCGGTCGAGCCATTCCCATCACCCGAACCGACCGGGGTAGTGCCCTGATTCATAGGACGGCAGTACTTTAAAAGTTTTGATTGACTGGAAGCGAAGCATTGTAATGATGGATAAAGTACCAAATCGGGTAGTGCCCCGATCTATATGATGACTTCTGGCTTAAAGCATTGATTAGATAGATTTAAATTGTCGCGCCGTCATGCAGAAAAGGGCACTACCTGAGAACGAACTTACGACCGCAGACTAAGCAACGATACATCTGCTTTTCAAGCGTATTGAAACCATTTTTAACAAGTTTTTTGGAATAGCAATCTGGGCAGTTCAACATTTGCGAGCAATTCCTTATCAAAAAATACAGGTCCGTTGATTTTAAATGAAACGAAATATCCTATCAACTGGGGCACTACCGATTTCTGGTTTAAAGCATTGATTAGATAGGTGTAAATTGTCGCGCCGTCATGCAGAAAAGGGCACTACCCTGGCCGCAAATACGGTTGTTAGAGTACCTACCAATTTGGAGGATTTTATGAGCGTTAAAAACACTATTAACAACTACGGCTCTATAGCAAAGTGGTTGCATTGGGGGACGGCTATTCTTTTTTTAGGTTCTTATGTTAGCGTTTACTATCGACACTGGTTTACAGAAGATAATACACCTGAGAATTGGGTTGCCATTCAGCTCCACTTATCAATAGGGGTTACAATAGCCGTTATTGTGGCGCTTCGCATTATTTGGCGTATTTCCAACCGTATGCCAGATATGGAACAAGGCACCAAACTGGAGCACCTAGCAGCTCATGCAGGTCATTATTCTTTATATGCCATCATGATAATCATGCCTATCACTGGGTATATAGGTACTGGAGTAAATACAGAATTTTTTTTCATGTTCGATATTCCGAAATTCGAAAGTACACTGTTATTCGAATATTTAGTTATTGACGAGATGGGTATTACGTTTAAAGAATTTGAAGAGCCGATAGACTTCATCCATAAAAAAATATTAGGTGCATGGCTAGTTTGGATTCTAATATTGGGCCACGTTTTAGCTGCCTTGTATCATCACTTTATAAAAAAAGACAGAACACTATACAAAATGACTACAGACAAAAACTCAACAACCACCAGCTAAATCTGGTGATTGTTAATTAAAAAAATAGGGAGACTAGAACATAGATACCGAACTACTTCATACCTTTGTCTACCTATTGGCGGCAGTGATAGCCGTGCCTATCGCCAGACGTCTGGGTTTGGGTTCGGTGCTTGGCTATTTGCTGGCAGGCGTTGTTATTGGCCCTCTGACCGGTTTTGCTGGTGCTGAAGCTGCGGAAATACAGCGATTTGCAGAGTTCGGTGTCGTCATGATGTTGTTTATCGTGGGACTGAAACTCAAGCCAAACGTTTTGTGGTCGATGCGGGGTCAACTGCTTGGGCTGGGTGGTCTGCAGATGTTGCTTACCATAGCCGTCATTACAGGAGCGGGAATAGCGTTAGGGTTGAGTTGGCAGTTGTCTATAGCGGTGTCATTTGTGTTCTCAGTCTCGTCCACAGCTATTGTTTTACATACCCTGGGTGAGAAAAATCTGTTGAAAAGGCCCGGAGGTCAGGCCAGTTTTTCAGTGCTTCTCACACAGGATATCGCAGTCATTCCGCTACTTGCGATTGTTCCGCTGTTGGCCATACCAGAGCTTGCGGCCCTGGGTGCAACTGGTGCCGCCAGTGTTGTTGGTGGCGAAATTGCGTCAGCCCCGCAGCAGGTTAGTTCTAGCTACCTGGCGCAATTGGCAGGCTGGCAAAAAGCACTTGAAATATTGGTTGCGGTTGCGATTGTCGTCATTGGCGGACACTATTTATCGCGCCCGCTCTTTCGCTACATTGCGTCTACCGGGCTGCGTGAGATGTTTATCGCTACGGCCTTGCTCCTTGTGGTCGGCATTGCGCTGCTGATGACATCAGTGGGGCTCTCACCCGCATTGGGTACATTCCTGGCTGGAGTCGTCCTTGCTACCAGTGAATATCGGTATGAGCTGGAGAGTGACATCGAACCTTTTGAGGAATTACTGCTCGGCTTATTCTTTATCACAGTCGGTGCGGGTATGGACTTTGAAGTACTTGGCCAGCAATGGCTACTGGTCATTGGGCTGACACTGAGCGTGATGGCACTCAAGGCGCTGATACTTTTTCTGCTGGCCGTCATGTTCGGGCTCAAGGGCGCTGATCGCTGGCTTTTTTTTCTCGGGCTGGCGCAGGTCGGTGAGTTTGGATTCGTACTGATTTCTTTTAGTCTTAAGTCATCCGTCATGACTGAAGACATATCGCGGATATTATTACTGGTTGTGGCCTTGTCGATGCTGCTCACGCCGCTCTTTTTCATCTTTTTTGAAAAAATTGTAAAACCAAGATACAGGCAGACACAGATACGTGAAGATGATGAGGTCACCGAGCAGGGGGTGGCCATCATCGCAGGTCACGGCCGGTTCGGAACAGTTATCAACCGCATGCTGGTATCTAACGGCTTCAAGACCGTGGTTCTGGACCGGCGCGAAGATGTGATAAGCAAAATGCATGCGCTCAACGTCAAGAGTTTTTTCGGTGACGCTACACATCCTGATCTATTACAGGCAGCGGGGTTACCCGAGGCCAAGTTACTCGTGGTGGCCATTGATGAGCCGGAACAGGCACTCAATCTGATTGCGTATGTACGCCGCGAAAGACCTGATATCCATATCATTGCAAGGGCCTATGACCACGGGCACTTATACGAGCTTTATCAGTCGGGTGCTGACGACATTGTTCGTGAAACAGTTGAAAGTGCATTGCGCTCAGGCCGATATGCTCTGAAGGCTTTGGGGTTTACAGAGCAACAAGCGCAGGATGCTGCCACAGAATACTTCTCCAAAGACATTGAAGGCGTGCGTTAGCTGGCTGTGCTTAAGGCCGGGATCCGACACAGCCGGAATGGCACAAGTCCCGCTGCTCTCAGAGTGTGCGCGCTGGTTCAATGATCTGAGTGGGAGCGTCTTCGCCGGTCACCATCAGCCGCTGCGCACAGCATAATTGGACTCGGTCGCGGATACTTTCTATATGTCGCACAGAGCCACAAGCGCACAGGCAATAATCGCCTAACAAGGCGCTCGCGCCAGGAGACTTCTATAACGCGCGGGCATTCGCCTCCTGCCCGCCACTCGCGACGGCCACCGTCGTTTACAGGTTGATGGCCATTTGGCCCCGCTGTACTCTCAATGTCTTATCGCAACCTGAAACCGTCCTTGATCCCGGCCATTGACCACCTCGCCGTGCTCAACCGGAACAATTTCATCGCTTCAACCCATCAGCCCAAGAGATCACCCATGGCATACGCCAGCGCCCGATCCGAAGGTCCGCCCTCGCAAGACTTGATCCGCCAGACCGCCGATGCCGTGCGTCGACGCGTTCTCGAGCACACTCTGAACAACAACGGCGGCTATCTCAGCCAGGCCTGCTCCTCGGCCGAGATCCTCTCGACCCTCTATCTGCGGGTGATGTGTCTCGGACCCAGCCAGGCGCCCCTGGTCCCGCGACGGTTCGCCGGGGTGCCGGGCAGCGACAATCCAGCGGCCTTCACCGGGGCGGACTACAACGGACCCAAGGCGCCCGAGCTGGACCGCTTTATCTTCTCGCCGGTGCACTATGCCTTGGTGCTCTATTCACTGTTGATCGAGCTTGGGCGACTCGGACCGGGGGCGCTCGATGAGTTCAATCAGGACGGCAGCACGGTCGAGCTGATCGGCGCCGAGCATTCCCCTGGTCATGAGGTGACCGCCGGCTCGCTCGCCCAAGCGCTCAGTCAGGCCGGTGGTATCGCGCTGGCCCGCCGTCTGCGCGGCGAGACGGGGCGGGTCTGGGTCTTCATGTCCGACGGTGAGTTTCAGGAAGGCCAGACCTGGGAGGCGTTCGCGGCGCTGGCCCATCACCGGCTCGGCAATCTCGGTGTCTATGTCGACGCCAATGCCCAGCAGTGCGATGGACCCATGGACAGGGTGATGGGCATCGAGCCACTGGCTGAACGGCTGCTCGCTTTTGGTGCTGAAGTACACACGGTCGACGGCCACGATCCGGACGCCCTCGCTGCACCAGCGGAGGAGGACTCAGAGCGAGATCGGCCGCTGGTCGTCATCGCGCGCACCGATCCCTGTCGGGGGCTGGATCAACTGCGCGAGCGGGCACCCAAGCTGCACTATGTGCGCTTCAAGAGCGACGGGGAATTCCAAACCTATCGATCCCTGCTGGAGACGCTGCGCGAGGGGGCGAACTGATGCAAAGCGTACAATGTCCGCACCGCGAGAACCTGATCCGCTGGGCCGCCAATCGTCCCGAGGTATTGGTGCTCTCGGCCGATCTGACCTCTTCCTGCGAGGCCGATGGCTTTCGCGACGCCTATCCCGATCGCTTCTTCTCCATGGGCATGGCGGAGCAGAACATGATGGGCTTCGCCGCCGGTTTGGCGCGCGAGGGGTTCTTCCCATTTGTGCACACCTTCGCGGTCTTCATCTGTCGTCGGCCATTCGATCAGGTGGCCATGTCGATCGCCTATCCGAATCTGGCGGTGCGGCTCATCGGTTTCCTGCCCGGCATCACCACCGCTGGCGGTGTCACCCATCAGGCGGTCGACGACATCGCGCTCATGCGGCTGCTGCCGAACATGCGGGTGCTGGAGTGCGGCGATGCGACGGATGTCGAATCGGTGCTGGACGTGGCTCAGGCCATCGACGGCCCGGTTTATGTGCGCATGCTGCGCGGTGAGATGCCCAGACTCTTCGACGCCTCCGAGTCGATGATCTTCAACCGCGCCCGACACCTGAGCCAGGGCGCGGATCTCACCATCCTGTCGAGCGGCATCTGTACCGAGGAGGCGATGCGCGCGACACGGGCGATGCGCAAGCAGGGTCTCGGCATCTGCCATTTGCACGTCTCTACCCTCAAACCATTCGACGATCCAGGGTTGCTTGAGGCCATCGCGGGCGCCCGGCTCGGGGTGATTACGATGGAGAATCACGCCATCACCGGCGCTCTGGGTTCGGCGACTGCCGAGCTGATGGCTGAGCACGGCCTGGGCAAGCGGCTGATCCGCATCGGTCTGCGCGACACCTATGCGCATGGCGCAAGCCGCCAATATCTGATGCGCGAGTATGGTCTGGATGCGCTGGCGCTGGTCCGGGCGGTCGAGGATCTAACCGGCGAGCGGCTCGGTCTGACCGAAGAGGCGCTATCCGATGTCAGACTCGAGACCATGCGCCAGGTGGATAAGACGGAAGACCTGTGAGCCGATCATCCTCGTTGTACTTGAGCACAGAGCGCTTTACGGCCCTTTATCACATCCGCTGCACGAGCGCCGAGGTGGAGGCGCGCGCGCGCGACATCTGTATCGAGCAGACCGTGGAGTTTCCCGAGACGCTGATCACGAGCACGGCGATCCGCGATCAGATTATCGGTCGGGTGGTTGCGATTGAGGCCATCGGTGAAGATCGCTTCGAGGTCGGCATCGCCTATCCGGTCGAGACGGCTGGGCGTGAGCTGACGCAGCTCATCAACGTCCTGTTTGGCAATATCAGCATCCAGCCCAGCGTGCGGCTAGTCGGCTTCGATCTGCCCGAATCACTGCGTCAGCACTATCGCGGTCCACGTTTTGGTCGGGCGGGTCTGCGCACTCTGCTCGATGTGCATGATCGGTCCCTGCTCTGCACCGCCATCAAGCCGATGGGGCTTTCCCCGACCGAGCTTGCCGAGCTGGCCTATCGGCTCGCACTCGGCGGAATCGATCTCATCAAAGACGATCACGGTCTGAGCGATCAGACGTTTTGTCCGTTCGATGAGCGGGTCGCGCGCTGTGCCGAGGCCGTCGCGCGCGCCAACCGCGAGACCGGCAAACGTTGTCTCTATCTGCCCAATGTCTCCGCCCCGGCCACCGAAGTGGCCCGGCGCGCGCGCTTGGCTAAGCAGGCGGGCGCGGGCGGCGTGCTCTTCTGTCCCGGTTTGTGCGGTCTCGACGCCATGCGCACCCTGGCCGAGGATGACACCTTTGGCCTGCCGATCCTCAGCCATCCGGCGTTTCAGGGCAGTTTCTGCGTTCATCCGGACTCGGGGATCTCACACGGCGTACTTTACGGTCAGCTGAACCGACTCGCGGGTGCAGACGCGACGATCTTTCCCAGTTGGGGCGGGCGCTTTGCCTATACTCGCGACGAGTGTCTGGATCTGGTCGATGGCACGACCCGTGAGATGGGATCGATCAAGCCGATCTTCCCCGTTCCGGCGGGCGGCATGCGTCTGGATCGGGTGGGCGAGCTGTGCCGATTCTACGGACGCGACTGCATCCTGCTCATCGGCGGCGATCTGCACGCCCAGGGACCGGATCTGGTGGCGAGTTGCCGCCGCTTCGGTGAGCTGGTCCGTGAGGCATCAAATGACCTCGACGGTGATCGGCGCCGTCATCCTCCCGCTGGTGCGCAGCGCTGACCCAGTGCCAGCGGTACAGGCTCCTGAGCCAGACTGAGCGTCTGATCAGCCGCATGACAACCCGCCGGATGGCTGGACGTCTGGCAGCCGTTCAGGGTGCGGAAACACACGCCCAGCGGTGTCACGATAAGCGCTCCGGCGGCAGCGGCTCAAACGCATCCTAGCCGGTCTTGGACAGGCGAAAAAACCGATAGAGCAGCGCGCCCGACAGCAGGGTTGCGAGTCCGTAAAGCCCGACGATTGGCTTGCTGGTCAGGGTGTAGACGATGATCCAGAGGCTCCCGGCGATGAACAGCAGAGGCGTGAGCGGATAGCCCAGGGTGCGGTAAGGACGCGGGGTGTCGGGTGCGCGTCGGCGCAGACGCATCAGACCGATGACCGTGAGCATGGCCGAGAGCGACAGGGTAAAGCCGATGTAGACGAGCAAAGCATCGTAGGCAGCGATCAAGATCATAGCGCAGGCAATCAGCGCCTGGAAGACGATCGCCTGCGCCGGGGTATGGCGGTTGGCGTCGACCTCACCGAAGCGGCGGAAGAAGAGGTCGTCGCGCGCCATGGCGAAATACACGCGCGGCCCGGCCATGATCATGGCGCTCATCACCGAGAGTAGCCCGAGCGCGATGGCCAGCCCGAACAGCGCACCGATGGTGGGGCCAAAGAGCGCACGCGCGGCACCGGTGCCGATTTCCAGCATGCCACTCATGGCCGCTGGCGGCAGGGCGTAGAGATAGACCAGATTGAGCAGCAGGTAGAGCACGGTGACCAGCAGGGTGCCGAGCGCGAGCGCGAGCGGCAGGTTGCGCCCCGGCTGGCGGATCTCCCCGCCCAGATAGGCGGCGGCGTTCCAGCCGCTGTAGGCAAATGAGACAAAGATGAGCGCGACCGCGAAGCTGGCCCCGGTGATGTGGGTCTCTGGCAGAACCTGTGTCAGATGCCCAAGATCGCCCTGCCCCAGCCAGAGACCGGCACCGATGAAGACCAGGATGAAGCCGAGCTTGAAGACCGTGAGCAGGTTCTGCACACCCTGGCCCAAACGCAGGCTGTGGATGTGGACCAGAGAGAGCGCAATCACGGCACCACAGGCCAGCAGGGTGATCGGCGAGAACCGGAGCCAGGGGCTGTCCTCGGGACCCAGAATCAGCCAGGGATCCGGGGTGCCGCCAAGGAAATAGGTCGCAAAAGCGATGGCCGCCGCCGCGATGGGGGCGGAGAAGCCAACAATCAGCGAGATCCAGCCAGAAACAAAGGCGGGCAGCGGGCCGAAGGACGCGCGCAGATAGGCATACTCGCCACCCGCGCGCGGCAGCATCGCCCCCAGCTCACCGTAGCAGAGCGCCCCGGCCAGAGCGAACAGCCCGCCAAGCAGCCAGCACACCAGCACAGCGGTGGGGCTGCCCAACTCAGCAAGGATGAAGCCCGAGGTCGTAAAGATGCCGCTGCCGATCATGTTGGCGATGACCAGCGCGGTGGCCGAGACCAACCCGATCTCGCGCCTAAGCTCGCTGGGCCGGTTTTGGCTCATTTCAGAAAGTCACCGACGTAGATCAGATGCTCGAAGGGCAGTTCTGCGTTGCCGACCCGCTCCAGGATGCTGTCTAGGGTCGCCGCGATGACCTGCTCCTGACCTTGGTAACCGGCATGGGAGACGATGGCGATCGGCGTGTCGCCCGGATAGGAAGCCTTCATGCGGGCGACGAACTCCGGGAACTTCGAGCGCATGGTGAAGAAGACCATGGTCGAGCGGCTCTTGGCAAGTGTCTCCAGGGTGTCGAGGCGCGTCTCGTCCAGGCTTTGCTCTGGCGTGCGGGTGAGGATCACCGAGCGGCTGTGCTCGCCCTGTGTGATGCTCCGTCCCAGCGTGGCATTGGCCGCGTTGAAGCTGGAGACGCCTGGAATCACGACTGGATTGAGATCAGCGAACTCGCTGAGATAACCGGTCTGCGGAGCGTAAATGGTGGGATCGCCATAGTCGAGCACCGCCACCGTTTTACCTGCGGCGACCGCCTCGCGGATGACGGTACGCGCCTGCGTCTCCAGCTCGGTGCGTGCCGCCTCGCGGCGCTGGTCCTGCTGGTTGCCCTTGTCGCGCGCTGTTTGACGCATCG
This sequence comes from Thiorhodococcus sp., assembly GCA_029257385.1. Lineage (GTDB taxonomy): Bacteria > Pseudomonadota > Gammaproteobacteria > Chromatiales > Chromatiaceae > Thiorhodococcus. The sequence goes on from JARIBS010000050.1 coordinate 47,490, forward strand.
GCCGGAATAGTCCGTGGCCTGCCTCGTAGGTCTCCTTGCCTTGCAGCAGATCGGCATGGCGCTCGCGCACCCGCTGCATACCGAAGACGATATCCGCTTCAACGATGGTATTGCGGGCGCGTACCGTGATGTTGTCGGGGTCGCCGATGCCGACGCTGACCAGATAGAGGTGTCCGCTCGGTGCCGTGACGGGCGGGTTTTCAACCGGCACCTCGGCCGCGAACGCCGTATTGACGAGCAGAAGGCAGGCAAGCAAGGGCATGGCCGCCCGCCGTGGGTTGCCGGATGTCGAGATCATGGTTTGGATACTCCTGGTAAGGGCCAGATCGGCCCTGGTCTGGGGACGCGCGCCAGGGTGGCGCGCAATTGAGGGCGCAAAGCGCCTCGAATCTCTGTCTGGCGAGCGCACTCGGGCGCGGCTAGCCTCCCCGGCTAGAACCGATAACTCACCGCCAACCGCACATCGCGCCCTGGCTCGTCGACCACCCCTGTGGTGCTGCTGGCGATGGACGCCTGGTCGGCATAGCGCCGGTCGAAGAGGTTGTGGACGGCAAGCGACAGGCTCAGGTTGCGCAGCGTGCTCGGTTGCCATTCGGCCTGGATGTCGTGCAGCACATAGCCGGGGCGCTCTTCCTGACCCGTCGGAACATCGTTCAGCCCAGCGACGGCGGTGAGGGTGTAGCCCAAAGTGATGTCCTCGCGCGGACTCCAGCGGGTGTCCCAGACCAGTTGATCACCGCTGCCAGCGGCCTTGCGCCGGATGATGCCGACCGGATTGCCGTCGCTGTCGGTGGTCTCGAAGCTGGAATAAGCGAGTCGGGTCTCCAGCGCACGCCAGCCCCAGGTCGCGCGCACCTCGAAGCCGCGCGAGCGCAGCATCTCTGGGTTGCTGATCAACTTGAAGGGGATGGTGCGCCCCCCGCCGACCCGCTCGATGGTGTTGCGCAGCCGGGTGTCGAACAGCGTCAGCTCGGTGTCGAAGGTTGCCTCTGGCAGAAAGAGACCATCCGTCTGATAACGCAGGCCGGTCTCGCGCTGCAAGGACTCTTCCGCATCGAAGGATTTGCCGTCGTTGAAGTTGGCCGAGGCGTCGATGCTCGACAGCCAACCGATGGGAATGAGGCTGCTGCCGCGCACCGCTTCGCCGTAACCGGCGAAGGCGCTCCAGCCCTCGGCGAAACGGATCTCGGCGCTGACGTTTGGCGAGATCCGGTCGCCTTCCAGGGTTTTGGGGCCATAGTCAGCTGAATAGTCGTCGTAGCGCGCGCCGAGCGAGAGGCTCAACCAGTTCCAACTCAGACGCTCCTGCAGAAACAGCCCCAGATTGCTGGAGTCGTTGTCGCGATCGCTACCGTCGGCCAGACGGCTGACGCCGGTTTCGTTGAAATAGTCCAAACCCAGGGTCAGACGGTGATCAGTCGATCCGAGCGCGAAGCGTGCGACGTTGCGCAGGCTGCCGCCGACCTCTTCACTGGCCACTTCGCTGTTGCGATCCTGATTCTCCAGGGTATTGTCGTTGGAATAGAGATTGATCCGCCAGTCGATCAGCGCATTGCCGGGGCGGTAGCGGTGCTCCAGCGTAAAGGTGTCGCGCGAGCTGATCTGATACTCGGGTACCGAACCCTCGGGCGCATAGCCCATGTCGCTGCCGGTGCTGCCGTAGAGATAGAGACCGGCGTTGGTGTTGCGCTCGGCGCTCAGACGTAGGCTGTGGCCCGCGAGATCGAGCAGCGTGGCTTTGAGGAAGTAGTCTCGGTCCTGGCCGGCCGAGTTGGGCACCTCGCCCCCGCCGCCGATACGATAATCCTCGCGATTGACCGCCGAAATATGGGCGAGCAGGCCCAGATAATCGCCGCCCTTGCCGTAAGCGCTGATGCTGCCCAGCTCTGAGCTGTCGGCGCTGGCGTAGCCCGCTTTGAGAGTCGCACCGACGGCACGCTCGGGGTCGAGCAGATCCTGAGCATCGACCGTCTCGAAGCGGATGGCCCCGCCCAGCGCGCCCGGCCCGCGATCTGCCGAGGGACCGGTGATGACTTCCACCTGCTTGAGCAAGTCTGGATCGATCCCGCCGATGCCGCCGCGATGCTGATGCAGAGCGCGGCCCTGGCGCGCCCCGTCGATGCTGATGTTGAGGTTGCTGCTCTCGATGCCGCGCAGATAGATACGCTGGGCATTGCGCGCGCCGCCGCCGATGCGTACCGATGGCTCAGTCCTGAAGACATCCGCCATGTCGGTGGCCAGACCGCGCTGGATCTGCTCGATCGGGATCGCGCGACCCTCGGCCTCATCGCGGGCTTCGACCTGGATGGTGGAGAGTTCCACGTTTGCCGTGCCGTCGGCCTGAGTCTGGGCCAGCGTAAGCAGCCATCCCGTTACCATCAAAATGGTCGCCAGGGTGATCTTGGGTGGATCGATTCTCATCGCACTACCGTTAGAGAATAAGTAGAATCATTCGCATTAATCTTATCGATCCTATCGGTCTTGCCGCTTGTCGGGAAGTGCGATGCGTAGAACAGGTCGTTGCAAAACAGGAACGGAAATGACGGACTTCGACACGATGCAGGCATTGGTGGCCTTGCGCGAGCATGGCAACCTGAGCGCCGCAGCCCGCGCACTCGATTGGCCCAAGTCGACCTTGAGCAGACGACTGGCAGCGCTGGAGGAGACGCTGGGACATACCCTCACACGCTACGAAGGCGGGCGTTTGTTACTCAGCGAAGCGGGCTGCTGTTATGCGGGTTACGGCGAGCGGATCATGGCGCTGGCCGAGGAGGGTCGGCGCTCGGTCGCGGCGTTCTCTCGCGAGATGCGCGGCGAGATTCGGGTGTGGGTCGATCAACCGCTGGCACACGGCTGGGCGACGCGCATGCTCAACGACTTTCTCGCCGGTCACCCTGAGATCAGTCTGGAGGTGCGTGTTCTCCCGCCTGGCGCTCTGCCAGCGGCAGATGGGACAGACTTGTGGCTCGCTTGCGATGCACACACCCTATCCGGATTCGGACGCACACCGCTGGGGCGCTGGCGGCGACGGCTCTACACCACGGCGCAGGAGCAGGGCACTTGCCGTCTGCTCGCGGACCCCAGCGGGCTGGGCGACTGCCCCTGGATCGGGCTGGCGGGCGAGTCGGGACAGATCCTGCTGCGCCAAACGGCCAGCGGCGATCTGCACCGGTTCGAGCCGCGCACGCGACTGCGGGTCGACTCACTCACAATGCTCGCCGACACGGTCGCTCGCGGCTACGGCATCGGCATTCTGCCGTCATGGTTGGCAGAGTGTCCGCGCCACGGTCTGCACGGGCAGTTCGCCCGTGTCCTCGGAGACTGGGAAGCGACACCGGTGGAGCTTTCCTGTCATGTTCCTCAGGGGCCGCGCGCGCGGCGCATCCAGGTTCTGGTCGAGTATGTACACGCCCATGTGCCGAGGCGATGGGCGCTCGAACCCCGGATTCATTCTTACGCTGAGGAGGAGGTTGGGAGACGATGCAGTAGCGCATGAGGATCATGACACCGGCGCCGACTCCATTGGTATGGAGTCCACCAGAGTTGTATGTCACGGTCTCATGCTTGCCGGGTCAGTGCTGGCAGCGCGGGCAGAAGAAGCTCGAGCGCTGTCCGATGCGCCGTTGGCGAATGCTCGCGCCGCAGCGCTTGCAGGGTTCGCCCTCGCGCCCGTAGACCCGCAGCGATTGTGCGAAATAGCCTGGCTGACCGTCTTCCTGGACAAAGTCGCGTAGTGTGGTGCCGCCCTGTGTGATTGACTCGCGCAGCACGGCGCGGATCACCTCGGCCAGTCTGCGGTAGCGGGCCAGACCGACACGCCCGCAGGCGCGTGCCGGGTGAATGCCGGCGAGAAAGAGCGCCTCATTGGCATAGATGTTCCCGACTCCGACGACCACGCTCGCGTCCATGATGAACGCCTTCACGGCCAGGCGCCGCGAACGACTGAGTCTGTAGAGTGCATCGCCATTGAAATCCGGCCCCAAGGGTTCGGGTCCGAGGTTGCGCAGCAGGGGGTGCTCGCGCTCGAGCTTAGCTGGCGGTTCTGGCATCCAGAGAAACATGCCGAAGCGACGTGGATCGTGGAAGCGCAGACACCGCTCCTCACGCTCTTGATCGTCGATCCCGACGCTGCTGGCGACTAGATCGAGATGATCATGGCGTCTGGGCTGGCTTGCGGTCGGCACCACCCGCAGACTGCCCGACATCCCGAGATGGACGAGCAGGGTGCCGCGCTCAAGGCCGATCAGGATGTACTTGCCGCGCCGTGACAGCGTGCCGATGGTCTGCCCAACCAACCGGTCTGGCATCTCCGGTGGGATTGGCAGCCGCAGTCGCCCCTCGCGCACCAGTAGTCGTACGATGCGCCGACCTTCCAGGTGGGGTCTGATTCCGCGTAGCGTGGTCTCGACCTCGGGCAGTTCCGGCATGCGCGTCTAGCGCGGCCCGTCGGGGGCCTGCTCGGGAGTTGCAGGCGGGTCCGGCGCGAATGGGTCCTGGCCGTAACCATAGGGCGCACCGCCATCATCCGGCGCGCTCCGCGGGTTGCTCCGGGGTTCGATGAACATCGGCTCCTCGCTTCCGTCCGGTCTCAGACGCACCACGGGGGGCTTGCTCAGCGGCATATCGCCCGGAACGATGCTTTCGGGATCAACCGGTGCTGAATAAGGCAACCTTTCAGTCGGCATGGGTCCGAACGGATCGGCGCTCTCCTCGAGCATCGGTCCAAGACCAGGATCAGCGATGCTCCCCTGCTCCTGCTCCATGAGGGTCGGCGCGGGCGGTTCGGGCTGTGTCGTCGGCTCGGGCGGTGTGCTGTCGATCGCGTCCGGATCTTGCTCCAGCTTGGGTGCATCCGTTAGCACATAGAGTAGACCCTGATCTGGCCGCGCCCAGCGGCGCCGGTCTTCGGAGACGATGAAGCGCAGGGTGGTGCCGTCTCCGGCCTTGAGTTCTGCCGGCGAGCCGTTCTGCTCGCCGACCAATGGCTCGACCCGCTCGGCCGTCAGCGTTGCCAGAGTGCTCAGGGTGTCGACGGCGAACGGCACGCCCCCGAGACGCCCGAACGCCGGCACGAAGCCGCGCGGGAGCAGGTTGAGCGAGACATAGTCAATGGGCGGTGCGATCAGCAGATGGAAGAAGCGGTCGTCGATGAGATGGACCAGGCCGTCCGAGGCGACATAGCGCGCCTTGGTGAGCGGGTCGATCCCGCCGAAGGCCAGCTCCAGCGCATCGATGCGCAGCTCCAGCTTGGGCGGGGCCAGTTCGAGCTGCTCCAACGCCGCGCTCTCCTGCGGAAAGCTGCGATGAACGGGCGTCTCCAGCACAGCGAGCAGCTTGTCGAGTCGTGTGGTGTCAGCATCCACCCGCATGGGGGACTCCAGACGCCAGCCCATGAGATCCTGACTCAGCGCGATGGTCGGCTCGCCCTGACGCGAGATGCGAATCTGATAGAGATCGCCCGCGTTCAGATCGGTCAGCGTTTGCACGGAGCTTGCCGTGTCGATCTCATTGCGGATCAGGGTTACCAGCAGCGTGACCGCCAGCAACAGAGCGAGATTGATCAGCCAACGCGTCTTCACTGCACTCTCCAGCGGTGCCAGCGGATCGCGATTCCGCCGATGAGGAAAATCGCCGGCAACGCAATCAGCGCCCAGACGCCGAGCAGCGTTCGTCTGGCGGTGCTCAGTTCGAGCGGCTCGGTCGCGGACGGTAATGGCGGCAGCTCCAACAAACCTTCCTCCCCGGCGTTCAGCCAGCGGAGCAAGCCGATGCCCAATGCCTGATTGCCGTGACTGCCGATCTGGACGTTACTCAGAAAGTCGCCATCGCCGACCACCGCGACGCGCTGGGCAGTCTCCGTCTCGGGGAGCGTGCGGGTCAGCGCCAGCGCGACCGGAAGTGGACCAGGAAGCTCTCCGACCACTTCGTCACGGTCGATCGCGCCGAACACCGCGCCAGTCTCGTTCCAACTCCGCTCGCCGGTCGCGAGAAACGTTTCGAGTGTCCAGCCGGGAGCGACGGTGGAACCGAAGGCGAGCGATCCAGGCAGGATCGCGGGCTTGGAAAGCCCCTCCGTCAAGGGATGCTCAGGGTAGTCCGAGATCACGGCGACGGCGGGCGTCTCGACGCCAAAATCGGCCGCCGAGGCATCGACCACGACGCCGGGGAGGATGTGCAGACCTAGCAGATCGGCGAGCGGCTCGAGTCCGTTCAGCGGGCCTGGGTCCATGAGCCAGAGCAGATTTCCGCCCCGATCGAGAAACCGCATCAGACCCTGAACCTCGCCGGAGAAGAGCGGCAGGCGCGGATTAGACAGCATGACCAGCCGGGTGTTGTTCGGCACGTCCTGAGCGCGCGCTAGATCCAGTGAACGCGTCAGGAACCCCTGATCGGTCAGCTCATGGCCGAGCCGTCCGAGATCCGTGCCCCGCTCGCCGTCAATCGCACGTTCGCCATGGCCCTCGATGACTGCGATCCAGGGGCTGCGTGTCTCGGTGAGCCGGGCGATGGCGGCGGAGATCGCCCGCTCGCCGATCTCCTTCAGCGTCTCGCGGCGGCCGCGATATTCCAGCAGGATCTGGCCGAGGAGCGCAACATCGGCATCGCGCGCCTGCTCGGGAAAGAGCTGCGGATCGAGATAGAGCACTTCCATCTCGGGCAGCGCCTCAGTGTAGCGGGCCAGGAGTTGCCCGATCGCCTTCGCCAGCGGTGTACGGGCGTCCGCGAAGACGCTAACCCGCAAGGGTGCATCCAGACGCTCCAGAATCACCCGGCTCTGCGGCGACAGGGTGTTGGTTGCCGTCCGTGTCCAGTCCCAGGTGCGGTCGTGGCGGGCGACGAGCCAGCCGCAGGTCACGACCAGCGCCAGCAGCAGGATCGCAAAGAGCGCATCGGCGAGTGGGCGTTCGAGCCAACGCACCCGGTTCCAGAGCGGAGTCGTGAAGCGTTTCATTGCAGACGACGGTTGCCGAGTCGGCGGTGAGTGAGGGCGAGGAAGCACGCCGTGAAGAACAGAAAATAGGCCAAGTCGCTCAGACGCAGCGCACCCAGTAGAAACCAGAACAGGTGCTCATTCCAGGACAGCCAGCCGAACAGCGACAGGGTTTGGGTGGACAGCACGTCGGCGCGCCCGATGACCGAAAACAGCAGCAGCAGACCGAAGGCCACCAGCACCGCTGCGCCGGGCTGCGCCGTGAGACTGGAGGCATAGAGTCCGACCGCGCAGAACATCAGCGCCGCAAGCCAAAGCCCCACGGTGGCCGCGGCGAGCTGGCCGAGGTCAAGCTCGGCGGCCCCCAATAGCATCAAGGCGTTGGCTGCGGGCAGCAGGCAGAGCGGTGTGATCAGGACCGCAAGTCCCAGGAATTTGCCCAGCACCACTTGGTCAAGCCGCACCGGGGCCGAGGCAATCAGGTCGAAACTGCCATCGCGCAGTTCGCCGCTGAATATGCGCATCGCCAGCAGCGGCGCAGCCAGCATAGCGATGACGGCGGCGAACCCAAACAAGTTCATCGCCAGCTCCTGCGTCAGGGTCGCGACCCGCTCATCGGCGCTCAGTCCGCTGAAGTCCTCGACAATCTGGAGAAAAATCCAGGCCAGCACCACCTGCGCGACGCCCAGCAGGATCCACAGCAGCGGCGTGACGATTCCACCGCGAATCTCGCGGCCGGCGATGGTGGTGATCATGCCGCCTCCTCCACACCGATGATATCGAAAAAGACCCGTTCCAGGTCACTGCGCTCGGGGGCCAGTTCCAGCAGATCCAGATCCGCACCGATGATCGCGCGCGCCAGATCGGCGGAGGTCGCTTCGGTCTCCAGATCGATCTGGAAACTCTCCGGGCCGATCGCCACCGCGCCGCGCACATGCGCCAGATCGGCGAGCCGCTCGGCACTGACCGCTCTGCCAATCTTCACCCGCCAGACATTGCCCGGCTGACTGGCCGCGAGATTGGCATCGAGCTGGACACGGCCCTCGTGCAGGATGATCACACGATCGCAGACGGCTTGGACCTCTGAGAGCAGGTGACTGGAGAAGAGCACACCGCAGCCCTTGGACAGCTCGCGGATCAGAGCGCGCAGCTCGCGCATCTGAAAGGGATCAAGCCCTTCGGTCGGCTCATCGAGGATCAGCAGCTTGGGCTTGTGGAGGATGGCCTGCGCAATGCCCAGACGCTGGCGGTAGCCTTTGGAGAGTTTCGCGATCAGGCGTTTGCCGCAGTCTTCAAGTCCGCAGCGCTCTTTCGCTTCCGCCACGGCCGCGTCGATGTCGCTCCGGGCGATCCGGCGCAACCGCGCGCAGTAGAGCAGATACTCATCGACGCGCAGCTCTGGGTGAAGCGGCGGGCGATCCGGCAGATAACCGAGATGGCGCTTGGCCGCGATCGGTCGGTGCCCGAGATCAATCCCCTCAATCTCGATCTGTCCAGTGGTCGGCGCGAGCGTGCCGCTGAGCAAGCGCAGACAAGTCGTCTTGCCCGCGCCGTTAGGGCCGAGCAGGCCCAGTACTTCGCCTGTTTGCAGGCGGAAGTCGACATCGGACAAGGCCAGATGGCGCCCGAATCGTCGGCTGAGATCGGCTACGTGAACGAGTGTTTCCATTGACGCGGGAAGATAACCGCTCTACGCCCGTTTGCCAAATCTGGCGTGTCCAATGTGTGGCGGCCCTCACAACTGCGTTTCGGGATTGAGGCGGCCAGGAGAAGAGCGGGGTTGCGTCACGGCGTTTCAGGTGTCGCTCACGCTGGCCGGATTTGTGGGTGAAAGACAGCTCTATCGTCTTAGCTGACGCTAAGGCGGGTTACGCAGCATCCTGATGACGTCTACGGTCTCGGGCTTGATGCCCCGCCACAGCCGGAAGGATTCCGCGGCCTGCTCCACAAGCATGCCCAGCCCGTCCAGGACGCGTGCGGCATTATGGTTCTCGCCCCAACGGCAGAAGGCGGTCGGTGTATCGCCATAGAGCATGTCGTAGGTCCAGCCGCCCTCGGCCAGGCAGTCATCTGGGATGCTAGGCACAGTATCCGTCAAACCCGCCGAGGTGGCGTTGATGATGAGGTCGAAGCGCTCACCGGCAAGCGCCTCCAAGCCGCATCCTACGACCGGTCCGAGCGGGGTGCCGAGCGCGGCCAGTGTGTGCGCCTTCGACGCCGTGCGGTTGGCGATCGTCAGTGTGTCGAGCCGCGTCTCCAGCAACGGCGCGAGCACCCCGCGCGCCGCGCCGCCAGCGCCGATCATCAGGACGCGCAGACCGCGAAACTCTAGGCCGTGGTTGTCGATCAGATCCCTGATCAACCCAACCCCATCGGTATTGTCGCCCCGCAGACGGCCATCGGCGAGGCGGATGAGCGTGTTGACCGCGCCGGCCGTCTCGGCGCACGGGCTGCGCTCGTCGACCAGCGCCCAGGCTTGCTCCTTGAATGGAACGGTGACGCTCAATCCCAACCCGCCTGTGGCGATGAAGCGGTGGACATCTCCAGAGAAGTCCTCGCGATTGCCGAGAATACGGCCATAGTGCAGATCGTGTCCGGTCTGCCGAGCGAACGCGGTATGGATTGCCGGTGACTTGCTGTGCGCAATCGGGTTGCCGATGACGGCGTATTGTTCGGGCATGGGGTGTGCGCCAGTGTTCAGTGGTAAGTGTGGGAGTGCGGTAAGGCTGGGGCAATCCCTTGCCGATGGTCTGCTATTCGGCCAGCCAACGGGCGATGTCTTTGGCGTAGTAGGTCAGAATGCCGTCGGCACCGGCGCGCTTCATGGAAACCATCGCCTCCAGCACCACGGACCGCTCGTTGAGCCAGCCGTTCATGCTCGCGGCCTTGAGCATGGCGTACTCGCCGCTGACGTGATAGACGAAGGTCGGCACGCCGAACTGGTCCTTGACGCGACGGACGATGTCCAGATAAGGCATGCCGGGCTTGATCATGACCATGTCGGCGCCCTCGGCGAGATCGAGCGCGACCTCGTGGAGAGCCTCGTCGGCGTTGGCCGGGTCCATCTGATAGGTGTACTTGTTGCCCGCGCCCAGATTGGCCGCCGAGCCTACGGCATCGCGGAAGGGTCCGTAGTAGCTGGAGGCGTATTTAGCCGAATAGGCCAGGATGCGGGTATGGATGTGACCGGCGGCCTCAAGCGCCGTGCGCATGGCGCCGATGCGCCCATCCATCATGTCGGACGGGGCGACGATATCGGCACCGGCCTCGGCATGGGAGAGCGCCTGACGCACCAGTACATCGGCAGTGGCGTCGTTCACCACATACCCGGTCTCGTCGATCAGTCCGTCCTGGCCGTGGGTGGTAAAGGGATCGAGCGCCACGTCGGTGATGATTCCCAGCTCCGGCACCGCATCCTTGAGCGCGCGCACCGCGCGCTGGGCGAGTCCATCCGGGTTGAACGCCTCACGGGCGTCGAGCGACTTGGCTGAGATGGGCGTCACCGGAAAGAGTGCCAAGGCTGGAATCCCCAACCGGCTGACCTCGCGAGCGTCTTCTACGAGCAGATCGATGCTCAGACGCTCGACGCCCGGCATGGATGCAATCGCCTCGCGCTGCCCCGAGCCTTCCAGAACGAAGACCGGATAGATGAGATCGTCGGGGGTCAGGGTGTTCTCGCGCATCATGCGGCGGGAGAAGTCGTCGCGGCGCATCCGGCGCATCCGGGTGATGGGGAACGTGGAGCGGGGCGTATCAAGGTTGGCCATGGGTTGGGAGCCTCGGAGTCGGATCCGGCGCGCGCGGGACCATCCCGGCGCTTCAAGCCGCCTAACATAGCTCAGCCGTCGCGGCGGCTCCAGTTCGGGCTCATATTCGGTCGGCCTTCAACCCTTGGGTCTAGCCACTTGATCCAAACTGAATGGAGATC
>JARIBS010000137.1 GCA_029257385.1 Thiorhodococcus sp.
TAGGGCTTCTTCACTGCCGGATAGGCAGCTCAGAAACTATCACGGCGGCAATTGGGGCAACGGCCAGCACTTCACTGCCGGCTAGGCAGCTCAGAAATGAATGTGAGCATTGACCGCGATCAGAACCCTCTTCACTGCCGGATAGGCAGCTCAGAAACGTGTCGAAGATTGGCGAAGCGAACCCTTGATGCTTCACTGCCGGATAGGCAGCTCAGAAAAAGCTGGGGGGCGCCTTGGGCGATCTAGGTGACCTTCACTGCCGGATAGGCAGCTCAGAAAAAGCAGTAAGCCTTTCGCCCGCCGTATCTGCAACTTCACTGCCGGCTAGGCAGCTCAGAAAAACGAGGGGGTTGCTTCGTCTGCACTGCAGGCCTTCACTGCCGGATAGGCAGCTCAGAAAACGATCAGCCCGCGAGACCGCTGAAAGCGAATCTTCACTGCCGGATAGGCAGCTCAGAAAGACGCGCTGTATGATGCGGATCGCCTTCATCCCTTCACTGCCGGATAGGCAGCTCAGAAAAGAGCGCATGAATGAAAATCACCTGCATCGTACTTCACTGCCGGATAGGCAGCTCAGAAAAACGCGCGGTCTTGCTGGTTTGAATAGTTCAGCTTCACTGCCGGATAGGCAGCTCAGAAAATCCCTGCGTCAACGGGTTCTCGCATGTCGTCCTTCACTGCCGGATAGGCAGCTCAGAAAGTCGAGAGCGTCACAAGGTCGAGCTTGACCTCCTTCACTGCCGGATAGGCAGCTCAGAAATTAAGATACCCCACTACAGGTGGCTATCCCTACTTCACTGCCGGATAGGCAGCTCAGAAATTCGCCGTGAAGGGATGCTGATGGCATCGAACCTTCACTGCCGGATAGGCAGCTCAGAAAATGATTTAACTGTGCCAACCGGCAGGTCTAACCTTCACTGCCGGATAGGCAGCTCAGAAAGGTCGAAGAGGGTGGTAGTGACACCCAACGGACTTCACTGCCGGATAGGCAGCTCAGAAACGGCGCTGGTCAACCTCAACTAAACCCGTGCTCTTCACTGCCGGATAGGCAGCTCAGAAAAAGCCCAACGTGTTGCGTCGATGCTCATGTGCCTTCACTGCCGGATAGGCAGCTCAGAAACGTCGGGATAGCGCCCGGCGAGCCACTTGAACCCTTCACTGCCGGATAGGCAGCTCAGAAATGCACCGCGCTTGCCGACATCAGCATCGGGATCTTCACTGCCGGATAGGCAGCTCAGAAAACGCGCCGCTCTATCGAAGACCTCAACGCAAGCTTCACTGCCGGATAGGCAGCTCAGAAAACAGGAAGGCGCTGAGGGCGACCCCATGGCAACTTCACTGCCGGATAGGCAGCTCAGAAATGGAGGCGATAAGAGTATTGTCGGGAGATGCGCTTCACTGCCGGATAGGCAGCTCAGAAAGACGGTAAGGCGGTGCCGGGCGATCTCTATGACTTCACTGCCGGATAGGCCGTTGCCCGAGATTGGCGACAAGATTGGCGGCTATCGCCTTGTAGCCGCCTTGTAGACTGCGCTTCGCTCGCGTTTGCCCACGGCAACAACCAAGACGATCAACTGATCGTCCCGTACTTCGTATACGAGCCGATATCCGGCCGTCCCCAGTTTGATCTTGTAACGGTTTTGACGCCCAGAGAGCCTCGAGGCCGGGATGTGAGGCTCCTCCAAACGCTCCGCGAGTTTCTTCTCGAGCTGTTCTCTGAGCGTCTTATCCAGCTTTCCCCACTCGTCCCAAGCGTCCGGATGGAACAGCAACTCATAGCTCATCAAGTGAGACCTTGATCAGCGCCTTCCCGTCACCGAGGCGCGCATCGGCGATGGCATTAAGCTCGAGGTCTTCGAGACGGTCCATCAGCGCCTCGTAGGCATCTGCCGGTACACAATAAAAGGCCGGCTCGTTACGGTTGAGGACCGCGACTGGAAGGCCCGCGCCCGCAGCCACGGTGCCCATCGGATTGCGCTTCAGCTCTGAGATGCTCGCAGTCGTCTCGGTCAGAATTCGATAAGTCATGGCAATCTCGAGGTGCTTTTAAAAGCACTTAATATAGAGCTTTTAACCGGTCTCCACAAATCGATGGCAGCGTGTGTCACTCGCCGCAAGGCGCACCGCCGTGTCGTCGGTCAGCAACAAATCGGCAGCGTGCTCCAAGGCAATCTGGAGTGCCTCGGCCTCGCCCCGATGGAGCGTGAAGAGACGACCGAGCGCCTCGAGTTCACCGCGTCGTGCCCTTGTGGCGTGATCCGTTCGAAGAGGGTCGAATCCTGTCACCAACCACCAGAAGCTTCGATGCCTTCACTGCCGGATAGGCAGCTCAGGTAAGGACACACCAGAGAACACAGCGAGATACCCTGGCCTCTATATTTCTAGAAGTTATTTATAAGAACATAAAATCATTTCTATGAGTCTATAGACCGGCCCATACTCGGCTTCAAGCTCGAACTGACAACTGCCGAGAACCGTGGCGCCGGAGACCAACATGACATCCACCGCACGGGGCAATCGCGCTCCGTCGATCTTTCCGACGATAGGATCACCGCTGGACGAATCCCGCTTGCGCGCGCTCGATCAGGCGCTTGCGGGTCTGAGTCAGGCCCAGATGGCCTGGGTCAGCGGCTATCTGGCAGGCGTCGGCGGTTTGGCGGCGCCCATCGCTGCCGCGCCGGAGGCGGCGTCCAGCGTCACGGTTCTCTACGGGAGCCAGACCGGCAACGCCCGCCAACTCGCCGAGCGTTTGGGGCGACAATCTGATGAGCGCGGACATGCCGTGCGTGTCTTCTCCATGGCTGAATATCGTGCCAGGGATCTGGAGCGTGAGGGGTTACTTCTGATCGTGGTCAGCACCCACGGGGAAGGCGAGCCGCCCGACAGCGCCCGCGAGCTGCACGGCTTCCTGCTCGGGCGGCGGGCGCCGCGACTGGAGTCGGTCGAGTTCGCGGTGCTGGGGCTTGGCGATTCGAGCTATGAGCATTTTTGCAAAACGGCCACAGAGTTCGACGCGCGTCTCGATGAGTTGGGCGCCCGGCGGGTGATGCCGCTGATCTGCTGCGACGTGGATTATCAGGCCGACGCCGAACGCTGGTCGCAGCAGGCGCTTGAGCAAATCGGCGAGCGGTCGGCTGGCGCACCGGCCGATCGACACAGCGCGGAGATCCTGACCCTGCCGGGCGTGAGTCTGACCCAGACAGCGCCGATCGACCGCGAGCATCCCTACCAAGCAACCCTGATCGAGCAGCGTCGCCTGACCGCGGACGACGCCGTCGGCGACGTGCGCCATCTGAGCTTCGCGATCGATCCGCAGACACTGACCTTCGCTCCGGGCGATGCCCTGGGCGTCTGGTTCCGCAACGATCCAGTCTTGGTCGAGGAGATCCTGATCCTGACCGGACTCTGCGGCGATGCCCCGGTCACGCTGGGGGAAGCGGAGCTTAGTCTGCGCGATGCGCTGCTCGGGCGTCTGGAGCTGACTCAGCTCCACCCGAGCGTGGTTCAGACCTGGGCGAGCCTCTGCGGTGACGAGGCGCTGACCGCCCGCTGCGCGGACCCCGCGCAACGGCGCACCTATGCCAGCGAGCGACAGTTCATCGATCTCATCGCCGCGCATTCGGCGCGTCCCTCGGCGGATGCGCTGGTGCGCGCCCTCAAGCCGCTGGCTCCCAGGCTTTATTCGATCGCCTCCAGTCCATTGCAGCACGATGATGAGATTGATCTCACTTTATCGGTCGTGCGCTATCCGGCCCATGGCCGCGACCATCTGGGCGGGGCCTCGGGCTTTCTGGCCGAGCGTCTGGAGCTGGATCAAACCAGCGGGGTCTATGTGGTCGATAACCCCGGCTTTCGTCTGCCCGCCGATGGCGAGACGCCGATCATCATGATCGGTGCCGGCACCGGCATCGCGCCCTATCGCGCCTTCCTCCAGCAGCGTGTCGCCGAGGGCGCGAGCGGGCGCAACTGGCTGATCTTCGGCAACCGCCATTTCCATCGCGACTTCCTCTACCAGCTCGATTGGCAGGGCTGGCGCAAGGGCGGTCAGTTGCATCGCGTCGATCTGGCCTTCTCGCGTGACGGGATCGAGCGCGTCTACGTTCAGCATCGCCTGCGCGAGCAGGCCACCGAACTCTATGGCTGGCTTGAGGCGGGTGCACACCTCTACGTCTGCGGCGCTACCGCCATGGGGCAGGCCGTGCATGCCGCCTTGCTGGAGGTCGTCGCCCGAATTGGCGGGCTGGACGCCGAGGGCGCGGGCGACTTCATCGATGGCCTGATCAATCAGGGCCGCTACCACCGGGATCTCTACTGATGACCAAGCAACTGCATGAGAACGAAGGGATCAAGGCCCGTAGCCGCTTGCTGCGCGGCACCTTGGCCGAAAGCCTGGCCGACGCTATGACGGGCGCGCTCGATGCGGCGGACACTCAGATCAGCAAGTTCCACGGCTTCTATCAGCAGGACGACCGCGACCAGCGTCAAGACCGCCAGATCCGGCGGCTGGAGCCTTACTTCAGTTTCATGCTGCGCGCGCGTCTGCCGGGCGGAGTCTGCACACCCGAGCAGTGGCTGGCGATCGACGAGGTCGGGCGTGCCTTGACCAGTGGCACGCTGCGTCTGACCACGCGCCAGACCTTCCAGTATCACGGCATCCTCAAGCGCGATCTCAAGGGCGTGATCCATGGAATGCATCGTGTGCTGATCGACTCCATCGGCGGCTGCGGCGACGTCAATCGCAATGTGCTGTGCAATTCCAACCCGGTACAGAGCGCGCTGCACGCCGAGGCGCACGACTGGGCCAGGCGCATCAGCGAGCATCTGCTGCCGCGCACCCGCGCCTATCACGAGCTGTGGCTGGATGGCGAGCGGGTCGCAGAGGAGGAATCCGAGCCGCTCTATGGCGCGACCTACCTGCCGCGCAAGTTCAAGGTCGCGGTCGCAGTGCCGCCCCTCAACGACGTCGATGTTTATGCCAACGACCTGGGCTTCGTCGCCATCATCGAGGGCGCGCGCCTGGTCGGCTTCAATGTGCTCGCCGGTGGCGGCATGGGCACCACACATCGCGACCCGAGCACCTATCCGCGTCTGGCCCACACCCTGGGCTTCATCGCACCCGAGCAGACCCTGGCTGTCGCTGCGGCAGTGGTGAGCACGCAGCGCGATTTCGGCAATCGCGAAGATCGTAAGCTCGCGCGGCTCAAGTACACCATTGAGGCGATGGGGCGCGAGCGTTTTCGCTCAGAAGTCGAGCAGCGGGCGGGTATCGAGTTCGAGACGGCACGGCCAGTGCGGTTCACCGAGCGCGGCGATCGCTTCGGCTGGGTCGATGGGCATGACGGACGCCGCCATCTGACCCTCTTTATCGAGAGCGGGCGCATTCTGGACCGACCAGGCGCCGCCATGATGACCGGGCTGCGCGAGATTGCTCGCATCCACCAGGGCGATTTTCGCATCACCCCGAACCAGAACCTCATCGTGGCCGGTGTGCCGCCCGAGCAGGCGGAATCCATCGAGTCGCTCGCCCGCGCGCATGGCCTGATGGCGGATGGACGCTCGCGCCCGCGTCTCCAGGGGCTCGCCTGTGTGGCGCTGCCGACCTGTCCGCTGGCGATGGCCGAGGCCGAGCGCAGCTTCCCGGAGATGCTCGCTCAGGTCGAGCGTCTGATCGATCGGCACGGCCTGGACGATCTGGACCTGCACCTGCGCATGACGGGCTGTCCCAACGGTTGCGCGCGTCCCTTTCTCGCCGAAATCGCCCTGGTGGGCAAAGCACTGGGCCGCTACAACCTCATGCTCGGCGGCGATCATCTCGGGACGCGCCTGAATCGTCTCTATCAGGAGAACCTGAGCGAGGCGCAGATTCTCGAAGCGCTCGACGGACTGCTCGGGCGTTACGCCGCCGAACGTGAGCCAGGCGAGCACTTCGGCGACTTCGTCATTCGCACCGGCATCGTGCGGGCGGTCATCGATCCAGCGAGGGACTTCCATGAGTAAGCCGTTGCAAGTCGCCAGAGCGGACCTTGAGGCCGCACATCAGGCGGACTTCATTGAGTCGGCCAACGCGCATCTGAGCGGGTTGGGTGTCGAGGCGCGCGTGGCCTGGGCGCTTGAGCGGCTTCCGGGCAATCACGTACTCTCATCGAGCTTTGGAGTGCAGTCTGCGGTGATGCTGCATTTGGTCACGCGCATCGCGCCGCGCATCCCGGTGGTCTTCATCGACACCGGTTATCTTTTCCCCGAGACGTATCGTTTCGTCGATGAGCTGACCGAGCGGCTGGACCTGAACCTGCACGTCTACCGGGCGCCGCTGTCGCCCGCCTGGCTGGAGGCGCGCCATGGCCGGATGTGGGAGCGTGGGCTGGACGGGATCGATCAGTACAACCGCATGAACAAGGTCGAACCCATGCGCCAAGCGCTCGCGGCGCTCGATGTCGGGAGCTGGTTCGCCGGGCTGCGCCGGGTCCAGTCCAGCACCCGACGCGATCTGCCGGTGCTGGCGAGCAAGGACGGGCGGTTTAAGGTGCACCCGATCATCGACTGGCGCGACCGCAACGTTTACCGCTACCTCAAGCGCCATCACCTGCCATATCATCCGCTCTGGGATCAGGGCTATGTCTCCGTGGGCGACACGCACACCACCCGGCCACTGGCGCCAGGCATACTCGCCGAAGAAACGCGCTTTCTCGGACTCAAGCGCGAATGCGGTCTGCACGAGTAGGGCGTGGCATGTAGTGGCCATGTATCTTAGATTCGGAATGTAGCCGCGCTAAGCACTCTCGACAGCCGCTAGGTCTTTCCCTAAAGTCGCCAGAGGCGACATGGCGTTGGCGTGCGGACGGGTTCCGGGCGCCAGCGGCGTTCTGGATTAGGGTCGGATATAGACGTAGCCTTGCGATTGCAGCTCGCCGATGCGGGTCACGCCGCCTTTGCTGGCCTCAATGAATCCGGGCAGCAGATCATCGGTTTTGAGGCCCGCGCTCTCGAGCGTGTTGCCGCACATATCAAATTCCACGCCTTCCGCGCGAAGCTTTTCGACCGCTCCCCGCACCTTGTCTGTCGCCTCAATGTCGGTCAGCGCGTTGATTGCGGCGCCGTGGGCGACCAGGATCATGTTGATCTTGTCCGGTCCGCCAATCCCGTCGATATGATTTTGCATGTTGTTCAGCGCGAATGGGACTGTCTCAGCTTCGGAAACGTGATAAACGACATTGAGCTTGTCGGCGGCCAGGGCTAGGGTGGTGTGGGTCAGCACGATCATTGCTGCGGCAATCAAAGGCGTTTTCATGCGATGTCATCCTCGTGTGGTGTATTCGATCTAGTTGTTGTCCGATCAGTCGGCAGCGCCCGCGTCCTGATCACTCGGCGGATGCTGGCTGTTCGCTTCGTTAACGTCGGGTTCGATGCTTGCTTGGTCAAGATGTGAGCGCCAAGAATGCTGTCCACGGATGGAACTTCATCCAACATCAGACATCACAACGCAGTGATTGTCAGCCTCAGTCTCAACGTTTCAGCAGTGTCGGCTAGTGTGCGCCGCGTCTGACAGATGAAGATCTCCGCGCAGTCTATTCCGACGCCTCCCGCCCAACAGTCTCGGGAATACTCGGCGCAGGTGCTGCCGCTCGTCTCTAGGGACGGAATCGCGCCGTTCGTGCAGCGGGCGGATGCGGCCGAGGTCATCTATCTGCGCGATCGCTATCCGGTCCCGTTCATCAGGTCCGCTCAAGAGCGCCAAGCGCAGCTCGCGGTTGCGGTCTATGAATCCGTTCGGCGCCTTGAGCAGCGCGATGATCTGCGCTCCATCGCCGGTATCGACGTATTCGCATGAGATACCGCGCCATGCGTGTTCTTTGTGCGATTCGCGGCTATGCTCCCGGCGCTTGCCGACGCTTAAGTCGGAGACCTTTCATCGATCTGGAGTAGTAAGTCTATGGGCCAAGAGGGCAGTCGGGCGGATGCATCGGTCGCCCAGCAGATTGGGTTGAACGCCAGTTCCAAGGCGCGTGGGCGCCGTTGGTTGTGGTGGGTGGCGCTCGCGTTGATTGGTTTGCTCATCGCGTGGTGGGTGCTGCTCGATAACAGTCGCCAGGATGGTCCTGTTTTTAAGAGCGCCGAGGTACGCCGGGGCGATCTCGATGTGGAAGTGACCGCGACCGGCAAGCTTCAGCCGGTGACTCAGGTCGATGTCGGCACCGAGGTCTCCGGCACCATTCAGAGCGTGGAGGTCGATTTCAATGACCGGCTCACGCTGGGGCAGGTGATGGCCACGCTGGACCCGGATCAGTCGCGCGCCAAGGAGCGTCAATCCGCCGCTGCGCTGGCGCTGGCCAAGGCCCAGGTCGATGAGGCGCAGGCCACCGAGACCGAGACCGCCAGCAAGCTGCGACGCACACGCGATCTCGTCGCCAAGCGTCTGGCCTCTGATGAAGCGCTCGATATCGCACAGGCTGCCGCCCAGCGAGCCGTTGCTGCGCTGGCGGTCGCCCGCGCCAAGATCGACCAGGCGCAGGCCCAGCTCGACGCCGACCGGCGCACGCTGGAGAAGACGGTGATCCGCTCGCCGATCGACGGAATCGTGCTCAATCGCATCGTCGAGCCGGGCCAGACGGTGGCCGCCTCGCTACAAACGCCGGTGCTCTTTACTCTGGCCGAGAATCTCACCCAGATGGAGCTGAAAGTCGATGTGGACGAGGCCGACGTGGGGCAGGTGGAGGAGGGTCAAGAGGCCGTCTTCACGGTCGACGCCTATCCGGGGCGTACCTTTCCGGCAACCATCACGCAAGTGCGCTTTGCGCCCGAAACCATCAATGGCGTAGTGACCTTCGGCGCCCTGCTGGCCGTGGACAACGCCGATCTCTCGCTGCGTCCAGGGATGACCGCGACGGCGGATATTCTGGTGCGCCAGGCGCGCGATGCGCTGCTGGTGCCTAATGCCGCGCTCAGGTTCACGCCGCCCATGCAGGCGCGTGAGAAAGGCAGTTCGAATCTGCTCAGTATGATGCTGCCGCGCCGCTCGCGTGGCTCCAAACGACCGTCGGAGCCGACAGCCGGGAACACGACGGGCGGTCTGGTCTGGGTTCTGCGCGACGGAGCGCCGGAGTCGATCGAGATCCAGACCGGCTCCAGCGATGGCGCGATGACAGAAGTCCTGGGCGAGGCGCTGGCGCCGGGCGCTCGCGTGCTGACCGGCGTCGAGCGCACGGCGGGCAACCCGTGAGCGACGCACACGCGACGACGGATTCGCCTCCGCTGATC
This sequence comes from Thiorhodococcus sp., assembly GCA_029257385.1. GTDB lineage: Bacteria > Pseudomonadota > Gammaproteobacteria > Chromatiales > Chromatiaceae > Thiorhodococcus. The sequence continues at coordinate 9,256 of JARIBS010000137.1, forward strand.
GAGTTCCGCCAGGTCAGCAAGATCTACGGCAGCGGTGCGGCTGAGGTGCGCGCGCTCGATGGTGTCGATCTGGTGATTAACGCGGGCGAGATGGTCGCGGTCATGGGACCGAGCGGCTCGGGCAAGTCCACCGCCATGAACATTCTGGGCTGTCTGGATACCCCGACCAGTGGCTCTTATCGTTTCCGTGGCATCACCGTCGAGACGCTCGATCGCGACCAGCGCGCCTTGCTGCGCCGACACTATCTCGGCTTCGTCTTCCAGGGGTTCAATCTGCTCAACCGCACCTCGGCGCTCGAAAATGTCGAGCTACCGCTCATCTACCGCCGCAGCCCGCGCGCGCAGCGCCATGCACAGGCGCGCCAGGCGCTGGCCATGGTCGGACTGACCGGCTGGGAGCACCACACTCCAGGCGAACTCTCCGGCGGTCAGCAACAGCGTGTGGCCATCGCGCGGGCCATGGTGACCCAGCCGAGCCTGATGCTGGCCGACGAGCCAACCGGCAATCTGGACACCGCACGCAGTCACGAGATTATGGAGCTGCTCACCGGTCTGAACCGCGATCAGGGGATTACCGTTCTGCTGGTCACCCATGAGGCCGAGATGGCCGCTTATGCTCACCGCATTATTCACTTCGTCGACGGCAAGGTGACGGATATGACCGAACAAAGAGAGGGTGCCTGATGCTCTGGAACGCCCTGCTGCTCGCGCTGCGCGAGATTCGTCGTAACATCCTGCGTTCGGTGCTGACCATTTTGGGCATCGTCATCGGCGTGGCGGCGGTGATTGTCATGGTCACGCTCGGCGATGGGGCGACCCGTCAGATCACCCAGCAGATCGAGAGCCTGGGGAGCAATCTGCTGATGATCCGCGTCGGCCAGCAGATGGGACCGGGTCAGCAATCGAACACGCCGTCCTTCAGTCTGGCCGATGCCGTGGCGATCCGCGAGGATGTCTCCGCCGCGCGCGCCGTGGCGCCGTCTTCGAGTACCTCGCTCACGGTCATCGCGGGCAACCGGAGCTGGTCGAGCACGGTGACCGGATCGGACAACAGCTATTTCGATGTGCGCAACTGGGAGCTGGAGACCGGGCGTCTGTTCTCCAACAGCGATCTGCAGGGCGGACGCGCGGTGTGCGTGATCGGGGCGACGGTGCGCCGCGAGCTGTTCGGCGCCATGGATCCCATCGGTCGCAAGGTGCGTCTCAAGACCATGGCCTGCGAGGTGGTCGGACTGCTGCGCGACAAGGGGCAGAGCAGCATGGGCATGGATCAGGACGATCTGGTGGTGATGCCACTACGGACCTTTCAGCGTCGGATTGCGGGCAATACCGATGTCACGCTGATCCAGATATCGGTGCTTGATGGTCACTCCACCGAGGACACGACCAGCGAGCTGGAGCGCCTGATGCGCGAGCGCCGTCATATCCGACCGGCCGAGGAAGACAACTTTACCGTGCGCGATATGAAGGAGATCACCAACATGCTCACCGGGACGACAAAAGTCCTCACGGCGCTGTTGACGGCGGTGGCTGCGGTGAGTCTGCTGGTCGGCGGGATTGGGATCATGAACATCATGCTGGTCTCGGTCACCGAGCGCACGCGCGAGATCGGCATTCGGCTGGCCATCGGCGCGCTTGAGCGCGAGGTGCTGCTTCAGTTCCTCGTCGAGGCGGTGGCCTTGTCTTCACTGGGCGGGATTCTCGGCATCCTGCTGGCTTTGGGCGCATCCGTCGGACTCACCAAAGTGCTGAATGTGCCCTTTGTCTTCAACGGCGGTATCGTGCTCATCGCCTTCTGCTTCTCGGCGGCGGTTGGCGTGGTCTTCGGCTACTTTCCGGCGCGCCGGGCGGCGCGGCTCGATCCGATCGAGGCACTGCGCCGGGAGTAGGCGCGGCTTAAGCTTAGCCAGCGGGTGCTTGAGGGTACCAGCGCGGCGTATAGACCCAGGCTCCGCCGTCGGTTCGGGGGAATTGCCGGGTCAACGAGGAGCCGATGATCACCAGGGTGCGCATATCCACCTGCTCGGGCTGAACCTCGTCCAACGTAGTGGTCAGAACGCGCTCATCGGGTCGCCCGACATCGCGACCCAGCACCACCGGGGTGGCTGGTGCGCGATGGCGGCGTAACAGCTCCAGTGCGTGCGCCAACTGCCAGGGTCGCGCTTTGGAGCTTGGGTTGTAGAGCGCAATGACCAGATCGGCGGCAGCAGCATGCTCCAGGCGGCGCTCGATCTGCGACCAGGGCTTGAGATTGTCCGAGAGCGACAGGACGCAGAAGTCATGCCCCAAGGGCGCGCCCGCTCTGGCGGCCACTGCCTGCGCCGCCGAGATGCCGGGCAGGATTGCCAGATCCACGCTCCGCCAGGCCGGATCGTCGGTCTCGTCGAGTGCCTCCACCACAGCCGTGGCCATGGCGAATACGCCAGGATCGCCCGAGGAAACCACCACTACGCGCCGACCCTGCGCGGCTAGTTCAAGCGCCATGCGGGCGCGGTCCATCTCGCAGCGGTTGTCTGAGTCGAGAATGCGCTGATCGGCGCGAAAGGGTCCGGCCATGCGCACATAAGTCGTGTAGCCGAGGATATCTTGGGCCTGTTCCAGCTCTTGCGTGACGACGGGCGCGCGCAGTTCCAGTGCGCCCGGTCCGAGTCCAACCACGCCAACCCGGCCAGACCCTGGGGCAGGGGAGGTTTCCAGAGGTTGTGCGCTGGTTGAAGCGGGGTCGAGCGCGCGGGTGACGCGCCGGGTCAGTTCGGCGCGCTCCGCACCGGATCCGAGCAGAGGAACAACCAGCTCGCCGTCGCAGCTCACGAAGACGAGCGGTGCGAGTTCTTCCGGGCGTCGGTCGATGAGCGCCGGGGCGAGCGCGAGGATGCTGGTATCGATTTCTCCAACGATGATGCACGGACGCCGATCCTGGATGATATCGGACAAAGTCGCATCAGACGCCTCGGCCAGTCGGGCGTACAGCCGCTCGGCGGTGTCGCGCCCGCGCGCATCGCGTATCAGCAGTGCGGGTGCGAGGGCGCTCACACTCGGCCCTGCCAGCGCTCGCCGGGAATCAACACCATCGAGAAATAGGGCACCGACTCCGGGGCGACCTCGGCGAACGGGCGCACGCGCTCGCCGTCCATGGTCGCACGCTCGACATAGAGTGCGCGCGACTCAAGCCCCAGCGCGCGGATGACCCGGCGGACCTTGGAGAAATTGCTGCCCAGTTTCATGATGGCGGCGGCC
>JARIBS010000055.1 GCA_029257385.1 Thiorhodococcus sp.
GCGCTCAATTGGCCCGAGCACGAACCAGTTGCTGCGCACAATTGCGCGCGCGCTGATCTACGTCGAGCAGAAATTCGAGCCCCTGTCCAGACACCGTCTCGTTTGGCAGTGCCGCCAGGGTCTCACCAACCACGGCCGCAATACCGGGCAGATCGATCAGCCGGTCGAGAAAGGCCGCGACGGCGACTTCATTGGCTGCGTTCAGGACTGCTGGCGCGGTGCCTCCGATCCGCGCCGCATCGAAGGCGAGGCCGAGACAGGGAAAGCGCAGTAGGTCGGGTTTATGGAAGTCTAGATGGGCGACTGAAAACAAGTCCAGCGGAGTCACACCGGAATCGAGCCGGTGGGGCCAGGCCATGGCGTGGGCGATGGGTGTGCGCATATCTGGATGACCGAGTTGGGCAAGAACCGATCCGTCCTCGTACTGCACCAGCGAGTGGATCACGCTTTGCGGATGTACGACAACTTCTATGTGGTCGGTATCCGTTCCAAACAACCAGCAGGCCTCAATGACCTCAAGACCCTTGTTCATCATGGTTGCTGAATCCACCGAGATCTTGCGCCCCATCGCCCAGGTGGGATGCGCGCAGGCTTGCTCGGGCGTCACGCTGGCCAAGCGATCGATCGGCCAATTCCACAAGGGTCCGCCGGAGGCGGTCAACAGAATCCGTTTGACACCGACGGCCTCAAGTCCGTCGGCGAAGTTGGGCGGCAGACACTGAAATATGGCGTTATGCTCGCTGTCGATAGGCAGCAGCTCGGCACCGTTGTCGGCCACTGCTTCCATGAGCAGGGCGCCAGCGACGACCAGTGACTCTTTGTTGGCCAACAGCACACGCTTGCCGGCGCGCGCCGCAGCCAGGGTCGGGCGCAGCCCCGCCGCACCGACGATGGCCGCCATCACGAAATCACTCTCGGGCAGCACCGCCACCTGTTCGAGCCCTGCGACGCCGGAGAGGATCTCGGGGCACTCGGGCATGTCCGCGAGCAGGCCGCGCAGACGCTTAGCCGCATCCGCATCGGCCATGACGGCGTATTTGGGGCGATGGCGTCGACACTGATCGGCGAGCTGTTCGGCATCGGTGTTTGCGGTCAGCGCGATCGCCCGGAAGCGATCGGCATGGCGCGTGATCACATCGAGCGTGCTCACGCCGATCGAGCCTGTGGCTCCCAGTACAGTCACGCCAATCACTATCGCACTCCGATCAAGTTAGCGCCCAGGCCATGCCAAGAGCAAATAGCGGAGCCGCCGCAGTCAGGCTGTCGATGCGATCGAGCAGACCACCATGACCGGGCAGAAGTTGACTCGAATCCTTCATCTCGCGTCGGCGCTTCAAGAGACTCTCGTAGAGATCTCCCACCACCGAGATCAGCGCAGCGACACCGCAGACGAGCACTGTTATTGCGGTCTCCATGAGATCGAGCGCGAGCACCCAGGAGAACCCCAGCGCGCACAGGCCGGCCCCGGCCATGGCGCCATAGACCCCGGCCCACGTCTTACCTGGACTGACGGCGGGCGCCAGCTTCGCCCGCCCCCAGCGTCGACCGACGAAATAGGCCATGGAATCCGCCGTCCAGATCAGCAGCAGCAGAAACAGCACCAGTCTGGGGCCGATGTCAGGCATGCGGTGCAGACTGATCAAGGCCGCCCAGGGAGCGACCAGCACAAGCAGACCAACCGCCAACTGAAGCGGCGCCGCACCGGTGACGGGATCGATCTGGCGAATGCGCAGAACATTAACGCTCTGAGCGATCCACCAAGGCACACTGAGCACCATCAAAAGGGCTTGCCAGACCGGCACCAGCCAGAGCACGCTCAGACAGCAGGCGATAAACGCCAGATAGCCGATACGCGGTGCGGGCTTGGTGATGCCCGATAAGGTGCACCACTCCCAAGCGGCGACCAGCAGTATGCCGGAGAACAACAGGGCAAAGGCCGGCGTCGGCAACAGCAACACTGAGGCGATGACCAGTGGACCCAACACCAACGCCGTGATGGTACGTCGCAGCAAACTGCTCATTGCGGGCGCTGCGCTAACCTCGCGCATAGCTGCTGCTCACTGTCGCCAGGGTCTCGGCCTGCTGCTCGCCGGTGCGCCCGAAGCGTCGCTGACGACGCGAATACTCCTCCAGCGCATGCCCATAAGCGGCTTCGTCGAAGTCTGGCCAGAGAGCGTCGGTAAAATACAGCTCGGCATAGGCGCACTGCCACAGCACGAAGTTACTCAAGCGTTGCTCCCCGCCGGTGCGAATGAACAGATCGGGCTCGGTGAGGTCAGGGAATGAGAGATGCTGCGCGAAGATCCGTTCATCAATGGCGTCCGGCTCAAGGTGGCCGGCCTGCACCTCGGCAATGAGTCGACGCGTTGCCTGGACGATATCCCAGCGCCCGCCATAGTTAGCCGCCACCTGGAGATTCAAGCGCCGGTTGTTGGCCGTCAGCGCCTCGGCCTCGGCGATACGCTGCTGGAGCTTCTCGGGAAAGGCGTCGCGTGCTCCGATAATGCGCAGACGCACTTCGTTTTTGTGTAAACGCCGTACCTCGCTGCGCAAGGCGCTCATGAACAGTTCCATGAGGATATTGACTTCGCTGCGCGGGCGCTGCCAATTCTCGCTGCTGAAGGCAAACAGTGTCAGCGTCTCGACACCTCGGCGTACGCTCTCCTCGACGACCGCGCGCACGCTTTTGACGCCCTCGCGGTGACCGGCCGTGCGCGGTCGCCCGCGTTGTTTGGCCCACCGTCCGTTACCGTCCATGATGACCGCAACATGACTGGGTGGTGGTGTCCGGTGCTCAGAGCTGGGCACGAGGACTGCAGGTGGTGCAGTTTCCACAATACGTTGGAGTTTCGACGGGAATGCGTTGGGATTCAGAGTAGACTCGGTGGTCTCAAATCGACATCAAGTCTTGTTCTTTCTCGGCTAACACGGCGTCGACATCCTTGACATACTGGTCGGTGAGTTTCTGAACAATCTCCTCACCACGCCGCTCGTCGTCCTCGGAGATCATCTTCTCCTTCACCAACTCTTTCAGCGAGTGATTGGCATCGCGCCGGATATTGCGCACCGCGACCCGTGCCTGTTCGGCCTCGTGACGTGCGACTTTGGTCAGATTGCGCCGACGCTCTTCAGTCAGAGACGGCATTGGCACGCGGATCACGGTCCCCGCGGTATTGGGATTGAGACCGAGATCGGACTGCATGATCGCCTTCTCGATGGCTTGCACCATGTTCTTTTCCCAAGGCACGACCGAAATGGTGCGTGCATCCTCGGCGTTGACATTGGCGACTTGGCGGATCGGCACGTCTGAGCCGTAGTAGGGAACCATGATGTGGTCGAGCAGCGAGGGATGCGCGCGACCCGTGCGAATTTTGGCGAGTTCATGAGAGAGCGACTCGACGCTCTTGGACATGCGCTCGGTGGCGTCTTTTTTGATGTCGTCGATCACTGTTAGCTCCCGGTTGCGACCAAAGAACCAATGTCCTCGCCGCGAACCAATCGCAGCAAGGCTCCGGTCTCGTTGATATTCATGACACGCAAAGGCATGTCGTGGTCCCGGCATAGCACGATGGCCGTGGTATCCATCACCTGAAGTCCTTCGCGCAGCGCTTGGTCATAACTGATGCGTGGATAGAAGGTTGCATTCGGCTCAGCCATCGGATCGGCGGAATAGATTCCATCGACCTTGGTCGCCTTGATCAAGAGTTCGGCATCGATTTCGATTGCCCGCAGGCTCGCCGCCGAATCCGTGGTAAAAAATGGGTTGCCGGTACCGGCTGCGAAAATCACCAAACGCTGTCGCTCAAGATGGCGGATCGCGCCGCGGCGGCTGTAGCCCTCACAGACTTGATCGATCTTGAGCGCCGACATCACACGTACGTCGACATTCAGGCGCTCAAGCGCGTCCTGCATGGCCAGGGCATTCATCACTGTGGCCAGCATGCCGATCTGATCGCCCGTGACACGCCCAAAGCCCTTCGCTGAAAGCCCTGCTCCGCGAAAGATATTGCCCCCGCCAATCACCAGAGCGACTTGCACACCGGCAGCGAGAAGGCCCTCAATATCGCGTGCGAATCGCTCCAGGACACCAGAATCCAAGCCGTGCATACCACCTGTGCCCATCAGCGCCTCGCCACTAAGTTTGAGCAGGATGCGTCGATACACCGGGGCGCTCATGAGTTTCTCCGCGAGAAACCCCGCATTTCAGAGCGGGGAGAAGGGACGGCGGCGCGCGCGGCGACCGCGATTGGATAGAGGCAAGAGGATACAGTAACGGCTCAGCTACCGCGAACCTGAGCCATGACTTCTTCCGCAAAGTTGTCGACCTTTTTCTCGACCCCTTCGCCAACCTCAACGCGCGCGAAGCGCCGCACTTGAGCGCCGGACTGCTTGAGTAGCTTCTCCACGCTCTGATCGGGATCCTTGACGAACGGCTGACCAAGCAGCGTCACCTCTTCGAGGTACTTGCGCACACGCCCTTCGACGATTTTATCCATGATGGCTTCGGGTTTCCCGCTGTCGAGCGCCTGCGCTTTGAAAATCTCGCGTTCCTTGTCCAGGACCTCCGCCGGCACCTGATCCTCACCGACACAGAGTGGATTACTCGCCGCGACATGCATGGCGACATCCCGCCCGAGCGTCTCATCACCGCCGATCAGTTCGACAATGACGCCGATTTTCACCCCGTGACGATAGCTGTACAAGGCACCCTCGACCCCGTCGAATCCCAGCACACGACGGATCTGGACGTTTTCACCGATCTTGGCGATCAAGTCCTCACGCGCGCTTTCGATGGTCTTTGCCGGATCGCTCGCGAGCGTCTGAGCCGCAAGCGCTGCGGCATCCTGCGCACCGCTCTTGAGCGCGGTTTCGGCGACCGACTCCGCAAACGCCTGGAAGTTGGCATCCTTGGCGACGAAATCCGTCTCGCAGTTGATCTCGACCATGATGCCCTGTTTGCAGTCATCGGCGATGCGGATCATCACCACACCCTCGGCTGCGGTGCGCCCGGACTTCTTGGCCGCTTTGGCCTGGCCGGATTTGCGCATTTCCTCGATGGCAGCCTCGATATCTCCGTTGGCCTCGACGAGCGCTTTTTTGCACTCCATCATGCCCGCGCCGGTACGCTCGCGCAGGTCTTTCACCAATGCGGCTGAAATCGCCATTGTTCGATTACCTCTAGGCCCAGCCCGGGCCGTCTGAATTCATGAGAGCGAACCACCGCTGAACGCGGCGGTTTACAAAACGCGTTTCCACGCACAAGGTGCTCGACGCGCCCAGGCACACCCTCGCCCGAGGCGCCGCTCCCCGCGCCTATTGCGCGACCGGCTCCTCGGAAGGCGTCTCCGCGACGTCATCCCGGCGCCCGACCATGGCGGCTGCGGTATCGCGACCGTCGAGAATGGCATCCGCCGCGCCAGCGATATACAGACGCACGGCGCGGATTGCATCATCGTTGCCGGGGATCACATAGTCGACCTTGCTCGGGTCGTTGTTGGTATCGACGACGCCGACGACCGGAATGCCGAGCTTGTTGGCTTCAGTCACGGCGATCTTCTCGTGACCGACATCAATGACGAACATGGCGTCGGGCAGCCCCTCCATGTTCTTGATGCCGCCAATGCTCTGCTCGAGCTTGTCGCGCTCACGCGAGAGTTCCAGCGCTTCTTTCTTGTTGAAACGATCAATGGTACCGCTCTCGAACATCGCCTCGAGTTCTTTAAGACGCTTGACGGAGTGGCGGATCGTCTTGAAGTTCGTCAACATGCCGCCCAGCCAGCGATGGTTGACGAAGGGCATTCCACACCGCAAGGCTTCTTCCTTGATGGCATCGCGCGCCGCGCGCTTGGTGCCGACAAAGAGGATCTTGCCGCCGTTTGCCGTCAGCGTGCCCATGTAGTTGGCCGCTTCCTGATACAGCGGCAGGGTTTTTTCAAGGTTGACGATATGGATCTTGTTGCGGTGTCCGAAGATGAAGGCAGCCATCTTGGGATTCCAGTACCGAGTCTGGTGGCCGAAGTGAACTCCAGCCTCCAGCATTTGACGCATTGTGACTTGGCTCAAAGGTCTAATTCCTAAATGATTGATGGGTTGGGCCTCCACGCACCCCACGCGACAACCCGCCGTGGCAGGCACCCAGTCGCGTGTGTCGGCGCGTGTGTGGACAGTGTTGCGCGCATCGCCAATATAGAGCGTCTTGTAAGACCCATGACCAGATTAGATCTGGGCGTCGGATCGATACTAAAGACGGCTTACAGGGCGCCAATGACGCCGTTGCTCATGCGCCGGACGTTCAGCCGATAGAGCGTTCCAGCCGGCTCACAGGGTCAGTTGCGATGCTTGAGGCGACCGCTTCAGCCCCAATATGTAGATAGGCGCAAAGCGGCACCATTTGCGACAGCGCGCCGCGTTTTATACCATAGCCAGGCTTTACCAGGCAATTGTCGTAGACTCGATCATCCGACCCCAACCATATTAGACGCAGTGTAACGTACTCATGAGTGTGCAGATTAAAACCCCCGAGGCGATCGAAAAGATGCGCGTTGCCGGTCGGCTTGCGGCCGATGCTCTCGACATGATCGAGCCCTACGTCCAGCCAGGGGTGACGACCGACGAACTCGATGGAATCTGTCATCGCTTCATCACAGAGACGCAGCACGCGATCCCGGCACCGCTGAACTATCGCGGCTTCCCAAAATCCATCTGCACCTCGGTCAACCATCAAATCTGTCACGGCATTCCGAGCAGCAAGCGCCTGAAGAAGGGCGACATCGTCAACATCGACATCACCGTTATTAAAGACGGCTACCATGGCGACACCAGCAAGATGTTCTTCGTCGGCGAGCCGTCGGTGCTGGCGCGCCGATTGGTGACAACTACTCAACAGGCCATGCTGCTTGGTATTGCCGAGGTCCGCCCAGGCGCTACGCTGGGCGATATCGGCGCCGCGATCCAGAGCTTCGTCGAGCCTCATGGCTATTCGATCGTGCGCGAATACTGCGGCCACGGGATCGGGCAGGAGTTTCACGAAGAACCGCAGGTGCTCCACTACGGCAAGCGTGGAGAGGGGCTCGTTCTGCGTCCAGGGATGTGTTTCACAATCGAGCCAATGGTCAACGCCGGCAAGCGCTTCATCAAGATGCTGCCCGATGGCTGGACCGTGATCAGCAAAGACCGCAGTCTCTCGGCGCAGTGGGAGCATACGCTGCTGGTCACTGAAGACGGCTATGAGATCCTGACCTTGCGCGCCGAGGAGCGAAACGCACCTCCCCTCTCATGAGCACGGACCCTCAAGCGGCCGATCTCACGAACGCTGCGATCCAGCACGCCAAAAGGCCTGGATCTTTAGTACACACAGTGCCCGTGATCAAACAACGCCTGCGCGAAGGGGCAGAACAACTCTACCGCCAGTTCGATCAAGGTGCGCCGATCACCAGGCTCGTGCGCGAGCGTTGTCTGCTCATCGACGCGGTGCTAGAGGAGGCCTGGGCCGCGCAACTCGGCTCTACTAAGGATGCCGCACTAGTTGCCGTCGGCGGCTATGGTCGCTGGGAGCTTCAGCCAGCGTCCGATATCGATATCCTGATCCTGATCGAGGCGCATGCAGAGCAAGCACTGGCCGCACCGATTGAGCGGCTGGTGATGTTTTTCTGGGATATCGGACTCGAGGTCGGCCACAGTGTGCGTACTGTCGATGACTGCGTGCGTGAGGCATCGGGCGATGTCACCGTCATGACCAATCTCATGGAGGCGCGTCTGCTGTGCGGCAGCACTGCACTCTTGAAACGCATGCGCGAGGCGACCGCGCCTGAGCGCATCTGGTGCAGCGAGGATTTCTTTGCCGCCAAGACCCAGGAACAGCGCGCGCGCTGGCAGAAATACGGCGATAGCGCCTACAACCTTGAGCCCAACATCAAGGAAAATCCAGGCGGTCTGCGCGACATCCAGATGATCGGCTGGGTCGCCAAACGCCATTTTGCCGCCGAGACCCTGCACGAACTGGTCGACCATGGCTTCCTGAGCGAGTCTGAGTACACAGCGCTCATCGCCGGGCAGACGCTACTGTGGCATATCCGATTCGCGCTTCACAGCCTGGCCGGGCGGCGTGAGGATCGCTTGCTATTTGACTATCAACGCACCCTGGCGACCCAGTTCGGCTTTCGCGACGGCGATAATAATCTCGCCGTCGAGCAGTTCATGCAGCGCTACTACCGCACGGTGCAGGAACTCAACCGGCTCAACGAGATGCTGCTCCAGTTGTTTCGCGAGGCCATACTGCTGCACCAGAGCCTCGGCCCCCCGATTGCGCTCAACGAGCGATTCCAGTCCCGCAGCGGATATCTCGAGGTCACCTCGCCGAGCGTTTTCGCGCGTTATCCCATCGCACTGCTGGAAGTCTTTCACCTCCTGCAGATACACCCCGAACTAGAAGGCGTACGCGCGAGCACCATCCGGCTGATTCGCGAGAATCGCCACCGCATCGACGACGATTTCCGTGCCGATCCGCGCGCTTGCAGCCTGTTTATGGACATCCTGCGCGCACCTGACGGGATCACCCATGCCATCAGGGGCATGAACCGCTATGGCGTGCTTGCCGCTTATATCCCGGCATTCGCCAATATCGTGGGACGCATGCAGTACGACCTGCTGCACGTCTATACTGTCGATGAACACACGCTGGTGCTGATCCGCAATCTGCGCCGCTTCACCATCGCCAAGCACGATGCAGAACTGCCACTGTGCAGTATCGTCGCGCGGCGTATCCCCAAGCTCGAGTTGCTCTATCTCGCGGGTCTCTTTCACGACATCGCCAAGGGACGCGGCGGCGATCACTCCACGCTCGGCGCGCGCGATGCCTGGGATTTCTGCCAAGCGCATGGATTGAGCGCGTTCGACAGCCACCTGGTGGCCTGGCTGGTCGAACAGCATCTGGTCATGTCGATGACCGCACAGCGCAAAGACATCAACGACCCTGAAGTGATCCAGGCATTCGCCGAGCGCATCGGCGAACCGAGCAGGCTGGACTATCTTTACCTCCTAACCGTCGCTGATGCCCGCGCCACCAACCCCAAGCGCTGGAATAGCTGGCTTGACGCCCTGCTGCGCGAACTCTATTACAGTGCGCGCCGGGCGCTGCTGCGCGGGCTGGATAATCCCCAGGCACAACATGAGCTCATCGCCCAGAAACAGATCGAAAGCCTGCGTCTGGTCGCCCGCCATGGCATCGACCCGACTGTCTGCAAAAGGCTCTGGCGCGGATTCAGTCTCGACTTCTTCCTGCATAATCTGCCCGATGAAATTGCCTGGCAAACGCGCCAGATCCTCAATGCTGCTCCCGCGCAAGATCCACTGGTCGTCATCCGCCCGGTCACGGTACGAGGCGGGACTGAAATCTTCATCTATTCACGCGATCGCGCCAATTTGTTCGCCCACACCACGGCAGCCTTGGATCAACTCTGTCTGAACATCATGGATGCCCGCGTCATGACCACCGACGATGGTATGGCCGTGAACAGCTTTCAGGTGCTTGATCAGGACGGATCGCCGATCGACGAGCCGCTGCGGATGGGTGAAATTCGCGCCATGTTGCAAGCGCGCCTCGGCGATCCCCCCCGGGGCGCTCTGAAGGTCTCACGCGCGTTGCCGCGTCGGCATCGACACTTCCCCGTCGAGACGCGTATCAGTTTCACGGCGGATACGCACAATCACCGCACCATCATGCGTCTGACGACACTCGATCGGCCGGGCCTGCTGGCCGAGGTCGGCGCAGTATTCCAAAGCTGCGGGATCCGTCTTCAGAACGCCAAGATCGCCACCGTCGGCGCCGCAGTCGATGACGTTTTCTTCATCACGAATGATGAATCCGCCCCGATCACCTGCGAGAAAGCGCTGTCGTGCTTGCGACGAGAGATCCATGAGCGACTTAAAACACAGCCGGAGTGATCCTCGATCATACGCAAGTAGCATGCCTCAGCGAGCACCCGCGCATACCCTCTCCTGCCTCGTCGTGGCGCTTTCGATTGGGATCGTCCCGGTCGTCGAGGGCGAGAGCGAAACACGCTTGCGGCAACTCCCCGCAGCGCCCGCCTCAAGCTGGATGCCGACGCACCCGGAGCTTTGGCTCGATGAAGTTCGCGCTCAACGCCGCGCATGGGAGGCGCGCCGCGACGCCGTCCGTGAAGACTACAAAGCGCGCCGCCGCCTCAATCATCCCCGCTCCGCCGCGCGTCAGGAGGCTTGGGAAGAGGACGTGCGTCGTCGGCGCGCCCTACACCAAGAGCGTATCGACCGGAACTGGGAGCTATTGGGTAATCTTGGCCCAGGCCAACCACCGCCGACTGTGCCAAATTCGCTGCCGCCGGGCGAGACGGCCAGCGGCATAGGAGCAGAACCCATCCTATTCACCCCGCCAGGATGGGATAACCTCTGGTATTTCAGTGGGTTTTAAGCTGCCGCGTTTGAGCGCTCTGCTTGCTGAGCGCACATCAAGCGATCTCGATGAACTCCAGACCATTGCCGTCTGGGTCACGGCAAAAGAGCGCGTGGCGCCCAGAGCGGCTGAGCGTGAAAGGCAGCCCAGCCGCTTCGAGCCGCCCACACAGCATATCCAGCGAAGACACGACCATGGCGAGATGCCGGTCCCGCCCGCCGTGAAGCGGTCTGCCCTCGACGGGGTCCGGATTGGGCAGCTCCAGCAAATGGATCTGCCGATCCCCGAGCGCGAGCCAGGCTCCTGAAAAAGACAGCTCAGGGCGCTCTAAAAGTCGCTCCAGGCCGAGGATGCCCTCGTAGAAGCGCAGCGATTCGCGGACGTCGGAGACGACCAGCGCGACATGATCGATCCCCTTAACGATCTGCATGTAATCCTCCGCAGCGTGGAGCCAGCCAGTGCCTTGCACTATACTAGCGGACTTTGTTCGAGTGGCCAGCCCGGCGTTACGGCAGCATCTTCCAGACAGGCTCCAAAGACCATGAACCCCGACCTTGCGTGTCTGCAACCCTACCCGTTTGAAAAGCTCGCGGCCCTCAAACAGGGTATCGAAGCGCCCCGCCATCTCGACCATATCGCGCTCTATATCGGCGAACCCAAGCACCCAACGCCGAGCTTGATCTCGGATGCACTCATCGCCCATCTCCACCAATTATCGGTCTATCCGACGACGCGCGGCACACTTGAGCTGCGCGAGCGCATCGCGCAGTGGCTCAACCGTCGCTTCAGACTCGCAGGCATTGATCCAGAAAGCCAAATCCTACCAGTCAACGGAACCCGCGAGGCGCTTTTTGCCTTCGCCCAGGCGCTCATCGAGCGCACATCCGAGCCCTTGGTGCTGATGCCCAACCCCTGTTACCAGATCTACGAGGGCGCGGCGCTATTGGCGGGCGCCGAGCCGTATTATCTAGCCTGCCGCAAGGTCAACGGTTTCATCCCGGATTTCGACGCGGTGGACTCCGCGACGTGGAACCGCTGCCAACTGCTCTACATCTGCTCGCCCGGCAATCCGACCGGCGCCGTATTTGACCAGGCAACCTTGGTCCGGCTGATCGAGCTTGCCCACCAGCACAATTTTGTCATCGCCTCGGACGAATGCTATAGCGAGATCTATCTGGACGAATCAAACCCGCCGCCGGGCCTGCTCCAGGCGGCTGCGGCCATGGGCAACCACGACTTCAGCCGCTGCATGGTCTTTCATAGCCTCTCTAAGCGCTCGAACGCGCCTGGGCTGAGATCGGGCTTCGTCGCCGGGGATGCCGCGCTCATCAAGGGCTTCCTGACCTACCGCACCTATCACGGCTGCGCCATGTCACTGGCCACGCAGAACGCCAGCATCGCGGCTTGGGGGGACGAGCGGCACGTGCTCGAGAATCGACGGCTCTATCGAGAGAAATTTGCCGCCGTTGGTGAAATCCTCGGGGATGTGATGGAGCTGGACCAGCAGACAGCCGGCTTCTATCTCTGGCCACAAACACCCATTTACGACCAGGAATTCGCCCGCCGGCTCTTCGCCGAGGAGCATCTGACGGTTCTGCCGGGAAGCTTTCTCTCGCGCGACATTGAAGGCTTCGACCCCGGCGCGAATCGTATCCGCATGGCGCTGGTTCCATCTTTGGAGGTATGCATCAATGCAGCCAACCGCATACGGCGCCTGATACAGCGTTTGTAGAGGCGCGATCTCCAGAAAACATTGATCGTTGGCAAAACGCCGATCAGCCGTGAAGCCCGCCATCCCACTGCCCACTCTCACCTAGCACCTGAAAAGAGAACATCATGACCGAGCATCAAAACATCATCACCGAAGCCTTCGAGCGACGCGCCGAGATCACGCCGCGTTCAGTTGAGACGCATGTCCGCGACGCAGTGCAAGACACTATCGAGCAGCTCGACCGGGGTCAGCTTCGCGTCGCCGAAAAGCGCGACGGCGATTGGGTGGTCAACGAGTGGATTAAGAAAGCGGTGCTGCTGTCGTTTCGGATCGAGGACAACGCCTTCATCAAGGGTGGCTTCACCAACTACTACGACAAGGTGCCCTCCAAATACGCCGATGCCAGCTCGCGCGAACTGCGCGAAAGCGGTGTGCGCGTCGTGCCCCCGGCGACCGCGCGCAGAGGCTCCTACATCGCGCCGAGCTGCGTGCTCATGCCCTCTTACGTCAACATCGGGGCCTATGTGGATTCCGGCACCATGGTCGATACCTGGGCGACGGTCGGCTCCTGCGCCCAGATCGGCAAGAATGTCCACCTCTCGGGCGGTGTCGGTATCGGCGGCGTGCTCGAGCCCGTGCAGGCCGCGCCCACCATTATCGAGGATAACTGCTTCATCGGCGCACGCTCGGAGATTGTCGAGGGCGTCATCGTCGAGACCGGCGCTGTGATCTCAATGGGCGTTTATATCGGACAGAGCACCAAAATCTACAACCGCATGACCGGCGAGATCCTCTATGGGCGCGTGCCTGCTGGCGCGGTGGTGGTTCCCGGCAACCTGCCTGCAAAGGATGGCAGTCACAGCCTCTACTGCGCGGTCATCATCAAGCAGGTCGATGATAAGACGCGCGGCAAGGTTGGTATCAACGAGCTGTTGCGCGATATCTAATGATCACCCTTTATGGCATCCCCAACTGCGGCACAGTCAGGAAGGCGCGTCTCTGGCTCGCCGACAATGGCATCGAGTACAGCTTTCATGACTACAAGAAAGCCAGTCTGGATGAGGAACGTCTGCGTGCGTGGATCGATGAGCTAGGCTGGGAGGCCCTGCTCAATCGTCGCGGGACGACCTGGCGCAAACTGCCGGAGTCCATTCGCGAGGGGGTGAATCGGGAGCAGGCGATCAGGCTCATGCTGGAGTCGCCATCGATCATCCGGCGCCCGCTGCTCGACACGGGTGAGAAGCGGTATCTCGGTTTTTCAGAAGAAACCTATCGGGAGATCTTGGCTTGATGTCCAGCACGCTGCAACTGGCCCGCGATCTGATCGGGCGACGCTCGGTGACCCCAGAGGATGCAGGCTGTCAGGCGCTCATGGCCGAGCGTCTGGCGGCCATCGGCTTTCATATCGAGCACATGCCCTTCGGCGAGGTCAGTAACCTCTGGGCGCGGCGCGGTACAACCGGCCCGTTACTGTGCCTGGCAGGCCATACCGATGTGGTGCCGAGTGGACCGCTCGATCAATGGACATCCGACCCATTCAGCCCGACGGTTCGCGACGGTCGGCTCTATGGCCGCGGGGCGGCTGATATGAAGGGTTCGCTCGCGGCCATGGTCACGGCCGTCGAGTCCTTCGTGGCCGAGCATCCCGATCATCGCGGCTCAATCGCTTTTCTGATCACCAGTGATGAGGAAGGCCCCTCGGTCAACGGGACGGTCAAGGTCGTCGAGCGGCTGCAAGCGCGCGGCGAACAGATCGACTACGCCCTCGTCGGGGAGCCATCCTGCCGCGAGCGTCTGGGCGATACGATCAAAAACGGTCGGCGTGGGAGTCTGTCCGGACGTTTGACGGTTCACGGCAAGCAAGGCCATGTCGCCTATCCCCAGCTTGCGAAGAACCCCTTTCACGCCAGCGTCCAAACCCTGAGCGCACTCTGCTCTGAGATTTGGGACGCGGGCAATGAACACTTTCCGCCCACCAGTTTCCAGATCGCCAATCTCAACATGGGCACGGGTGCCGAGAACGTCATTCCCGGTCGGCTGGAGGCGCAGTTTAATCTGCGCTTCTCCACCGAGCTGACGCCAGAGGCCATCAAGACTCGCATTGAGCAGATTCTCGATACCGGCGGCTTCGACTACGAGATCGCCTGGCGCCTCTCGGGCAATCCCTTTCTGACCCCGGCCGGTGAGCTGGTCGAGGCCGCCCGCGCGGCCATTCTGGCCGTCACGGGCGTTCAGACCGAGCTATCGACAGCGGGCGGCACATCGGATGGGCGCTTCATCGCGCCGACCGGCGCACAGGTGCTGGAGCTGGGACCGCTCAATGCCACCATCCATCAGATCGACGAATGCGTGAACATCGAGGAGCTGGAGCAGCTCTCGCGTATCTACGCGAGAATACTCGGGCATCTGCTCCTAGAGGGCTGATCGGACAGGATTAAACCTGATTCTGTAGCGTATCCGGCAAGATGATGTTGAGCTCCAGTACTTCGTGGGTATCCTCTTGCTCATAGTTTACGGATACCGAGTTGAGATCAATGTCGACATACTTGCGGATGACCGCAAGAAGTTCCTCTTGGAGCTGTGGCAGATAGGAGGGTTGACCACGCACCGCGCGGTCATGTGCCACCAGGATCTGAAGCCGCTCCTTGGCCACATTGGCTGAGCCCTTGGAGCGCGATGAGATGAAGTAATCGAGCAAGCCCATGATTCACCCTCTGAATAAGCGGCCGAAAAAGCCTTTCTTATCGGGGTTAAGGAATCGATGCGGCACGTCCTCACCCAGATAGCGTGACACCATGTCATGGTAGGCTTTTCCCGCATCGCTTTCTTTATCGAGGATGACTGGTATGCCCGCATTAGATGAGCTCAGAACCGCTTTGGAATCGGGCACCACGCCGAGTAGCTCCAGAGACAGGATATCCTGGACGTCGTCGACGCTGAGCATTTCTCCGCTAGCGACACGGACGGGATCGTATCGCGTGAGAAGTAGATACTCGCGCACGGGATCTTGACGGTTTTCGGCGCGGCGCGATTTGCTCGAGAGGATCCCGAGCATCCGGTCTGAATCGCGCACCGAAGAGACCTCTGGATTGGTCACGACGATGGCGTCATCGGCAAAGTACATCGCCATGGTTGCACCATGCTCGATGCCTGCGGGCGAGTCGCAGATGATAAAGTCGTGATTCACGGACAGCTCCTCGAGCACGCGCCCAACACCGGCCTTGGTCAGCGCGTCCTTATCGCGCGTCTGCGAGGCAGGCAACACGTAAAGATGATCGCAGCGTTTGTCGCGAATGAGCGCCTGATTGAGGTTGGCTTCCTCATTGATGACGTTGACGAAGTCATAGACGACGCGTCGCTCACAGCCCATGATCAGATCAAGATTGCGCAGTCCTACGTCGAAGTCGATGACGACCGTGCGTTTGCCCCGTTGCGCCAACCCCATGGCCAATGCAGCCGACGTAGTGGTTTTTCCCACGCCGCCTTTGCCTGAGGTAATAACAATAATTCTCGCCAAAATCATACCCTCCTTAAAGGGAACCAATCCATTTCAGGCTCTGGAAATCGTCAAAGTTTTTCGATACGCAGGATTTTCTGATCCAGAAAAATCTGCACCGGCATTCCGCGCAATTCCACGGGGATGTTTTCGCTGACGCGATAATGTCCGGCGATCGAAACCAGCTCGGCCTGTAGATCCTGGCAGAAGATTCGCGCTTCGTGGTTGCCGCTCAAACCAGCTAGCGCACGTCCGCGCAGCGGTCCGTATACGTGAATGTTTCCATCGGCCATCAGCTCGGCGCCTGAGCTCACTGCGGCGGTAATCGATAGATCACCGCCCGATGCGTACACGCGCTGTCCAGAGCGAACCGGCTTGGTAATGAGCAGAAACCCCGGATTGGTCCGGCGTACGGACGCCGGTTTCGGCGCCAGACCGGTCTCTGCCGGTGCCAATTCCTCGACTGACACTTCCTGCTCGAGCGGATGGGTGCGGGTCTCCGATTTATCACGCCGGACGTAAGACTCGCGCAAAACCGCGAGTTCGAGCGCCTCGGCTGCGGCATTCTGCGACTTGTTTCCACCACGCACACCAAAGGGAATCATGCCGTAACCGCGCAGAAGCCCAACCAGCAGTGGCAGCTCAACCGTTCCGACTTCATCGGACAGGGGGCCGAGGTCGATCACCACCGGCGTATTGCGAAAGAAATCCGGCGCCTTCTCAACTTTCTCTCCGAGCCTGGCGGCAACCGCTTCGACATTGCTATCCATCAGACGGATGAGTGGCAAGGTAAAACTGGCCGCCTTGAGTTCGAAGGATCGCGGGCTGTCGCTATCCGTATCAGTATTTCCAGGTACTGGATTCACTGCCATGTCTATTGACTCGGGTGCAAGCGCCCGCCACGACTACACAGGCTGGGAAGAAGCGGTGACGGGCCTAATCGCGCAATGTTAACTGTTGTCGATGGATCATCATAGTGCGCGATCTGCCAGTGACCATCGCCCAGCCAAAAAATCTCCCGAGCACTCAGCCTGGAGGCCATTGCAAGGGGCGTCCACCCAGGAGGTGCACATGCAGATGAAATACCGTCTGCCCAGCACCGGCATTGCAATTGATCACCGTGCGATAACCCGACTCGGCAATACCTTCGGCAGCCGCGACCTTGGCTGCGGCAAGCAGCAACTTACCGAGCAGTTCGGCATCTTCCGGCAGCGCGTCGTTGAGGGTCGCAAGCGGCTTGCGCGGAATCACCAAGACATGCGTTGGCGCCTGCGGACTGACATCACGAAACGCGACCACGTCGGCGTCTTCGTAGAGTATGTCGGCAGGCACCTCGCCCCTGGCGATCTTGGCGAAAATAGTCTCTGACATGTCTTCGTCGCTCGCTGTATGTTCTTTACACTAGGCCCGACGTCGAACGGGCCGATTGCGTGACCGACTGGCCACAACGCCTGCTCACAGACTCAGATGTCGCGCCGCCCGGAAAATGCCAGCGCCAGGGTTCCACCGTCGACGAATTCCAGCTCCCCGCCCAGCGGCACACCATGTGCGATACGCGATACCCTGACGCCATGGCGCGCTGCGTAATCGGCGATGAACTGCGCTGTGGCACTTCCCTCAACCGTCGGGCTGATGGCAAGGATCATTTCGCTGATCGGCTCCTCGCGCAGACGCAGCTCCAGCGCATCGAGTCCGAGTTCGTCTGGCCCAATGCCGTCGAGCGGCGAAAGGCGTCCGCCGAGCACGAAGTAAAGACCGCGGTATTCCGTGGCCTGCTCGATTGCGAGGACCTCTGACGGTTGCTCGACCACGCATAGTGAGGCGCTATCGCGATCGACACTGGCGCAAATCGCACACAGATCCTGTTCCGTGAGTGTGCGGCAGCGTCGGCAATGACCGATCCGGGTCATGGCGTCGGCCATGATGCGTGCCAGGCGCGCACCACCCTCGCGGTCACGCTCAAGCAGGTAAAAGGCGATGCGCTGCGCCGATTTCGGCCCAACACCCGGCAAACAGCGCAGGGCGTCAATCAGTCGATACAGCAGCGTACGCTCAGCCACGCTCGGCTCCAGCCACCTTTGGCGTGTTTCAGAACGGCAGTTTCATCCCTGGGGGGAGCGCAATCCCAGCAGTCAGCTCCGACATGTTCTCCTTGACCTTTTCAGCGATGCGCGTGGTTGCCGTATTGACGGCGGCGGTGATCAGGTCTTCGAGCATCTCTTTGTCGTCGCCCATCACCGAGGGATCGATCTCGACACGCTTGACCTGATGCTGGCCGTTCATCGTCACCTTGACCATGCCGCCACCGGCCTCTCCAACGACCTCTTCCTGCGCCAGCCGCGCCTGGGCCTGCTGCATCTCTTCCTGCATTTTCTGGGCTTGCTTAAGCAAGCCGCCAAGTCCAGCCTTCATATCCCACTACCTCTTGATGTCGTGATCGAGAATCGGTCAAGCGCGGACACTCATACGCCCATCGCGCCGACGCCACATTCGGCGATGTGTCCGCAACCGCTAAGCTGATTGTGCTCCGTGGAGCACACTTGCATCAATCCACGGGCTTGATGCTTCCCGGGATCCACTCGGCGTCGAACTCCTCGCGCAAGGCTTGCGCAACAGGATCCGACTCCATGGCGCGAATCGCCGATTGCTGGCGCTCGCCCGTTTCGCGTGCATGCCGTTGCGCTAGAGTTTCTTGCTGCGGTCGGGCAATCTTGATGACCAGCTCGATGGGTTCATCAAGGGTCTGGCACAAAACGGCGCGCAGTCTGGACTCGGCGCTCGCAACTCGCAGATGCTCCGCTGCGGGATCAAGCGCAAGCGTCAGTTTAGCACCCACCTTCTCCAGAAAAGCACAATTATGGGCAAGCTGACTTGCGATGCCACCAAGCGAAAGATTCGCGACCACGTGCTGCCAGTCAGCCGTGGAGGTGATTGACGCCAAACTGCGCGGCACCTCCTGCGGGGCTGTATCGACGAGGACTCGATTGGCGTTGATCGCGACAACCGTATCAGCCAGATCGACGACCTTGGGCGAGCTGGATGGCAGGCTCGAGTTCGCACCTGCTTCCCGCGCACCGCCCGGAGGACTCGCCCGCATCGTCCCAGGCGTCGTCTCCGGGCCTGCTGAATCCGAACCCGGTCGAAAGGCGAGCGCCCGCAACAGCACCATCTCGAATCCGGCGCGCGGATCCGGAGCGAGTGGCAGATCGCGCTGACCGGTGAGGGCGACTTGATAATAAAGCTGCACGTCTTCCGGACGCATCGCGCCAGCCAGCGCGGACAGCCGCGCCTGATCTGGATCATCCGGCGCCAGCATATCCGCAACCTGCTGGATGAGCGCAAGACGGTGCAGGAGTGCGATCAGCTCGCGCAGCAACTCGGTGAAATCCGGTGTCAATGCCGCGACACGCTCGACCTGAGCCAATAGCCCGGCACCGTCCGAGGCGCCCAGCGCGTCGAGGATGTCCAGGACCAGATCGCCACTTACGCTCCCGAGCATCACCCGGACCTCATCCTCCAACACCCGTCCGCCGCCGAAAGCGATCGCCTGATCAAGCAGGCTCAGTGCGTCGCGCATGCTGCCATCGGCCGCGCGCGCAAGCAACGGCAGCGCGGCCTGCGTAAATTCGATGCGCTCGGCCTCAAGGACCAACTGGAGACGCTCGCGCATTTCGCCAGGCAGGAGCCGGCGCAAATTGAACTGGAGACAACGCGACAGCACCGTGACCGGAATCTTCTGTGGGTCCGTCGTTGCTAGTAGGAACTTCACATGCGGTGGCGGCTCCTCCAGCGTCTTGAGCAGTGCGTTGAAACTGTGCGAAGAGAACATGTGCACCTCGTCGATGAGATACACCTTAAAGCGTGCGCGTGCCGGGGCATAGGGGACGTTATCAAGCAACTCGCGCGTCTGATCGACTTTGGTACGCGAGGCCGCATCGACCTCCAGCAGGTCGACGAAACGCCCGCCGTCGATCTCTTGGCACGCCGAGCAGACGCCACAGGGCCGGGAGCTAACGCCTTGCTCGCAATTGAGCGCCTTGGACAGGATGCGCGCGAGCGTGGTCTTACCGACACCGCGCGTTCCGGTGAAGAGATAGGCATGATGGAGCTGATCGCGGTCGAGCGCGTTGACGAGGGCGCGCACGACGTGCTGCTGCCCCACGATATCGTCGAAGGATTTGGGACGCCATTTGCGGGCGAGCACCTGATAGGACATGCGCGACTTGGATCGGCCGTGATCGTTGAATTCAGAATGTCGATGACTGGGCTGGAGTGTATCAAGATGCGCCCGCGCCCGCCCACAGAAATACGGCGTCGACACGCATACCAGCGACGCAGCGGATATTCAATTAGAAGCCGGATGGGGCGGCGGCTCGCGCCAGCCACACCCCGGCACACGCTTGACCGCTGCGGCTGCTCCCTTCCGGGCCTGACCGGGTTCACGGCGTCACGTTGCGAGGGGACCGACACGAGCCACCATAACGCACTGCCCGGCGGCCACGCGCCGCAGGACAGCGCGTGAGACTAGCAAAGAGCCCTGTAGAAGGCAAACCCGAGTTGACACTGCGGCAGTGCGCGTCAAGCTATGCCGATATTGCACTCCTAGATCTCGATCATCAGACACTGCCTAATGATGTCTTTAATGCCCGCTCGTACGATGCTGTTCGTCGCGTCATTGTCGGTTCTGCCGATGGCGCTGGCGACTGAGCAAGTCCCCGACCCTGAACAAACGGGCCTCTGGGGACAGACCCGTGACATCACAGCCGGCTGGTGGCGCGAATCGCGCGATTTCGCCGGACAAGCGATGGATGACGCGCGGCGCTTATTCGCCGAGGAAGACGATTTCGGCCATGTTTGGACAACCGTGGTGCCGACGCTGGAGGATGCGCTCAAGCTTGAGGAGCGCCAGAGCGCCCTGCCCGAAACGGCCTGGTTCGGGGCCGATCAGCGCTCCAACCGGGCCGAGATCGAAGCCCTGCTCGATGAGGCAGTCAACATCCTCACCATCTCTCCCGTACTGAGATACCGCGAGCGCATCCAAATGCTGCAAGCAGAGATCCTCGCCGCCCGCGCTGAGATCGCGGACTATCGCCAAAAGCGGATTGCAGCACCGGCCGCGTCGACGCTCAAGAAAACGGTCGACGACTACAACGAGCTAATCCAATCGCGAGAGGACGACATCAAGAATGCCACCAAGCAGATCGCAAAGCTAAAAGGCCAATTTGCAGAGGAGTTGCGCGGTATGGGATTGGCGCTCAGCGACGAACAGCTCGAATTCCTGCTCTCGACCGTCGTTGGCGACACCATGGTGGATCTGGGCGTGCTGTTCGATAATGTGAAATCCATCACACTCCAGCTCGAAGACTTGGTCGAGCAGAGTGGCGAAGACCTCCAGAGCGCGCGCCGCTACTACGGTCTCTACGTCGTGCTGCTCAAATCGCTCAACCGCATGCATGTGCAGATCGAAGATGCGATTGAGGAGCGCTATCTGCCGCAGATCGAGGACATCATCGGCCAAGCCCAGTCGCTCGCTGGCGAGACTCGCCGCTTGCTGCACGAATCACCCGGCAAACAGGATCTGCTCAACGGCAATCTCGAGGCCCAGCAGCTAACCATCCAGGCCGCGGGCGTATATCGTCAGTATCTACGCGATCAGGCGCGCAAGGTCGAGCAAGCGCGCCTAGAACTCGACAAAGATATCGCGGCCGCTTGGAACACCTATGAGACGGTGCGTGTCTCCGGTGAGCTGGTCGGATTGGTCAGATCCAGCCAGAAACTGCTTGAGGGCTTAATGAATCGCCAGATCCCGGCGCTGCGCCCCTTCGAAAATCTGGCAATGCAGCGCGAGATTCAGCGGCTCACGCAACGGCTCAGGCGCCCGGAGACGCGCTGATGCCGTGCGCATCAGGGCCGGTAGGGATAGGGTTTGGCCTGTCCGAGCGGCAGATACCCATAGACGATATCACCCACGGAACCATCATCTAAAACGAGCCGCCCGATCCCGTTACGACCATCGATCGCCGAGATCATATCCGCCCAGCCGCTGCGACCATCATTGCAGTAGACGTCAAACACGGCATCGGCTGAACCGGTCCCCGCGCCATAGCTGGCGCTGCATGAATTCGCCCCGCTGGACACGCGAAAGCTCGACGCGAAAGGCGGCATCGATTCATAGTGCCCGGTGTAGACGTCCTCCTTCATCATCACCGCGATCGGGCCAGAGGTCGAATGACCCGCCGGGATGACATCTGGCCGAGGCGTTTCAAAATACTCGACCACCTGATTCACACATCCCGCATAGTCCTCCAAATCCAGATGCCGGCACAGCCGATCGCCATACTCATCGGGTGAGACCATGGTGCTGATTCCGCCCTGATGATTGGGCAGTAACAAGGCGCAGCCTCCCAGTGCGACGGACAATCCAGCGGCGGCAACGATCAATCGAAACATCGGCTTTCTCTCCTTAGCCATATAGATCGAACGGATCGCGAGTTTAGCGCGATCCTGCTCCTTGGCGCATTCACTCATGATCGAAGACGTGACCGAGGACGCAGAATAAAAAACCGCGCAACGACCAGCGACGTATATTAAATATACTGCACATTATACGTATTTCTGGCTAAAGCTTAGGGCCAAGCGTCATGCAGACGTGCCCTCATTCGCTGATTGACATGGAGTGACTCAAATGAGGCTCGACACCCACCTCCCCCCCCGCGGCGCAAGCTGTGTTCGCGGCGTTACACTGAGCGCCGGCATCGGCATGTTGATGTTGTTGCTGCTGGGAGGATGCGCCAAACCCCTGGTGCTCGACGCGACCTTACCCCAGCAGTTTGCCGAACTCAGTTGCATCGAAGACTGCCGGGTCACCAAGGAGCGCTGCAACGCCGACGCACGCTACGACTATCGCCAGTGCCAGGCCGGTTATAGCAAATCTTTCAGCGACTATCGCTGGTGTCTCGCCTCTGCAACCGGCGATCAGGATTGCGGCTACCCTTGGTGGCCGTGCGCCGAAAACCTCTACGGCAACTGCTCCAATCGCTACCATGACTGCAAGCGCGTCTGCGAGCAACAACCCGGCTGATCAAAATATGATCAGTCGCATCCAGTAATGGGACGCGGCCTGGCGAAGTTATGGAGCACCCTGCGTCAAGCTCCTCTGCGCCAGGCCGTGCCCTGAGGGCCATCCTCTAGCACCACGCCCGCCTCGGTGAGAACGCCCCTGATACGGTCTGCTTCGGCCCAGTCCCGCGCGGCGCGCGCGCCATTGCGCTGCGCGATGAGTGCGTCGATCTCGGCGGCAGTCAGCCCATCGGGCTGCAAGTCGCCGCGCAGGAAGACCTCGGGTTCGTCCTGAAGAAGACCCAGCACGGCTCCAAGATCTCTCAGCTCAGCCCCCAGCGCGGCCGCCCGGTCGAGACCCTCGGCGCGCGTCCGATTGATCTCGCGCACCAGGTCAAAGAGCACGGCCAGTGCCTGCGGTGTGTTGAAGTCGTCATCCATGGCGGCATTGAAGCGCGCCCGAAAGTCCTCGCCGCCGCAAGGCTCGCACTCGGGCAGCCCGCGCAGCGCGGTGTAGATCCGCGTCAATGAACCGCGGGCATTGAGCAGATGCTCCTCATCGTAATTGAGCGGACTGCGGTAGTGGCTGGTCAGGATGAAATAGCGCACCTCTTCCGGGCGGTAACGCTGGAGAATCTCGCGCACCGTGAAGAAATTGCCCAGTGATTTGGACATCTTCTCCTCGTTCACGCGCACGAAGCCATTGTGCATCCAGACATTGACGAAGGGTTCGCCGGTGGCCCCTTCTGACTGAGCGATCTCGTTTTCGTGGTGCGGAAACTGGAGATCGGCCCCACCGCCATGGATGTCGAAATGATTACCCAGGGCACAGGTGCTCATGGCCGAGCATTCGATATGCCAGCCGGGTCGCCCAGGCCCCCAAGGCGAATCCCAGGACGGTTCGTCAGGCTTTGCGGCTTTCCAGAGGACGAAATCCAACGGATCGCGCTTATCCTCATCGATCTCGACCCGTGACCCGGCACGCAGATCGCGTGGATCCTTACCGGAGAGCCTGCCGTAGCCCGGAAATTCGGAGACTGCGAAATAGACGTCCCCGTTGTCTGCGACATAGGCTAGCCCCTTCTCGATCAGGATCGCCACCATGTCGAGGATCTCGGGTATGTGAGCAGTCGCGCGCGGCTCGTCGGTCGGCGGCAGCATACCGAGCGCCTCGGCGTCCGCGTGCATAGCGGCGATAAACCGCTCGGTCAGCGCCTGGAAAGACTCACCGTTCTCGTTGGCGCGACGGATGATCTTGTCGTCGATATCGGTGATGTTGCGGATGTAGGTCACCTCGTAGCCGAGCGCCTGGAGGTAGCGGTAGACGACGTCGAAGACCACCATCACCCGCGCGTGGCCAAGGTGGCAGTAGTCGTAGACGGTCATGCCGCACACATACATGCGAACCTTTCCAGGCTCGATCGGGCTGAAGATTTCTTTTTGACGGGTCAGGCTGTTGTGGATCTGTAGCATCTGGGCAGTTTGGTCATGCATGGACTGATTTAATGACGCATGGTAGCAAAGGCGCACCCGCTCGGGTGACGACGCCTTTCAGATACGCTGCAAAGTCCTTAACATGTACCGACTTGGAATACCCCGAGAAATCACGCCTTCGCCTCACGAGGGTGCCAACCAACCGCGGAGCCACTGCTTAAATGATCAAACTCACAACCAACTACGGCGACATATTGATTGAACTCGATACTGAAAATGCCCCAAAAACCTGCGCCAACTTCGAGCAATATGTCCGCGACGGTCACTACGACGGCACGCTCTTCCACCGTGTCATCAAGGGCTTCATGATCCAGGGCGGCGGCATGACCCCCGACATGAACGCCAAGCCCACCCGCCCTCCGGTCGAGAATGAAGCCAAGAACGAGCTAAAAAACCTTGAAGGAACCGTCGCGATGGCGCGCACCACGGATCCGCACTCGGCAACGTCGCAGTTCTTTATCAACATTGCCAAAAATGATTTTCTCGACTATCCGGGACAGGATGGCTGGGGCTACTGTGTTTTCGGTTCCGTCGTCGATAGCACTGAGACCATAGACGCCATCAAGGCCGTCAACACGGGCAACCGCAATGGACACCAGGACGTCCCGGTCGAGGACGTCATCATCGAAAAGGCCGAGATTGTCGACTGAACGGCCTCTCAGCCGCTGTGTTGCGGCAGCCTTGCGCGAGTCACGGGGTATCGGTCCCGTTCTCGCTGCAACCGCCGAGGCTGATCGGCTCCACATCATCGAGCAAGCGCGAGCAGGATCTTTCTGACCGGTGCTGGGAGTCCGAGTTCGCTGGCCTGCGCCACTGAAAGCCAGCGCAGATGCTCCCCGTCGGCGATCGAATCCGGTGTCGTTTCCACCGTGATGGCCGCTATACGTATCATTAAACTGTAGTGCGTGAAGGTGTGACGGCGAGGCGCGAGCATGTCTACTCGAAGCGGCGGCAAGCCCATCTGATTTTGACACCATTGCTCAGGCTCGGTCTTTGCTGATGTCTCCGGCAGACTCCAAAGCCCACCCCAGATCCCGGTCGGTGGACGACGCTCCAGCAGGATCTCTCCGGCGCTATTGATCACCACGAGCATGAGTGTCGCACGCTCCGGTAACGGTTTGCGTGGCCGGGGTGCCGGGAGTTCGCGCTGGCGGCCCTGGGAGCGCGCGATGCACGTATCGCTGAGCGGGCAGCGCACGCAATCGGGTCGGGTGCGCGTGCAGAGCGTGGCGCCGAGATCCATCATGGCCTGGTTGTAGTCTCCAGCGCGATCGGCTGGCGTGCACGCTTCGCTCACACGCCAAAGAGCCGCGAGCACCTCGGCCCTTCCAGACCAGCCCTCGATCCCAAAATGACGGGCGAGCACCCGCTTGACGTTGCCATCAAGGATCGGATGACATTGACCTGCGGCCAGCGACAGAATAGCGCCCGCCGTGGAGCGACCGATGCCGGGAAGCGCCTGCACCTGATCGAGTGCGGTCGGGAAACGTCCGCCGTGCTGCTCGCGAATCTGGTCGGCCGCGCGATGCAGATTGCGCGCCCGTGCGTAATAGCCGAGCCCGGACCAGTGCGCCAGCACGGCATCGAGCGGCGCTTCGGCCAGGTCCGGCAGGGTCGGGAAACGCCCCATAAAACGCTCGAAGTACGGGATCACGACCGCGACCTGCGTCTGCTGGAGCATGATCTCCGAGATCCACACTCGATAGAGCGTGGGCGTTTGCTGCCAGGGCAGATCCTGGCGTCCGTGCCGTGCGAACCAGGCAAGTACGCGCTGGGCAAACGTCTGGGGCGACGTACTCACGATTCTGTCGCTCTGATGCTGTTGCAGTTCCAGCAGAGATTGAAGTCGCCGTCGACCCTCTCACCACAGGCGGTGCAGGTCCAGGGCGTTGCCGTATCGTCCGGGGCCGATTGCGCAAGAAAGCGCGCGAGCAGTTCGCGGGCTCTGTCGAGGTCTTCACGGTGGAGAATCCAGACTGTCGGAGAGATATCGGCAGGGAGTTCGCCGATCGCCCCTGAGAGGTAGTCGCCAAGAATAACGGTGTCGACCAGATGGCGGTCGAGAAAATCGCCAAGCAGTTGGGCTTCGATACGGTCTTGCGCTTGGTAGAAAGGCAGCATGCTGGGAGAGACTGAAACGGGTGAGAAAACAGCGTAAATATTACAAGAAACTGACTAATAAAGACTTTTAAGAATTGTCTGTTTCAAGTGCGCACCATGCACTAGCCCTATCATCGCGGCCCGGTCGTGCTGCTGTAGACGACTGGCCGCGATTGAAACGTTGACTACCCCTGTCCGCGCGTGCGTGTCTTGCCAATCGCAGCGTTCTTCTCGATAAGCTCGATCATCAGACCGGCAACGTCCTTGCCGGTCGTCGACTCGATGCCCTGGAGGCCGGGCGAGGAGTTGACCTCTAAGACGACAGGGCCGTGGGTAGAGCGCAGAATGTCGACACCAGCGACGTTGAGCCCCATGATCCGCGCCGCACGGGTCGCCGTCGAGCGCTCTTCCGGGGTGATGCGGATCAGGGAGGCGCTGCCGCCGCGATGCAGGTTAGAGCGGAACTCGCCCTCTTTGGCCTGGCGCTTCATCGCGGCAACCACCCGGTCGCCAATGACTAAGCAGCGGATGTCGGCACCATTGGCTTCACGGATGTATTCCTGCACTAGGATGTTCACCTTCAGCCCCATGAATGCCTCGATCACGCTCTCGGCGGCCTTGTGCGTCTCGGCCAGCACGACACCGATACCCTGCGTGCCCTCCAGCAGCTTGATCACCAGCGGGGCGCCGCCAACCATCTTGATGAGATCCTGTACGTCGTCCGGCGCATGCGCGAAACCGGTGATGGGCAGGCCGATCCCTTTGCGCGAGAGCAGTTGCAGCGAGCGCAGTTTGTCGCGTGCACGGGTGATCGCGACCGACTCGTTCAAAGGGTAGACGCCGAGCATCTCGAACTGGCGCAGTACCGCCGTGCCATAGAACGTGACAGAGGCGCCGATACGGGGAATGACCGCGTCGTAATTCTTGAGATCCTCGCCCTTATAATGGATCGAAGGGGCGTGCGAGGTGATGTTCATGTAGCAGCGCAGAACATCGACGACCTTCGTCTCGTGTCCGCGTGCACGCGCGGCTTCCGCCAGACGTCGGGTGGAATAAAGCGATGGATTGCGCGAGAGGATGGCAATTCTCATTAAGCGCCTCTAAGAGAAGGGTCGGAGTGCGAGCCAGATCGGTCCGGCGTCGGAGCTGGTGCCAATCTGGATGAGATAAACTGGGGCTGAATGGGTCGCGCTGCCACGCGTATCCTGTCGACCCGAAACAGGCTCGATGGAGTCGGTTGGATCGATTTCGGCTGCCTCCATGATAGCCTAATCGCATCGCAAATTCTGATTCACGCCTATGATCTTGCGCCCGTCGGCATGCCTGATCCGCCAATGCGATCGGTTAAGTCGCTGGCGGACGCGAACGGTCTTCGTCGACGAACAGCATGGTCAAAATCAGGATGCCGACACCAAGCGTGATGGCACTGTCGGCGATGTTGAAGGCCGGCCAGGGGTTAAAGAGCGCCATCGGGATGACGGGAAGATAGACCTGAATGAAATCGACGACGTGTCCCAGCAAGAGACGGTCGATCAGATTGCCGATCGCCCCGCCGATGAGCAACGCCAGACCGACGGCCTGGAATCGCTCGTCGCGCTTAAGGCGCAGCAACCACCCGATCAGAAAGACGGTCAGACTCAGCGCCAGCACGACGAAGAACCAACGTTGCCAACCGCCCGCACCCGCAAGAAAGCTGAAGGCCGCGCCCTTGTTGAACATGAGCGTGAGGTTGAAATTCGGGATCACGGCAATCGCCTCGAAGGGTTCGAGCATGGCCAGCGCCAACCATTTAGTTGTCTGGTCGAGCGCCAAAATTGCCAGTGAGAGCCAAAGCCAGTGTTTCACGTGTTGTCTCGATGTTTGCAATAAGCGACGGTGTGAACGTCACAACCGCCGCAGGCTAATAATGGGTGCGTAGCGCACAGTGCGTCTTGAGCGGCGCGCATTTGCGCTCGACGGTTCAAGCAAAGCATCGCTGCTCCCCGTCACCGGCGATGTTTTCGACGCAGCGTGCGCACAGCTCGGGATGCTCAAGGTGATCACCCACATCGTCACGATGATGCCAGCAACGCACGCACTTGGGATGCGGCGAGGCCGCCACACGCACTGCCAGCCCATCCAGATCGGTGTCGGCTGCATCGTCGCTGCGTTCGGCGAGCGGATGCAGTCGCACTGCGGAGACGATGAGTGCGAAACGCACTTCGTCGGCGAGCAGCCGCAGCGTCTCGAGCAGCGTGTCCGAACAGTACAAATCCAGCTCCGCATCCAGGGATGAGCCAATCCGCCCGGCCTTGCGCGCCGCCTCCAGCGCGGGTCCGATGGCGATGCGTGAGGCGATGACCCGGTCCCAGAAGGCGCGATCCATGCCATCACCGTCATCGAGCGTGAACAGCCCCGGATACCAGATCTCGGTGAAGATCGTCTCGGCACGCTCGCCGGGGATCTCTTGCCAGATCTCATCTGCGGTAAAACTGAGAATCGGTGCCAGCCAGCGGCTCATCGCCTCGATGACGTGATACATGGAACTCTGGCAGGAGCGTCTGGACAGGCTGTCTGCCTGGGTGGTGTATTGGCGGTCCTTGATGACGTCCAGATAGAAGCCGCCCATGTCGACGACACAGAACTGCTGCACCTTCTGGTAGATGACGTGAAACTGATAGTCCTGATAAGCCTGGATGACGTCGCGCTGCAACCGGTAGGCGCGATCCACCGCCCAGCGGTCGAGTTCGACCATCTCCGCCGGGGCGACCAGATTGACCTTCGGATCAAAACCATTGAGGTTGGCGAGCAGAAAACGCGCGGTGTTGCGAATGCGCCGGTAGGCATCGGCGGTGCGCTTGAGAATTTCGTCGCTGACGCTCATCTCGGCGCGATAATCCGTGGCCGCAACCCACAGCCGAATGATGTCGGCACCGAGCGTCTTCATCACCGTCTGCGGCTGGACGACGTTGCCCTTGGACTTGGACATCTTCTGGCCCTTGGCATCGACCGTAAAGCCGTGGGTCAGGACTTGCCGATAGGGCGCCCGGCCGTGCATGGCCACCGAGGTCAGGAGGGATGACTGAAACCAGCCACGGTGCTGGTCGGAGCCTTCCAGATAGAGATCGGCTGGGCTGTGGAGGTCGTCGCGCTGCTCCAGTACGCAGGCATGGGTGACGCCCGAGTCGAACCAGACATCGAGTGTGTCATGCACCTTCTCGTAACGGGCGCCCTCTTCCGCGCCGAGCAACTCTTCAGGAGCGAGCGTGAACCACGCCTCGATCCCCTGCTCCTCGACTAGCTTGGCGACCGTCTCGATCAGCTCCAGCGTCTTGGGGTGGAGTTCGGCGGTTTCTTTGTGAATGAACAGCGCGATTGGCACGCCCCAGGTGCGTTGCCGCGAGATACACCAGTCGGGACGCCCGCGGACCATGCCGTCGATGCGGCTTTGCCCCCAGTCTGGCATCCAGCGGACGTGTTCGATCTCACCCAAGGCGGCCTCGCGCAGCCCCTGCTTGTCCATGCCGATGAACCATTGCGACGTAGCGCGGAAAATGATCGGTGTCTTGTGACGCCAGCAGTGCGGATAGCTGTGCGTGAAACGGGTTTCGAGCAGAAGTGCTCCGCGTTCGGCGAGGACTTCGACGACGTGCGCATTGGCCTGAAAGACGTTTTCCCCCGCAAACAGCGGTGTGCCCGGCAGGAAACGGCCGTTGCCACCGACCGGATGATCGACCGGCAGACCATAGCGCTGACCGATAATATAATCCTCAAGGCCGTGTCCAGGTGCGGTATGTACAGCCCCGGTTCCGGTCTCTAAGGTGACATGTTCGCCGAGGATGACCGGGACCTCGCGCTCCTGGAAAGGATGGTGCAGTCTCAGCCCCTCCAGGTCGATCCCGCGTCCATAGCCCACCACCCGATAGTGCTCGATGCCCCAGCGATCCATGGTGTCTTTCAGCAACGCCTCGGCGACGATGAGACGCTCGCGCCCCTGCTGGGTGTCACACTCGACGACGGCATACTCGAACTCGGCGTTCAGCGCCACCGCCTGGTTGGCGGGCAGGGTCCAGGGCGTAGTCGTCCAGATCACGATCGAGACCGGACCCTCGCCGCAGCCCGAAGGCGTGCCGTGACAGCGCTCGGTGAGCGCCTCTGGCTCCACAAGGGCAAAGCGCACATCGATTGCGAGCGATTCTTTATCGTTGTACTCGACCTCGGCCTCGGCCAGCGCCGAACCGCAGTCGATACACCAATGCACGGGTTTTTCGCCCTGCTGGACATGACCGTTGGCAATGATCTGTCCGAGCGAACGGATGATCTGGGCCTCGAATGCGAAATCCATCGTGAGATAGGGCCTGTCCCAGTCGCCGAACACGCCAAGGCGCTTGAAGTCCTCACGCTGTTTGTCGACCTGCTTGCCGGCATACTCACGACACGCGACCCGAAACTCGGCGGCGCTGATCTTGTGACCCGGCTTGCCCCGCTTTTTCTCGACCTGAAGCTCGATCGGCAGTCCATGACAGTCCCAGCCGGGCACATAGGGCGCGTCGAGTCCATCGAGCGTGCGCGCCTTGACGATGATGTCCTTGAGCACCTTGTTGACCGCGTGACCGATATGGATATCGCCGTTCGCATAGGGCGGGCCGTCGTGCAGGATGAAGGTCGCAGCCCCCGCGCGGGCCTCGCGGATACGGGCATAGACGTCGAGCGACGCCCAGCGTGCAAGCATCTCGGGTTCACGTTGAGCAAGATTGGCCTTCATGGCAAAGCCGGTGCTCGGGAGATTTAAGGTGCGCTTATAGTCAGTCACTGCGATGGGTTCTCGGATGCGTCGCTCGGGCAAGGATTTTTCTATGCGGTGCACGCTACAAGCCGTGGGGCGCAGAATCAAGCGCGGCACACAGACTCCGCTGGGTTCTCTCGCGGCTCACTCGGTATCTTAAGGACGCAAGCGGTGGCCGCGCAAAAAAATTCCGAGGCTTGCGCTGCACTTTTTGATAACCTGGCGTGCTGAAATCCGATCCAGATTAAGTATTGTCGAGGAGCCCGTATGCGGGTCTTTAAGTGTATGAGACGTTCTGTCCTTGTTGTGCCGATGATGATTGGCCTGGCGCTCTCGCCCCTGGCATCGCTAGCCAGCCAAGCCTTGGAGGTACCCCTATCGGGTCATCGCTCGATGATCCGCCTCGGCGCCATTCCCAATCCCGCAGCGGAGGACGCGCGGGCGGTTGCACAAGGCTTGTTCGACGCTCTGGAGCAAAAAGACCCGGCGCGGGTGTCCAAGGCGATGGGCCAGCTCCAAGCGCTTGCCAAGACAGAAAATGTGGGCGGCGGCAACTCGGCCATGCAATGGCTGGCGCGCGCCTGGCTCGAGTCGAGAGACGCCGAGTCCGAACTGGCGCGCACGCGGCCCGTCATGGAGCAGGCGTACTTCGACTACTTCTTGGCCGACGATGCCAAGCATCTCAAGGAATATCTTCAGCGCAAGTATCGCGCCGGAGATTTCACTCTAAAAGACCCCGAGACTCACCTCGTGCGCGGGACCTTCCTCGAAGACATGCTCATGTTCAACAACCCGATGCGCTCAGATTGGGATGCGACCGAGCGCGTGCTGGAGATCGTCGCGGATCTCAAGCCGCAGGTGCGCCGGGTGATCGATCTCGGGGCAGGGTTTGGGTATTTTTCGCAAAAATTGGCCGAGACCCTGGGGCCGGAGTCGATCGTGCACGCAGTTGATACGCAAAAAGACTACGTCGAACAACTGCGTCAGTTCGTGAAACAGTACAACATCGAAGGCGTGCGCCCGGTCGTCTCTACGCCCGAGGATATCAATGTCCAGGAAGAGACCGATCTCGTCTTTATCGCGTCCCTCTATCATGTGCTCTATGGCTGGAGTCAGCCGGGCCAGCGCAACGCGTTTATGGAGACCCTCAACAAAACCTTGCGCCCAGGCGGCTATCTGGTCGTGCTCGATAACCGCGACAACGATGGCGTGTCGCTGCACAATTCCTTCCTGAGCAAGGATTTCGCAATCGCTCAGTTGTATTTCTATGGCTTTGAACTCGTCCGCAGCGAAGACCTCTCGCCCTATCGCTATGCGCTGGTGCTCAAAAAGGCCGCGCCCGAGCCCCCCAAGCAACCCGTCTTCACGCAATCCGAACAGAGCGCTTTGATCCGGGTCGACAGCTCCGACTCGGTCGTGCATATCGGCAGTCTCGATTCATTCGATATCACCCCTTCCGGTGTCGCTGCGGCGAAACTGCTCATGCGCGCGCTCAACGACTCAGACATGCAATCGGCCCGCGCCGCGATCGATCTCTATGAAAACCTGATTCCGAGCGAAAATTTTGGCGGCGAATACACAGCGCTTCAGTGGGTCGCGCAATATCTGGCAGGCTCCGAGGAAACACGCCAGAGCATGACAGAAGACCCCCTGTCGGCCGAGTTTCTGGCCTATCTGGCCGAGGACGACTACGCGCCGCTGAAGCTCTATGTCGAGAAAAAGTACAAACTCGCCGCACCGCAGGTCTCGGTTGAGGAGGCGTTGGATGAAAAAACCCGGGAGATCGGGATCATCCGGCGTCAGGCGCTGGAGGATTTCATCCTGTTTAACAACCCGCGACGTGAGTCCTGGGAGAAGTCCTCCAAGATCCTTGATGCCCTACCCTTAAGCAGCGGGGACACGGTGGTCGATCTGGGGAGCGGTCCGGGCTATTTCAGCTTCAAGTTCGCCGATAAGGTTGGCCCAGAGGGCCAGGTTCACGCCTTCGACACGAAGGACTCGCACATCGACTATCTCAATTCGCTGACCAAAAAGTGGGAGATCGGCAATATTCGGGCCTCGGTCTCATCGACCGAGGGTTTTGAAATTCCCCAACCCGGCTCGGCGGACATGGTCTTTATGTGCTCGCTGTATCACATCCTCTATGCGGTCTCTTCGCAGACCGAACGCGATGGCATGATCGCCAGCACCATCAAGGCACTAAAGCCCGGCGGTCGGTTCGCCATCGTCGACAATGGCCCAGTCGATCAGGGCAAGCTGCCCTACCACGGCCCTTATATTCGCCAGGAGTTGATCCGCGCGCAGCTCGAAGCCTACGGCTTCAAATTCGAGTCCATCGAGCAGGTCATCCCGCAGCGCTATTTGATGGTCTTCTCCCATGGCGCGAGCGCCAACTAAGCGCCCCACTGACGCACGCCGCCCCGAGCACGGTAGCGGCGTGCAGAAACCCATGCCTATTTTTTGGAGGTCCATACATGAAGACACCTCAGCCAGCTACACTTCTGAGCCTGGTCGCACTGGTGTGCTCGATAACCGCAATCGCACTCCAGTTCATACCCTTGAATGATCCTGTGGCGCAGCACGCTGATCAGATCGAGCCGCAATCCCTCGCCGCGCGTTCCGTGACTCAGATGGAACCCAAAAAGGCCGCTCCACAGGAGTCGGGCGCGGATGCGCTGGCAGCGCAAGATCAACGCATCGCCAACCTGGAGCGCCAGCTCGCACAGTTCGAGCGGGTCATCCGCACCTCCGGACTCGATGCGGCCGCCCCGTATCTGATGCCGCCGCCCGGCAGCGATGCGCCAGTGCTCGCGCACATCGGTGAGCAGTACGCGACGCGCGCGCGTTTTGAGGAGCGGCGCAAGGGCCTGCTCGAGCGCGCCGAGGATATGCGCCAGAACGACCGCGAGACCTATGGCGCCGACAACGCTCAGGCCATCGCCGATCTCTACAGTAAGGCGCGTCCAATGCGCGGCAACCAGAGCAACGAACAGCGCGCCGAGCGCGAGGCGGCGCTCAACAAGCTGATGAGCGATTATCCGGAGGCTTGGTCGACCAGCGTCGCGGTCGCCGAGCAGGCGCTCGACGCGGCCATCAATCGCAACGCCGAGGGGGCCGAAAGCTACTACAAATCACTGGTCGAGACGTCGCCCTACGCGGAGGT
The DNA here is from genome assembly GCA_029257385.1 of Thiorhodococcus sp. Lineage (GTDB taxonomy): Bacteria > Pseudomonadota > Gammaproteobacteria > Chromatiales > Chromatiaceae > Thiorhodococcus. Next base: position 34,218 of record JARIBS010000055.1, read on the forward strand.
CGTCACCGAGCAGGGCATCAATGCCATCCCGACACTCCAAGCCTATCTGGCGCGCCAGTACGTCGAGCAAGGGCGTTTCGATGAGGCCACGACGATCCTCGATGCGCTGAGCGCGCAGACCGACAGCATCATCCTCGCACCCAGCGAGATGGGCGAGCCTACGGCGACGGACGCGCAAGACATCGTGACGGAGTTGCGCGACAAGATCGCTCGCTAGCCGGTCCTGACATCAGGCGCGTCCTGTTGTGTTTGTGCGTGGCGCGCATCCCCTGGCGAATCCTTCTTCCAAGAGATCGCATCGCGCTGCCTGGCCCTCCTGCGGCAGTGAACTCAAGCCTATAAACGCTCAGAAATGGAGTGAAATTCAGCGATGCGGCCCGATTATACTCATAGGCTTGAGGCGAGATGACTGAGAGGCGGGAAACGCACAGCGTTGCTGTTCAACTGGCGTAATGGATAGGTAGCTCAGTCGTGGCATTGGAATTGATCGGGATCTTGGCCGCCCTGGGATCGGCGGCCTCCTGGGCTATCGGGGCGTTGCTCCTAAAACCCTTCGCTGAACGCCTTCCGGCAATGGGCCTGGCCTTTGCCAAGGGCATCCTGGGGCTGCTCCTGCTGGGGCTTGCGATACTGGTGCTGGGTATTCCATCCATCACCGCGCCGGTCTTCTGGGTGCTGCTCCTGAGCGGGGTGCTCGGCATCGGCGTCGCCGATACCCTGTTCTTCAAGGCGCTGCGCGAACTCTCACCCCATTCGGTCGTGCAGTTGATGCTGCTGGGACAGGTCGCAACCATCGCCATGGCGATGGTGTTTCTCGGTGAAACGCTGGCCTGGCAGGAATTGCTGGGCGTGGTGCTGGTCATAGTTGGCGTGGCCGTGGTGCTGACCGAACCCGCGCCAGCCAGCGGCAAGCAGCCACGAGACCAACACCAGATGAGCGCGACCAGGCGAGGCATCATCTTCGGCTTAGTGTCAGTCATGTCGATGGCGGTTTCGGTCACCATGGCCAAAGGCGTGCTCGACGAAGTGGATGCACTGACGGCGACCTTTCTGCGGATTCTCGGCGGTGTGATCTCGCTCTTTCTGCTGGCGCCGCTGTTTTATCTCGGACGCGGCAATTGGCTCACGCCCCTGGTGTCGGATCGACGACTGGCTTGGAGATTCGTCGCCATCGCGATCTTCATGACCTTTGGCGGATTCTTCCTGTCGCTGCTGGCCATGAAATTGACGCCTCTGGCGATTGCCAACACCCTTTTGTCGACCGAGCCGCTGTTTGTGCTGTTGATCATGGCCGTGTTCTACAAAGAGTCGCCGGATGCGCGTCGCCTGACCGGCAGTCTCATCGGGGTAGTCGGCGTGGGCTTGATTTCCAGCAAGAGTTTTTTGACGTAGTGAGGTCGGATCATGAAAGCCAATGAAGAGGTCCAGCAGCAACGTAGCCTAGAGACCATTTACGAGCGGGCGCTTGCCGCAGAAGTGTCCGATGACTCCGTGAGGGCGGCGCTGCATGCACGCGGCGAGGCTCAGGAACGGCTCTTCGCGGCCGCACGCGCGGCACGGCTTGAGGGCTTTCCCGATCGGTACGCCGAGATCCGCAGCGTGGTCGAGATCTCCAATATCTGCAAACAGCGTTGCAACTACTGCAACATCGGCTGCGAGGACACGAAAAAATACGTCATTCCCTCCAACGACCTGCTCGACATCGCCTCCTTTCTCTACCGGGAACGTGGGCGGCGGGTTCTGCTGTTGCAGTCGGGTGAGAACAAAGACCGGCGCTTCGTCTCGAACGTCATCGACGCCTGCGCCGCGATCAAGGACAAAATGCCGGATATCGAGCTGATCGGCTGTATCGGCAACCTGAGCTACGATCAGTATCGCCAGATGCGCCAAGCCGGTGTCGAGCGTTATCTGTTGAAGGTCGAGGCGTCGCGTCCCGCCCTGTACGAGACCGTAAAGCCCAATGACACCTGGAGCGAGCGGCTCCAGTGTCTCGACGATCTGGCCGAGCTGGGCTTTAAGATCGGAAGCGGCATCATCGTGGGACTACCGGGACAGACCGATGAGGATCTGCTCGCGGATCTCAAATTCCTGTCCGAGCGCAATCTGCACATGGTCAGTGCCTCGGTGTTCATCCCCGGACACAACACCACGTACGAGCACATGCCGTGCGGAGACGTCGAAACCACCCTGAATTTCATGGCGTTGCTGCGGATCAGAAACCCCACGGCACTCATGCCCACGACCAGCTCCCTGGGAAAGCTCAAGCCCGATGGTCAGTTCATCGGGGTCATGGCCGGCGCCAATACCGTCACCATCCACGATGGAACGCCTCAGGAATTGCAACATCTGTTTCCGATCTATGACGACAAACGCTACCGGCCAAACGATGATTATCTGCGCGCGATCGTGGAGCGCGCGGGCCTGCGTTTCGACGAGTAATCGACTGTAAGCAGCGCGGAGAGAATGATATGAGTGAAACGACAGCGATCCAAAATAATGTGACCCAGCCTGATCCGACAGATACGGTGCACGGGCACAAAACCGAGGAGCGTGTCAGGGATTTCCAGACATTGCGCGAACAGGGACTCATCGCGACCTCGGGTGATTTCTTCCCCTCGGTTCACTATCCGCCGATCACAATGTATCCGGAGGGCGACGAAGAGTCGCTGCTGGGCGACTACACCCCGCCGGCGGATGGCCTGTTCGACATCTACGTGCATCTGCCGTTTTGCGAGCAGCGCTGTCTGTTCTGTCACTATCCGGTCAAGTTCGGACAGTTCGGCGACAGCGTGCGCTGCGAGACCGAGCAGTATCTCGATGCGCTCGAGACCGAGATGGATCTGTTCAGGAAACGGCTCGGGATTCCCATGTTCCAAGCGCGCTCGATCCTGGTCGGCGGCGGTACGCCCACCCTGCTGGCACCGGTGCAACTGCGACGGATGCTTGAGGGCTTGAAGAAACGTGTCGATTGCTCGCGTGTCACGCAATTTAATTTCGACGTCGACCCTGGAACTCTGACCGATCAGCATGGACAGGAGCGGCTAGAGATTCTGCGCGAGCATGGCGTCGATCGCCTGACCATCGGCGTGCAGTCACTCGACGACGAGATTCTGCGCAAGATGCATCGTGCGCATGACGTCAAGACCGCGCTGGCCGCCATCGAGGCCTGCAAAGCGCACGGCTTCCAGTTGAACATTGAGTTCATCTACGGCTACCCGGGCCAGACGCCCGAATCCTGGGCGCGAATGGTCGAGGAGGTCGTCGAGCTGGATGTCGAAGAGATCCAGCTCTATCGCCTCAAGATCGAGTCCTACGGCGATGCCCAGGGACCGATTCAGAAGATCGTCACCCTACGCCCGGAGGATCTGCCCGCGTTCGAGGAGGCCATTCGCATGAAGCAGATCGCCATCGACATCCTCGCCGCTCATGGCTACACCGAGAATCTGCGGCGCGTCTTCTCCAGAAAGCCCGAACATTATTCGCACTACGCCCACAACCAGTGCTGCCAGCTCTATGATCAGGTGGGTTTCGGGCTAACCGCGTTCAGCAGTCTGCGCGATCGCTTCCTGCTCAACACCCAGTCGTTCGAGGACTACTATCAGCGCATCAGCGAGGGCCGCCTGCCCGTCAATCGAGGATTGAAGCGCAACCACGAGGAGCAGCGCCGCTGGGCCGTAGTGCTGCCGCTGAAGAATCGCGATATCGACAAGGCCCAGTACCAGTCGCTCACAGGGGTGCCTTTCGAGCAGTCCTTTCCCGAACTGTGGGAGCGGCTCCAGGCCGCCGGCCTGGTCGAGGACAACGGCGCCTTCGCCGGACTGACGCCTAAGGGGGCATTTTTCGCCGACGAAGTCTGCCATCAGTTCCATGCGCGCGAGTTCATCCCATTCGAGCAGGGTGAGTATGCCGATGGCCCGCTCAACCCCTATCGCACGACAGACCGATGATCCCTTGATATGAGCCTGACCGAAGTGGCACCATCGCTAGGGAATCTGGATAGCGGCGGGTATTTTCGCAACTCAGGGTGAATGTGCCATGAAGATCAGTGTTATCGACACGCGGCTCGCGTTGGTCTTGCTGATGGCGGGGGCTGTATCTGCTCCCGGTTGCGCGGAAGGGCCGCGACGCGGCGATGGCCCCAGCGGTGGACCGCCGCCGCAAGCGATAGAGGCCTGTGCCGCGCGGATGTCCAACGATGCCTGTTATTTCGAGGACGGTCCGCACGCGATTACCGGAACCTGCCAGCAGAAAGGCGACCATTGGGTCTGCGTACCCGACCGGGAAGCGCCCGGCGCACGCGTGGGCACCAGCGGCGCTGCTGCGGGTGGCCAGAACACGCCTCCAGTTCCGCCGCCGGAGGCGGTCGAGGCATGCGCCGGTCTGAGCGTTGGTGCAGCCTGCTCGGTTGCGACATCGCGTGGCGACATCGGCGGTCGATGCTCAGGCGGCGCCGATACGCTCGTCTGCATTCCGTCAGATCCAGCGCGCCGACCAGTCGAACGCTTTTAGTATCTGAGCGATGCCGTATGCATCAGCGATCCGCGCTCGCTCAACGATGGTGTGGCCCTGGACCTAAGAGCAAAGGAAGCAGGTGAGGAATGATCCCCGCTGGACCAGGGTCTGGGCGAGGCGGTGGCGGTGGAGGTCCATAGCCTGGGCCTGGCCCATAGCCCGGTCCAGGTGGGTGTCCGGGACCCCATCCAGGTCCGCCACCGGGTCCACCCCAACCAGGCCCGCTACCGGGTCCGCCCGGACCCCAACCAGGCCCGCCACCCGGATCCCAACCAGGTCCACCGGGTCCGTGGTGTGGGCCACCTGGGCCTTGGGCAATCAAGTTATTAGACTCACCCCACAACGACTGCACCATTGCATTGGCGCTTGAATCGCGCGCAGGATAGTCCTCGAGTTGGGCGTTGAGATGCATGGCTGGGGCTACTGGAGGTACATCCCACTGCAGAGCCTGATGCTCTATCGAGGCATGGGTGGCCGAAGCGACCATCGCCGTGACCAATAATGGAATTAATCGGTGCATGATCAAAACCTCTAGTTAAAAAACCATGATTTAAGTGTGCAAGTATGATTTCAGGAAAGGTATTCTCATTCAACGTCTTCGATACGTTGCTCACTCGGCGCACAGCAACGGCGCAAGGCGTGTTTTGCATGATGCAGCATACTCTACGATTGCATCAGGATACGTCACTACCGCTACAATTCGTCGAAGAATTTCTGGAGATCCGAACGTCGGCAGAGATGTCTGTCCGCTCCTCATCTGAGGATACAGCGATAACGCTTGACGATCTATACGCGCACATTGGCAGTCGTTTCCCCACACTATCCGCTGCTTCGATTGCGGCACTCAAGCAGTTGGAGTTGGATACAGAAGAGACGCTCGTCATCGCAGCGCCAGAAACACTGCGGCGTGTCAATCGATTGATCGAAGATGGCGCGCGGGTCATTCTGACCTGCGACACACCCCTGCCCGAAGAAACGATTCGCTCACTCCTGCACAGGGTCGACAGTCGTGTCGCGCATTGCCCACTCTATGTCTCATCTTGCATCGAGCGCAGACTATCTTGCGCTGATTTTTTTCGTCATATCTTGCGTGAGGAAGGTATCCGTCCGAAGCAACTGGTGCACTCTGGCTCCAATGACTTTTCGGATTTAAGAGTTCCGCGCTCGCTTGGCATTCAAGCCAGTCTATGCACAGCTGCATTCCTGTCCGATTTCGAGCTGTACTATTTCGAGGAAGATCATCTTTTCTCCCAACTCTTAGCTGGCGTTAGCAAGACATTTCGTCTACTGCACCCTGATGCATCTTCGCAGGCCATCGTCGGTGCATGTCTGGCTGGCCCCATGTTTTATGGTTTTATTTTGGATCTGCTGCGTGACGCTGAGGCGCGGGGACTATCCAGACTCTATTTCATTGCCAGAGACGGCATGGTCTTTTTACGCATTGCACAGGAAATCGCCAAACAGCATGGATGTACCATAGAGCTGAGATATCTCTATGGCTCACGACGCGCCTTTCGCTTACCGTCTGTCTTTGAAATCACGCCCCGTGAACATGGCTGGCTAGCCGAACGTATTCCGATGTTGTCCTTAGCCATGCTGGCTGAGCGGATCGACATGACCGGTGAGGCGCTACACGAGCTTTTGCCCGCTGAGATACGACAACAGATCCAGGATCTACATGCGTCACTCCCACTGTCTTTGACGACGTGCATTCTACGTGAGTTCGAGCAGACTCCAGCCATTCGCGACACACTACTCGATAACGCACGGCAAGCCAGAGACGCGATGATCGAATATTTGATTCAAGAAGGCTTCTTCGATAATCAACAAGTGGGAACCGTCGATATCGGATGGATGGGTGGGAGTCAGGATTCACTCTATAAAATAGCCGCATCATATCGTCGGGATATTGATATTCAAGGGTATTATTTCGGATTATTTCATTACTCGCACTATACTAGCAAAAAAAACGACAAAAAAGCGTATGCTATTCTCCCTAACCATACACAAGACAATATCGTAGCCTTGCACACCGAGCTACTCGCGCAAGCCGATCACGGACAGACTATCGGCTACGAGCGCATGGACGATGGTCGCATGGCTCCAAGACTGGCTGATGATGGCGATCACCTTAAAGCCTGGGGCATCAACGATTTTCATACTGGTGTTTCCTGGTTTTCAAGCGAGTACACCCGAACCATCCAGCACTATCCGCTCGTTACGCAGAATTTTATGAGTGTGATTCCGCGATTATTCTGCCTATTAAAAAAACCATCGCATCTGATCGCAGACACATTAGGATCTATTCCATACTCTGGCGATCATTGCGATATGAAGCTGCGTGAAAGCGCCCCGGCATTGACACTCCGAGAGGCGATTTCATACAGTTTTTTACAGCGCTATGAGAGCCGGCGCCTCATGACAGAGTGGCACGAGGCGACACTGGTTCGCAGTTCAGTGCCGGCCGGTATTATTTTGAGAATGCAACCAGGCATACAGGCCATGAAATACGCTGTCAAACATGCCATACTGTTTGGCTTGAATCGGGCATCGAGTATCGTCGAAACACCTCGCGCCTGGCTGTCGAAGCGCATTGGAAGCGCAGCGACAGCCAAGAGCAAGTCGCCACGCGATTAAAAAGCACTTAAGAACATCTCTAATATTCTATATTCCCCGGTTACTTGGGGAAATTCGCCTGTTTCGGAGTGAATAATCAATGGGTTCTCCAGCAGTAACCGTTGCGCTGCCCATCTATAATGTGGCTCCCTACCTGAGAGCCTGCTTGGACTCTATTGTCGGACAAGACTTTTCGGATATCGAAATTATCTGCATCAATGATGGATCGACAGATGATTCACCAGAGATTCTTGCCGAATACGCACAGCGCGATTCACGTATTCGCATTATCAACCAAACGAACAAAGGCTTGGCGTCTACACGCAATACTGCACTCGACCATGTCAGAGGGCGTTATTTGCTACATGTCGACTCGGACGACATTTTGAAGCCAGGTGCAATATCCGCACTTTATTCCAAGTGCGAGCGCACTAAAGCCGACTTTATTATTTTCTATCACAGTATGATCGAGAATGATCATGAGTTTGACTCATGGTATTATCAGTTTGATCAGTGGAGCCTGGAGCCAAAAACCACGATTGATCAGAAATTAGAGGTTCTTCACTATCATTATACTTGGTCGAAGTTTTTCAATATGGACTTCCTGCGCAAGCACGATTTCCGCTTTCCGGATGGACTTCAGTTCGATGACAACCTCTACCATTGGAAGGTCTTGCTCGCCGCCGATACAGTTGTTCTACTGCCGCAAAAGCTCTATCAGTACCGCATGAGGAGTGGGTCGATCATGTGGCATCGTGGTCGGCATCACTTAGACATCTTTTATATTTTCAGAGAGGGGAAAAAGCTCTTTGAGGACGAGGGTGTCTACGAGGCGGTTTTTCAGTATTTCATGCAGTACAAAATGAGCCTGCAATACTTCTGGACGCGCGACATCGAGCCACGGTTTCGATGGTTGGCCTATCAAGGCATCATCGAAGGCATGACGCAAGACGAAGAGCGCTTCGTGCGCGACTATAGTCATCTATTAGATCCGGAAGCCGTTCATTTTTACACGCGTCTCTTCGGCTCCCGACTCTATCGCAGGGGCTACCGTCACCTGAGCGTGGCGATGCTAGTGGCGCGTCGTTATCGCGCATCGATCCGTCTGAGACTGCTCGCCCTGCCCCACAAGATCCGTGCACGGGCTTTCAACTGGACATGGTTGCAGCCGATCAAGCGCCGTATCGTGTCCTGGCGTATGGCACTGTTGAATCGGCAGCACGCTGGATTAGCGGCATCATTGATGAGCGATTATCAGAGCGTAGCGACTTACTGGGTCGATTTCTGGCGTAACTATCTGCGCGAACACCACGAACAGATTCCGGCGAAACTCAAGGCGGTGAAGAAGAATCTGTCGGAAAACGATCAGGCGCTCGTCGATATCTTTTATCTCATCTACGAGAAATACCTTCCGGCATGCGCGGACTATGACAAGTTTCGTCTGCACAAGGATCTTTTGTGGCTGCCGAAAGAGCGTTTTCGCCAAGCCACTATGCCGACCCCATGCGTCGACAGTCGCTATCAGCCCTTTCTTGACGAATATCCTTGGCTGTCTGCCGAAGTCTTCGCCAGCCTCTACGGCGTGACCTGCTTTCCACGAGACGTGCAGGCGCGCATTCGCGCCAGCGGTGATGTGATCGACGGCGGCGCGTTCATCGGCGATTCAGCGGTACAATTTGCCGACCTGTGCCCCAGCGCGCGGGTGTTGGCTCTAGAGCCTGATCCGGTCAATTTCCCGCGTCTCAGAGACAACATCGAGCGCTTTGGCTTGAGCGAGCGTATCATTGCAGCCCCGGTTGGACTCCATGATCATCAGGGCAGCTTCCAGATGTATCATCATGGCGAGTCCGACTTCCCGGATCAGGGCACCAGCCTGCTGAACGATTTTCGTGTGGAATCGGGCGACGGGAATGGGCATCTGGTCTCGTGTGAGCTGTCCACGATTGATGCCTTGGTCGAGCAGTACGGTCTGCGTCCAGTGCTGCTGAAACTCGATATCGAAGGGCTGGAAAAAGAGGCCCTGTTGGGCGCGCGTTCGACCATCATGCGATACCGTCCCGCGCTCATCGTCAGCGTCTATCATCACCCCAAGGATTTTTTCGAGATCAAACCCTGGCTCGAATCTCTGGATGCGGGCTATTATTTCAGTTTTCAGCGACTCGATATGCAATCCCCGGTGTCAGACATGATCATGCTTTGTTACCCTAAAATCGCGACCTTAGGAGTCGGCGGTACAAGCGAATGAGAGAAAAAGAATAGACTCATGACAACGAATACGATGGCGTGCCAGAATTCGCTCCAGGGAACTAGATAATGAGAACACTTCATAAGAGAGTTTTAGTCACCGGAGGCGCTGGTTTTCTAGGCAGTCGGCTGTGTGGAAAACTTCTCGAAGATCATTGCGAGGTGCTCTGTGTCGATAATTTCTATACGGCGACCAAGGACAACATCAGCGGTTTTTTCACCAACCCACAATTTGAGTTGATGCGCCACGACGTTACTTTTCCACTCTATCTCGAAGTCGATGAGATTTATAATCTCGCGTGTCCCGCATCGCCTGTGCATTATCAGTCGGATCCCGTACAAACCACCAAAACCAGCGTGCATGGCGCCATCAATATGCTGGGCCTTGCCAAACGGACTAAGGCAAAAATCTTCCAGGCCTCCACCAGTGAGGTGTACGGAGATCCCGAGCACCATCCGCAGCACGAGAGCTATTGGGGCCGGGTTAATCCAATTGGTCCACGCGCCTGCTACGATGAGGGTAAACGTTGCGCCGAGACGTTGTTCTTCGACTATCACCGCCAGCATCACCTGCGGATTAAGGTCGCACGCATTTTCAATACCTATGGACCAGGGATGCAACCGCACGACGGGCGTGTGGTATCCAACTTCATCGTCCAGGCACTCAAAAACGAACCCATCACACTCTATGGAGATGGTTCACAGACACGCTCATTCTGTTATGTCGATGACATGATCGACGGTTTCGTTCGCCTCATGAACAGCGCCGACACACTCACCGGCCCGATCAATTTGGGCAATCCAGATGAATTCAGCATGCGCGAACTGGCCGAGCAAGTGTGCAGTCTGACCGGCTCGCGCTCGCCCTTGGAGCACCGACCGTTACCTCAAGACGATCCCAAGCAGCGCCAGCCGGATATCTCGCTGGCCCGCGAGCATCTCGACTGGCAGCCAACGGTTGCTCTAGAGCAGGGGCTGCGCTTGACCATCGACTATTTTGAACAACTCATGCGCCGGGGACTCGTATGACGCCGATCTTGGTGACGGGTGGCGCGGGCTATATTGGCAGCCAAACGTGCAAGGCGCTGGCGTTGGCCGGATATCAGCCGATCACCCTCGATAACCTCGTCTACGGACATCGCTGGGCAGTGCGCTGGGGACCGCTGGAAGTTGGAGACATCGCCGATCGCGCATTTCTTGATCGCGTCATTGCACAGTATCGCCCCGAGGCGGTGATCCATTTCGCCGCCTATGCCTATGTGGGTGAGTCGACCCAGCATCCAGGACGCTACTACCGCAACAATGTCGCGGGCACCCTAACGCTGTTGGAAGCCATGCGCGATCATGGCATCGGACAGATGGTATTCTCGAGCACCTGCGCCACCTATGGCAATCCGCAACGCACCCCCATCGACGAGGACCATCCGCAGCATCCCATCAACCCCTACGGGGCGACGAAGCTGATGGTCGAGCGGATGCTCGGCGACTTCGAGGCGGCCCACGAGATGCGCTGGGCGGCGCTGCGCTATTTCAATGCAGCAGGTGCCGATCCGGATGGCGAAGTCGGCGAGGCACATGACCCCGAGACTCACCTGATCCCGCTCGCGATGCAGGCCGTGCACGGCGATACGCAACAGGTGCTGAAGGTCTTCGGAGACGATTATCCCACGCCGGATGGCAGCTGTATCCGCGACTATGTTCATGTGAGCGATCTTGCTGACGCACACCTCAAGAGCCTGGATTTCCTGCGCAACGGTGGGAAAAGCGGTGCGTTCAATCTCGGCACAGGCCGTGGGGCCTCGGTCTTTGAGGTCATCGACTGCATCGAGCGGGTCGCCGGACGCCCTGTCCCAATTGAAATCGTCGCACGTCGTGCGGGCGATCCGCCGGTGCTCTTCGCGGATGCGGAAAAGGCGCGCCGTGTGTTGGGCTGGACACCGCGTTATCCTGCGTTGACCGAGACGATCGAACACGCTTGGCGCTGGCTGCAGTCGGCGTCCCAGCTCGACAAGCAGAGATGATGTATTCCTTCGACCTCTTCGATACCCTGATCACCCGCCGCGTGGCGACCCCGCGCGGCGTTTTCGTCTGGATGCAGCGACAGCTCATGGCGCATGATCAGGGTCTACCGCGCGCGCTCTGTGAGCGCTTCGCCGATGAACGCGTGCATGCCGAATACAGTGCGCGCATCCAGGCCAGCAAACGCGCCCCGGACGCGACACACAGGATCCCGGAAGAGATCGACATCCATGACATCTACCGTTGGCTGACCAGTCGCCATGGCCTGGAAGATGTTTGGATCGATCGCTTGATCGGGCTTGAAATCCAGGCCGAAGAGCGCTTTCTCTATGGTGTTCCCGAAATGCTCGCGCGCTTCCACGCCTTAGCGCGCCACGGCGAGCGCATTGTGCTGGTGTCGGATATGTATCTGCGCAGACAGGACATCACGCGCATCCTCGATGGAATCGATCCCTTCCTGCTCCAATACGCCACGCTCTATCTCTCATCGGAAATCAAGCTCAACAAGGCATCCGGGCGGATGTTCACCCATGTCGCCGAGCGCGAGCAGATCGCCCTTTCATCCATCCACCATATCGGGGACAACCCATACAGCGATATTGCGCGCGCGCGCGAATGCGGCTGTCAGACGACATTGTTCGATGCCTGCCATCTCAGCGGAGACGAGGACTTCGAGCGACACGAAGACGCCCTTGGCTGGCAGATGTCAGCCGGGTTGTTTCGCGAATGTCGGCTGACGCTGGAGTCCGATCGCGCGCGCATCGGCGGTCTGTATGCAGCGATAATCTTATTGCCGTTTACGCTCTGGGTGCTCCAGCAGGCGCGCGCTGCCGGTCACAAACGGCTCTATTTCTTCGCACGCGATGGGCAGGTGCTTCTCGACATCGCACGCCGGCTCTCAAGCGATGATTTAGAGTTGCGCTATCTGCATGTCTCACGCCTCGCGTTGCATCGGTGCGTCAACACCGATCTCGATACCTTTCTCGATTGGGTCTTTGTCTCCCACCAGGGAATGACACTCGAGGACATCGCCTACCGCATCACATCGACGCCACACACGCTGATCGATACGCTCCAAGCGCGTGTGGGTCTTGACGTTCCCGTGGACAAACAACTAACGCACACACAGAAGCGCGCATTGCGCGCGCACTTCGAATCTGACCAGCAACTCAGAGCGCAGGCATTCGATCTCGTGTCTCTAGAGCGCGAAAAGACCCTGAAATATCTTGACCAGGAGGGCGTTTCGGATTTAGGCGAAGTCTGTGTCGTGGATGTCGGCTGGAGCGGCAGCATTCAGGACTCGCTCTACGAGATTCTGCGCACCCGAGAGGGACAAGCGCCGACCGCACTGCTGGGTCTGTACTGGGGTTTACAGCGACACACACGCCAAAACTCAGAAGATAATCGCAAAATTTCCTGTGCATTCCATCCGAGCACTTTTTGGCGCGACCCAACTGCGCTAAGAGAGATTGTCGAGTGCTTCACCGCGGCAGATCACGGCAGCACCCTAGGTTATGAATACCGAGACGATCGCTATCGACCGATTCTCAATACCGATAGCGCGCCAGTCATCGCCTGGGGACTCGCCGACTTCAGGCAGGGCATCGACTACTTCGTTGAGCGAATTGCTGATGTCCTGACCGAGATTGAGCTCATTGCCTTGATGCCCTATGCCTTCAGACGTCTACAGCATCTAGTACAGTATCCCAGCACACTGGCTGCGCGCGCGATCGGCAGCTTTCCGTACTCGCCCGACCCGACGGGAACGCTCTCGCCTTTCGCGCCCGCCCTCAGCAGACGCGAGGCCTTGCTCTATCAGGTGCGCTCAGGGACGCTACGTGGCAACATCACGCGCTGGCGCCAAGGCAGCCTGATCAACAGCCGCCCCTCAAGCAGATACCTGATCTCTTCTAAGTCATCGACCTTTTTTTCCATCATCAAGGGCATCCATCCGCGCGGTATTGTGGATGCGCTCCCCTATCCCATGATCTATTGGGCGAAACGCAAGCTCCCGGCACCGATGCTGCGCGCCTGTCGTGCGTTTCTGAGAAGTTAGTGCTGCTTTGCGGTGCGGTGGAATCTTCTCTGTATACCGAACCGATCACCAACAGCACAAGCTCAACACCTTGATCAATCAACACCTAGAGCGCCAATCACTGTTGCGCCATCTCGCTCAGAAATCGCTGACGGCCGCAGCCCATGCGCTCGATGACAGCGACTTGTCTGATGATGCAAGCGTCTTGGCGGGTTTCAATACGCAACAACGTGCGACCTTTCGTCTCGGCGTGCGTGCCGCACCGCTGCTGTTCGGTTTTTGTCTATTCATTGCCGAGCAGAGTCTGGCCGACCGCGTCAGCAGGCTATTGTTCTTCACCCGCGAGGGGGAGTTCTTTTACCAGGTCTTCAAGCGCGTTTTCCCAAATGGACGTATCACCCAAGACGCCCTTCCGCCAGCTACAATCCTGGAGGTGAGCCGGCTTGCAACCTTTTCGGGATCGCTTAAATCATTGAGCATTGAGGAGATGATGCGGCTGTGGCGTCTCTACAGCAGTCAATCGATCTTCGCACTCGGAAAGTCACTCGGTATCGATCCAGGGTTGCTGGCTGGAGCGTGCGGGCGTTGCGCAATTGCGCTCGAAGAAATCATCATCCGCCCCTGGCAAGATGAGCGGGTTCACAGGCTGTTCAGCGATCCAGAGTTCAAAGAACTCCTAACGCACAAGATCCACACTGACCGCAGCGCAGCCCTGGCCTACTTCGAGCAGCAGGGCATTGGCGATGCGGGCGCCTCGCTGGGTGTCGTCGACATCGGGTGGCGCGGGACGATACAGGACAATCTCGCCTTGATGATGCCGGGTAACAGATTCTGTGGTTACTATCTGGGGCTACAGCGCTTTCTCAACGCGCAACCGAGCAACTGCCTCAAGCGTGCTTACGGACCCAATGCCAACCACGATCTGCTCTTCAGCCATCTACTCGATGCCGTCTCTCCACTCGAGATGCTGTGCAATTCGCCGCACGGCAGCGTCATGGGGTATGACCGCCAGAGCGACGGCAAGGTACAGGCGATCCGTCTGAGCGAATCCTCCGAGCGTGCGATCCATGCCGATACCATTCGTCACTTTCAGGATGGAGTGCTCTTCGGATGCGGATTCTGGGCCGACCAAGCCAATGACCATGAGATGCGTAGCACTGATCTGCGCGAGACGGCCTGCACGATCTGGAGCGACCTCATCACTAAGCCGGAACGCCAAATCTCTGAGGCATACACGGCCTTGAATCACAATGATGTCTTCGGCGTGGGCCGTTTCGTCGACAAAAAAGTGGTGCCATCACCCGCCAAGCTGCTTTACGGCCTGATTTCCCCGGCCGATCGCAGAGAGGTCATCCTCTACATCAAGCAGACTCAATGGATGCCTGGCCTGTGGCACAGGAGCGATCTCACCGTGGCGCACAAAGCCATCCTGGCGGTCGCCTTGGCGACCGGTCGGGCCTACAAACACGCACGCATGTGGATCCACCATCATCTACTCGACAAGCGCAACAACCGCTAACGCGGACCTCGCGGCTGCTCGCAATATGGACGTCCGCGATCGCTCTGGGCTATATCGCGAGTATCGCCATGCATCTATGGGGCAACGGGTGAGGCTCGCGCCGCGCCCTTCCCTGGGCGCCGCCAAGTGAACCTGCGAGGCACAAAACTCAGCTCGCTGGTGATCGCCCTGCTCATTTCTGGAGCCTGGGCGATCGAACGCTGGGGGCCTGGACTGATCCCTGAGGGATGGTCGATCGGTGCGTCGGGGCGCGATTGTCGCCTGGATCGAGTCCTCGATGGCGACTCGATAAAACTGTTCTGCCAAGGCCGACCAGTCGAGGTCAGGCTCCACTGCATTGATGCCCCGGAAAAAGACCAACGCCCCTGGGGCGATCGGTCGCGCGCCCATCTCAGGGAAATCACCCCGCGCAACGTCGAGCTATTTGCGATCGAGAAAGACCGTTTCGGGCGCACGGTCGCGGAGGTCTATTCGACCGGCCCCGAGCGTCGCTCGCTGAACCTCGCGCAGGTCAGCGCGGGACAGGCGGCGGTCTATGAGCGATTTTGCGAAGATCCGCGTTATTTTCGTGCCGAGCGCGAGGCGCGCAAGGCCAAGCGCGGGATCTGGCAACAGCACGGCGATCACCAGACCCCGTGGCGCTTTCGACATCGTCGCGCATCGCGAAACTGAGCGGCCGCGCGTCTTGACCACAATCGGCGCGCGCTGCGTTGCGCTGGTTAGCGCGTCTGCCCTGCTGCCGGGCGCTCGAACAGATAGTGACTGACGAACCACTCCTGCCCCTGGCGAAACCCGAACAGCTCGGCGCTCGCCATGAAGAACAGCCGCCAGCGCACCCACCAGATGCCCGCAGCGTCGGTGCCATAGGTCTGGGCGAGAATCGGCCAGACGCGCTCGCGCTCGGCGTCCATGCGCGCCAGCCAGGTATTGAGGGTGCGCGCGTAGTGGCGTCCGTTCCAACGCCAGTGTTGGAGCAACTTCAGATCCTCCTGGAAATGCAGGGGTAGGTCATCACTCGGCATAATCCCGCCAGCAAAGAAGTAATGCGTCATCCAATCGCTTGGGCCTTCGTCCTCGAAGGGGTACGGATGCTCGCGGTGCACGAAGATGTGCATCAAAAAACGCCCGCCGGGTTTCAGCCAATCATGAACACGGCGCAATAGCCGACGATAATTGCGCATATGCTCAAACATCTCCAGCGAGATGATACGGTCGTATGTACGCTCGGTTTGAAAGTCGTTCATATCCGCCGTGACGACCTGGAGATTGTCCAAACCCCGGCGATCGCGCTCCGCCTCGATGAACTGACGCTGGCCATTGGAATTGGACACGGCGGTGATCTGACACTTGGGAAAGTTCTCGGCCGCATAGAGACTCAGCGCCCCCCAACCGCAGCCCAGCTCCAGCACCTTCTGACCATCCTCGATCCCAGCCCGTTCGACTGTCATGCGCAGGGACGCAAGCTCTGCGCCAGCAAGATCGGTCACACCATCGGGCCAGTAACAGCAACTGTACTTGCGGCACGGCCCGAGCACGACATCGAAGAAGGCCGCCGGTAACTCGTAGTGCTGTTCATTGGCGCGATCAGGCACCTCGGCGATCGGCGCGGCGTCCATCATGGCGATGAACTCGCGCTTGTGACGCATAGCCGCCTCGCAATCATCAAGCGGCAGGCTGGCCAATCGTCCGCGCAACAATGAACGGATACCGGCTCGGATCATCCAGTCCGGCACTCTGTCCTGCTCAACCAAGCGAATTGCCGTTGCCGTTGCTCCCATCATTCTCCACTCCTCGTAATCAGATGCTCGACGTCAGGCCCATGTGCTGGCGCATCATGAGCTTTCAAAGCGTAGTCTGGACAACCACGCGATTGTGGCGCGCGATGAATGCACCTGGCGCCTGCGCGCTCAATGCCCATTCGATCCGGAGAACAGTCGAGAGAGCCAACTGCCCTTGGCCCTAGCGCCGCCACACGAGCGCGAACGCGCGCTCAACGCGGGCGGTAAAGGGACGGTCGCAGGATCACGATTCTCGATGATGGCGCGCGGGCGACCCATGACGAGCAGCTCGGCCTCGTCGGCGCCAACCCACTGCGCTGCCGCATGCCGACCTTCGGCCAAGAGTGGGCGTCGATGGTGAGTTTCGTGCGCATCCGTGGCGAGGATATGCACGAGTCCGTCATCGAGAAAACGCTCAGACCAGTATTTCGGACGTCGGCCGAAACGTCCGGTCACGGCGCCCGAGGTGAGCTGAATCCAGGCCCCACCGCGCACCGCAGCCACAAACCACGGATAGTGCTCCTCATCCAGCCAGGTCAGGCGCTCGGGGTGAGTGATGACGGGCACGTATCCAGCCGCCAGGACCGCGAAGATCAAATCGGTGAATCCACTTGGCACCGAATGATGCGGCGGCTCGAACAAAAAATAGCGGGTGCCATGCAGCGTCGGCATCCGTCCCGAGCGTAATCCATCGAGCAATTCCGGAACGACCTGGATGTCCGCGCCGTAGGTAATCTCCAGTGCAATGTCGGCTGCTTGTAACGCAGCGCGCAGCCGCTCGACATCGCGCTTGATCTGTGGCCCCGTATTCTCGAACAGACCTGGATAGATATGTGGGGTGCAGGCGGTCATGCCGATCCCATCGTCGACTGCGATGCGCGCCATTTCGAGCGATACGTTAAGATCTGCGGCACCATCATCGATGCCCGGAAGCAAGTGGCAATGGAGATCGATCATTTCAGGCCCTGTATAACAAGTCAGGTGAGTCCATCCCGCGAATTACGCGGCACGGGGTCCAGCGCAGGCGCTCAGCCGCGCAGCACGCGTCCCGTCGCCCCATCGCGAATGACAGACGGGCGACGAGCACCCGCGCAAGCGCCAACGAGGATATGATCGAGTCGATCCCCGAACGCCAGACGCACCTGCAATGCAGTGCGCGCAGGCGCACGCTCGGCCTGGTTGGCGCTGGTGGAGACGATAGCGCCGCCGCGGACCCGGCACAACGCAGCGGCGAGCGGATGGGCTGTAACCCGCACTGCCAGCGTGTCGAAGCGCCCGGTGAGCCACTCGGGCGTTGCGCGACGCGCCGGCAGGAGCCAGGTATTTGGTCCCGGCCAACTCGCCACGACCCGCTCCATCGGCTCGGCGGACAGCGGCTCAACAAAGTGCAGTAGCTGATCCAGATCGGCTGCAATGAGGATCAATCCCTTGGAGAGCGCACGGCGTTTGATCGCGAGCAGACGCAAGACGGCATCGCGATTCCAGGGATCGCAGCCAAGCCCGTAGACGGCCTCGGTGGGATAGGCGATCACACCACCTTGAGTGAGGATACGACTAGCGAGGCGCAGACGATGATGGGACGGTATCGACATCCAGAGGCACACCCTAGCGTATTGACCCTCAACCCCTGTTACGAGCCAGACAGCCAAGGGAGACGATTGGTCTGCCAAGCGAACGCGTGCTTGATGCGCTGAAGTGAGTCGTGCGGCATCGCGCAGATTCCTCTAGGATGCGCTCTGCGTATCCTCCACCTCATCCAGCGCCTCGCGATAGCTGCAGTCCTTCTGCGGACACACCTTGGCGGCGCCCTTGGTCTTGGTCACCTTGAGCGTCAGTATCGGCCATGCGCATCGCGGGCAAGGACCGGCGATGGGTGCGTCCCAGACGGCATAGTCGCACTTGGGATAGGTCGAGCAGGAGTAGAAAATTTTGCCGCGACGCGACTTCTTCTTCTGAAGCGTGCCCTTGCTGCACTTGGGACAGGCCACGCCCGTGTCCTCGGGCTTCTCGAGCGACTCGAGATGCTTGCACTTGGGATAGGCGCTACAGCCGATGAACTTGCCATAGCGTCCGCGCTTGATCTCGAGCGTCGAGCCGCACTCCGGGCAGGCGCGGCCCTCGACCACCTCGGGCGCTTCCTGCTCGGCCTTGTCGGCGTTCAGGTCGCGCGTGTAGTCGCACTCGGGGTAGCTGGTGCAGCCGATGAAGCGCCCGTTGCGCCCAAGCCGGATCGATAGCTGGCTACCGCACTTGGGGCAGATCTCGTCAATTTTCTCCTGTGTCACATCGCTGCGCTTGACGTGCTCCTGGGTGTGATCGACCAGATGCTTGAAGGGCTTCCAGAACTGCTCCAGCAGCGGAATCCAGTCCTGCTCGCCACGCGAGACGGCATCGAGCTCGTCCTCGAGTTTGGCGGTGAAATCGTAGTCCACGTAGGAGGCGAAATACTCGGTCAGAAACTTGTTGACGACCCGTCCGACATCGGTCGGCAGGAAGCGCTTTTTCTCCAGTACGACATACTCGCGATCCTGCAGGGTCGAGATGATCGAGGCATAGGTCGAGGGACGCCCGATGCCAAACTCCTCCAGCACCTTGACCAGTGACGCCTCGCTGTAGCGTGGCGGCGGCTCGGTGAAGTGCTGCTCGGCGCGCACCGCAAGCAGGTCCAGATGTTCGCCGACCTTCAGATCGGGGAGCATCCGCTCCTCATCGTCGTCGGCGCTCTTGACGTCGTCGCGGCCCTCGAGATAGACACGCATGAATCCAGGTGCTGCCACCACCGAGCCAGTGGCTCGAAACAGATTGCCGGCACCCGCGCTCAGGTCGATGGCGACCTGGTTGATCAGAGCATGGACCATTTGCGAGGCCAGCGTGCGCTTCCAGATCAGCTCGTAGAGACGCAACTGCTCGGGCGAGAGATGCGCCTTCATCGCCGCCGGCTCGCGCAGCACTGAGGTCGGACGGATCGCCTCGTGCGCCTCCTGGGCGTTCTTGGCCTTGGTCTTGAAGACACGGGGCTGATCCGGCAGCTCGGCCGCGCCGTAACGCTCGGTCACATAAGCGCGGATCTCGGCGATGGCCTCCCCCGCCAGATTGACCGAGTCAGTGCGCATGTACGAGATCAGCCCGACAGCGCCGCCACCGACATCCACGCCCTCGTAGAGTTGTTGGGCCACACGCATGGTGCGCTGGGCGGTAAATCCCAGCTTGCGAGCCGCCTCCTGTTGCAGCGTCGAGGTGATGAACGGCGGAGCCGGGTTGCGTTTGCGCTGCTTGCGCTCGACCTCTTCGACTTTGAGCTTACCGTCGGCGGCCCGCTCTAGCGTTTGCCTGACCTCGGTCGCGCGCGTCTCGTCGGTGATGGTGAACTGCTCGACCTTCTCGCCATCGAAGCGGATCAGCTTGGCGCTGAACGCCTTGGTGTCCTTGACGGTATCGGCTTCGAGCGTCCAGTACTCCCGGCGCACGAAGGCCTCGATCTCGGACTCACGCTCGCAGATCAGACGCAGCGCTGGACTCTGCACCCGGCCCGCCGAGAGTCCACGCCGGATCTTCTTCCACAACAATGGCGAGAGATTGAAGCCGACCAGATAGTCCAGCGCGCGCCGCGCCTGCTGGGCGTTGACCAGATCGAGCGAGAGTGCGCGCGGATTGGCGACCGCATCCTGTACCGCACGCTTGGTGATTTCGTTGAAGACCACCCGGTGGACCGGCTTCTTGCCCAACTGGCGGCGACTCTTGAGCAACTCGTAGAGGTGCCATGAAATGGCTTCGCCCTCGCGGTCAGGGTCGGTCGCGAGATAAAGCGTATCGGCGTCCTTGAGCTTCTTGGCGATGGCCTGAACGTGTTTCTCGTTGCGGTCGATGATCTGGTACTTCATCGCGAAACCGTTCTCGGTATCGACTGCCCCCTCCTTGGGGATCAGGTCCCGCACATGGCCATAGGAGGCGATGACCTCGAAATCGGGTCCGAGGTATTTCTTGATGGTCTTGGCCTTGGCGGGGGATTCGACGATAACGAGATTCATGCAGGACTCGGAGCAGGTAAGCCGCTGGTAGGGGAACGATCTTTAGGGTAAACCCAGAACCAAGCGCGACGTCAAGGCTGGATCAGCCGTGCACGAAGTGGTTGAGACGCGTCCCATCTCAATGTGATTCTGCAACACGCCGCAGCTGGCGCAGGCTCAGTGAAGATAGCTGGGTTCTTCGCTGTAGACCATGTCTTCGAGCTGGGTGAAGGCCTCCTCGCGCCCGGGCCGGTTCATCAGCACGAGCAGAGCCACCCACTTGACCTCGTCCTCGACGACGTGGAGATGGTCGATCGCGAGCAAACGATCGATCACCAGCTCGCGGCTGACCGGATCCAAAATACCGTTGTGCTCCAGAGAAAAGAGTAGACCGCGCACGTCTACATCGAGTTTCTGACACTCTTGCTCGGAGTAGACTCTGATCGAGCCGACGGTATGGTCGTGATACTGGGGCGCTTCTACCCCAACGGCCAACTCATCAAGCCAGCGCAGCGCCTTGTCAATCTCGCCCTGAGTAAAACCAGCCTGAGAGAGTTCATCCTCGAGATCACTTTGTGCGACTGGCGGTTGGCCCTCGCCGTCCATATAGTTCTCGTACAGATAGATCAGAACATCGACCATATTCTCGTTCATCAAGCCAACCTCTGTGGATGCCGTCAACCCGTAAATCGACCGCAGTAGGCGCCCATTTGCGCCCTAGAGGGTTAAGTCGCAGTACGTCCGCGGCAGTAACGACCTCCCGGAACCGATAATACATGACCATCCAGCTCCATGAGTACCAACATGGCTGAAATCTGCTCTGCTGGCAAGCCAGTACGCCCAATCAGCTCATCGGGTGCCAGCGCATCCAACCCCATGGCATCCAAGAGCCGTTGCTGGTCGCTCTCGAGCGGCACGACGACCCCCTGATTGGAGCGCGGCGCTACAGCGACATCTGCCGCAGCGATCAGCGCGTGTAGCTGCGGTGACAGCTCGGCGAGGATGTCATCGGCGCTCTCGACCAGCCGGGCACCTTCGCGAATGAGTGCGTGGCAGCCTCTGGCGAGCGGATTGCGTATCGAACCCGGTACAGCAAAAACCTCGCGCCCCTGCTCAAGGGCCATCCGGGCGGTGATCAGCGAGCCGCTTTTGAGCGCCGCTTCCGTCACCAGCACACCCAGACTCAGACCACTGATGATCCGGTTGCGACGCGGAAAATTCCGCGCTAAAGGTCCCTGCCCTGGCGCCAGCTCGCTGATCATAGCGCCGGTTTGGACGATCTCGCGGGCCAGCTCTCGATGCGTTGCTGGATAGACCAGGTCCGGCCCCGTACCGAGTACCGCGATCGTGCGACCAGACTCCATGGCGGCCGTATGCGCAACGCCATCGACTCCGACCGCCAATCCACTGGTAATAATCAGACCAAAGCGCGTGAGCTGCCGTGCCAGATCGTGCGTGATCTCACGACCGCCGGGCGTTGGATTGCGGCTCCCCACGACAGCCACCTGAGGCTCGCTGAGCAGCAGCGGATCGCCCCGCACATAGAGCAGCGGCGGCGGATCTGAGATCTCTTTGAGCAGGGGTGGGTAACGCGAATCGAAGAGCGTCAGAATATGGGCGTCAGGCTGCGCGGCCCACTGCAGGCTCAGGTCGATGCGAGGCTGATTCGGCTGCCGCAGGGCGGCAATCGTCTCGGGCGCGAGTCCGCACCGGGCGAGCCGATCGGTAGAGGCGCCCAACACCGCACCCGGATCGCCGAACTGCTCAAGCAGCCGCGCGCAGACCCTTGGGCCGATTCTTGGGGCATCGATAAGCGTGAGCCAGTCGCGCAGATCCCGCGACTGGCTGGCAACGACTGCTTCAGGTCGGTGGGGGGGCAATTGCATCGCCCACATTGATGAAACGATTGGCGTGTAAAACGATCCCGAAGCTCACGCGCTCGAAGGTGCGAAACACCATCACCACGCCCGAGCGTTCGTACGGTTTGACGTACTCACCCTTGTTGCGGCGCCAGTCGGCATGAATCGGAAAAGAGGTGTCCGGATCGGGTTCATTGCGACGCCAGCCCGTGCGCTCGTAATCGCGTCCCAACCAGAACTCACTTGAAAGCGGACCCTCCATCAGCCAATCCGCTGCCGCCATGCCGCGTTTGACATCGTCGGGCGCCTTGTGGCCGCCGACATAAATCTCGAAAACATGACCGGATTCGATCTGATCGCGTGTGCCGCGATCGAGAACGATTATGTCGTAACGGCCGATCTGCGAGACCCCGTTGAGCACTGAGATGATGTGGCCACGCGTACCATTGGGCGCGGGACGGGGATGGAAGTTGACCCGCGCCTCCTCTTCGTCGGCTGGAATCACCCGGTCGCCGATTGATACCTCGCGCTCCATACGCACGACCTTGAGCTTGGCCGGATCACCGGCGCGCTCAAGTGCCGCAGTCGCAACGAAGGTGGCCTCATAGCCTAAGAGCTCGTTGGAATCAGGGTCGCGCAACTCATCGCCGGGGCGCAGAATGTGATAAGCAGCAGATCCGCTAGAATGGATCTTGCGTACATAGATCGAGTCGTGGACACCAGCGACGATATGCTCGTCGGGGAAGCCGACGACATAGGGTGCACGCTTGATCTGGTCGGAGTCAGCGATATAGGGCCGTGTCAGGAAGGGCTCGATCGCAGAGACAGAAATGGTCGGCACGGCCTCCGCGAGCGAGGATGACCTGGCCTGCGGGCTGAGCTTGACCACCCGAAGACCGTCTCCGCGCGCCGAAGAGCCGCCACTGGTGCGTCTAATCCGGGTTCGACCGCCCTCCGTGCTCAGCTCTAGGACATCGCCAGGATAGATCAGATCGGGATTGTCGATCCCCGGATTGCGCTCATAGACTTCCGCCCAACGCCAGGGGTCGCGCAGGAAGCGCCCGGAGATCGCCCACAGAGTATCGCCCGACTGAACGACATATGAGCGCGGAGCGCGCTCTGCGAGCTCCGCCGACCCTGCCACCATGGGGACCGCTAACATCAGAGCGCAGACAAGCATCACAAACCCACTCGGACGATATGCCTGCGAGCCAAGTACGGTAAAACAGCGTGTCATAGGACCCATTAACCCTCCTGGATGGTCGAAACGGGATTCACCCGACCCCACTATGGGGTGTAGTATCTAAAAAGATTATATCGCTCACACAATTGATTTTCTTCTACCCGCTTCACAACAATCAGCACCACTGCTCGAAAATCTTTTTGAAAAGATGCCTAAACTCGACATTCTCATATTCCCAGACCCGAGGCTGCGCAAAAAAGCGCTGCCCGTGAGCCACGTCGACGACGATATCCGTCACCTGGTCGACGACATGCTCGAAACCATGTATGCCGCGCCCGGTATCGGCTTGGCTGCCACGCAGGTCAATGTGCAGCGCCAGATCATCGTTATCGATCTTTCCGAAGAGCGCGACACGCCACTGTGTCTGATCAACCCACGGATTCTCTGGCAAGAAGGCAAAGAGCAGATGGACGAAGGCTGTCTCTCAGTGCCGGGTTTCTTCGAATCCGTCACGCGCGCCGAGCGGGTGCGCGTCGAGGCGCTCGATCGCGATGGGGTTGCCTTCGTCTTGGAAGCCGACGCACTACTGGCCGTCTGCATCCAGCACGAGATCGATCACCTTGAAGGCAAACTGTTCGTCGATCACATCTCGATGCTCAAGCGCCAGAGAATCCGCCGCAAGCTCGAGAAGGAGCAGCGCCACCCACCTAGCGAGTCCGCGCAACTGAAGCGGGGCGCTATCTGATGCACACTGGCGCGACGACGACGCACGCTAACGCAAGCGCCCACCATGGCGATCATACACCGGGCATCCGCTCCTCGCGCGGCGGGGCGGCACACTGATGAGCCGACTCAGCGCTATCTTCGCCGGCACGCCGGATTTCGCCGTGCCGAGCCTGGCCGCACTCGCCGCCGCTGACGTGGACCTGATCGCCGTCTATACCCAGCCGGACCGACC
>JARIBS010000075.1 GCA_029257385.1 Thiorhodococcus sp.
AGGGCAATGCGGCGCTGCGGCGATTCATCGCCGATGCCTTCGGCGTCGCGCCGTCGCGGGTCGAAATCCTGGGCGGAGAGCATGCTCGATACAAGCGTCTGCGCATCCACTGTCCACAGATGTTTCCGATTCCGATCGAGCGACCTTGAGCTGGCGCTGGCGCGGCTCAGGCGGCGAATCCCAACTGCCAGAGTGCATAGAGACCAAATCCCATCACCAGCACTCCAGCCGCTCGTCGGACCCAGTCGCGCTCGGCGATACGCGCCGCGGCGCCAGCGAGTAAGGCGATGCCCAGTAAATTCGGCAGGGTACCGATGCCGAAGGCGAGCATGACGAGCGCGCCCTGGAGCGCACTGCCCGTCGCCATGGCGGTGATGAGTACGCTGTAGACCAGCCCGCATGGGATCCAGGCCCAGATGAAACCGATCACGGCAGCCTGTGGCAGACGGCGAACCGGAAGAAAGCGCCGCGCCACTGGCTCCAGACGCCGCCACAGCACCAGCCCCCAGCGCTCGGTTACGACCAGCAGTCGCCACCAGCCAGCCAGATAGAGACCCAGCAGCAGCATCATGACGCCAGCGAGGGCGTAGAGCGCGCGCTGCATGATCTGGAGCGAATCGAGCTGCAGCAGCACTGCCCCCAGTGCGCCGAACAGTGCGCCAGCGAATGCATAGCCGACGATGCGCGCCAGGTTGTAGGTCAGTTGATAGGGCAGCATCCGCCAGGGGTCGCGACGGATCTCGCCGTCCAGTCCCAGAGTCAGAGAGCTGACCAACCCACCGCACATGCTCAGACAATGCACCCCGCCCAGTAGCCCGACCAGCAGCGCTGTCAGGTAAACTCCGAGCTGTGATGTGAGCATGATTCCAAATCTCCCGAAAGGGCCTTGATCAATCCCTAGTGGTTGGTGTTTTCTGTGGACCCGAGACGTGCAGTCGCGAGCCATTGTGGTTTGGCTCGGCGCCTCTCGGGTATACGTAATCTTCGGTGGGACAGACGTGATGCATGATTACCAACGTGAACTCCTGGATTTCGCCACCGAGATCGGCGCTCTGAGGTTCGGGGATTTCACACTCAAATCCGGGCGGCACAGCCCCTACTTTTTCAATGCTGGATTATTCGATACCGGCGGGCGGCTTGCGCGACTCGCTCGCGCCTATGCCCGGTCGATCCTGGCCTCTGACATCGCTTTCGATGTGCTCTACGGACCCGCCTACAAGGGTATCCCGCTCGCCGCCGCGACCGCCGTAGCCCTGGCCAATGAGCATGATCGAGAGACACCGTACGCCTTCAATCGCAAGGAAGCCAAGGACCACGGCGAGGGCGGGACGATCGTCGGCAGTGCGTTGCAAGGGCGTATTCTCATCATCGACGATGTCATCACCGCCGGGACCTCGGTGCGCGAGTCCGTCGAAATCATCCGCGCCGCCGGGGCCGTCCCGGCCGGTGTGCTCATCGCGCTCGATCGCCAGGAGCGCGGAGAAGACAGTCGCTCCGCCGTGCGAGCAGTCGAGGAGACCTATGCTATCGCGGTGCGGAGCATTCTGACCCTGGATGACTTAATCGCCTATCTGGACGACGCCTCGCACGGGGCGGATCTGCTTGAGGCGATGCGCGACTATCGATCACGTTACGGAGTATGAACAGGCTATGGAATATAAAATGGCATCGATTGCAAATCCGATGAACCCTGGGCGCAACGCCCGCAGTCGTGTCCTGTTGGTCGCCGCGAGTCTGATCGCGGCCTGCTGGATCGAGAGTGTCACGGCCCAGCAGCTCTTCAGGTGGACCGATGAGCATGGCGAGACCCACTACACCGACCAGGTGCCGGCCGCTCAGGCCGATAAGGCGCGGGCGAGGCTCTCGGGGGAGGGCGTGCGGGTCGAGGAGGTGCCGCGCGCGCCGACCGAGGAGGAGATTCAAGCCACCATGGAGCTGGAGCGCCAGAAGACCGAGGAGGCGCAGCGCCTAGCCGAAAAGCAGGCCGCCGACGAGAAGCTGCTACAGACCTATCGCTCGATTGAGGATCTTGAACTCGCACGCGATGGCAAAGTTGCCGCAGTCGACGCGCTCATTCAGGTCAAACGCGACGGCGTGCGCGCCGAAACCGCTCGCCTGCTCCAGCTCCACGCGCAGACCAGGGATTTGGAGGAGGCCGGAAAGCCCGTCCCGGCGACGTTGCAGGACGAGATCGACGCCTCGGTCGTCCGTATCAGAGAGGGCTACGCTGAGGTCGTCAAAAACGAGTATCGCAAACAGGACATTCGCAACGGACTCAAGGACACGGTGGCATACTATCGTCAGCTCAAGCGGCTTCCCGAACCGGTCGAGACGATAGAACCCGAATCAGAGCTAAAGCTCTCGATCCTGGTGCCCTGCCACGGCGAGGCCGAGTGTAAGACATACTGGGAGCGCGCCAACGACTATGTGCGTAACCATTCCGATGCGAAGAAAGAGGTTTCCGGGCCTGGATTGTTGATCGCCTTCCAGCGCGACGAGCGTGAGGACCGCAGTTTGACCCTTTCCTGGACCCAGGATAGTGCCGACCGACCGGTCCATCTTTATCTCGACGTCCAGTGCAAGAATCGGCTCACGGCGAGCCTGTATTGCGTCAATCCGACGATTCCGCAGATCCGCGATGGGTTTCAGGCCGCCATCGTCCGGGGGGAGTGATCAACACTAAGTAGTGTTGATCCCAACGGTAAGCCCCGCCCTTTTAGGGCGGGAATCTTGCGAAGTCCCTACGAGGGCCGGGAATCTCCCGGCTTCAGCCACTCGTCATCCGAGCGCATATCCTCGTCGAGGCCGTCATCGTCGAGGTCATCATCGGACAGGTCATCATCGGACAGGTCTTTTTCCAGATCGGCGCCATCGTCGAGATCATCATCGGACAGATCTTCTTCCAGATCGTCGTCATCGTCGAGATCGGTGTCGTCGAGATCATCATCGAACAGATCCTCTTCTAGGTCGGCGCCATCGTCGAGATCAGCGTCGTCGAGATCATCATCGGACAGATCTTCTTCCAGATCGTCGTCATCAAGTAGTTCGTCTTCTGATAGCTCGTCGCCCGGGCCCTCGTCATCCTCGGCCGGCGGTGCCGGTGCCACAAGCGATGTGATGCAGGCGGCGTCAGACGACATGGCCGTGACGGAGATTGATGCCGGGCTTGCAGAAAGGGTGGGCTGTGGCACGTCGGCCAGCCGCTGTGCTGCGAAATCCCGAAATTCCGCCGAGCACAGCCGCTCGATGTCAAGGATCGGCGCCGGTTCCATTGCGTGGGTGAAACAGGACTTAGCGACCGTCTGCCACAGATCCTGGTGCCGCTCGGGCAGCGCACAGGCGGCATCGTCGGCAACGCTGATCTTGACCGGTCCCGTTCGCACCGCCAGGCCGATGTAGTCCAGCGGCTCACCGGCGCTGCTCTGGTAGGCTAGGACCACGATGTCACGGATCGGCGCGTCATCGCCAGTCAGCGGTCCAAGGCTCAATACCGGCACCAACTGGCCCTGCCAGACGGTGGCTGTGCAGCAATGGGGCAGCGCGAACGGCGCTGCGTACAACGTCGGCCCGTTCAGATACTGCATGATCTCGTGATCGGCCACCGCGCAGAACGCTGCACCGACCGGCCTCAACAGCCAGGCCTGGGCGTGCTCAGTCATGGTGTTTTTCCATCAAGCGACTGATGTAGCGCATAAGTGCGGGTGTGCTGCTGATCGGCAAGATGCGCTCGCCGTGCAGGTGCCAGCGTTCCATCGGGCTATCCGGGCGCTGTACGCTAATCGGGACCTCGGCCGGCTGCTCATCGGTCCCGATGGGGATGCTGCCAATGGTCTCGCAGGCCAGCGCCAGTCCGGTCTCACTGCCGTCGGCGCTCAGGCAGGCGCAGTAGCCGCAGTTTTCCGGTAGCTCACTCAAAAGCGCGTAGTCGCGGCCTAGTCCAAAGACCGGCCAGCGTCGACCTGCGTACTCGATGGTGCCGAGCGCCAGTGGTGGTAAGTCCTCACTGCGCTCGAGCTGCGAGGCCCGCTGGGCTCCGACCACATCCGTCAGCGGAAACGCCAGCCGGGCGCCGTCGAAGGCCAGGACCGACAGACCGTTGGTGTGTGTTGTCGTCATAGCCTATCCCTCAGCTCAAAAGACCGTGGATGTCCGCGAGCAGGGCATCCTCGTCGAACGGTTTGGTCACATACCCGTTGGCGCCGGCGTCTGCGGCCTGCTGGCGGTGCTTCTGCATCGTCCGCGACGTGATCATGATGACCGGCAGCTCGGTGCTGTGGGATGTGCGGATGTAATGCAGCAGGTCCAGTCCGTTCATGCGCGGCATCTCGATGTCGGACAGCACGATGTCCGGCGGATCCTTACGCAGGGCGTCCACCGCCTCGATGCCATCGCGGGCGATCGCGACCTGGTAGCCCGCGTCCTTCATCAGCTCCGAGAGCGACTGGCGCACGCTCAACGAGTCATCGACGACCAGTACACGCTTGGCGGTGGGCGGCGCTGGAACCTCTATCGGCAGGGCTACTTCAGCGGCGGATAGGCTGGAGCGTCGGGTCGACACATCGCGCAGCAGCTCCGGCAAATCGAGGACCGGGATCAGGCTGCCGTCGGCCAGATTGGACAGCCCGGCCACGCCTCGGATCGAGGAGACATAGCGCCCGAGACTCTTGAGCACCAGATGATGGCTGTTCATCAGTTGATCGACCGCGACCGCGACCGGTCCGGTGTCCGCGTAGATCAGCACGACAGCGCTGGCGATCGGCAACTCGCCGGAATGTCCGCCCGGCAGGCCGAGCACTGAGGCCAGGGTGACGGCCGGATAGGCCTCGCGGCCGGTCTCGTAGGCCATCTTACCGGCGACTCGGGAGAACTGGCCGTCTCCCGGCGACAGCACGCGCGCGATTAAGTTGGTCGGGATCGCATATTGCTCGCCCTGTGCCTTGACCAGCAGCGAGTGGCTGGTCATCAGTGTGATCGGCAGGCGCAGCCCGATCCGGCAGCCGCCGCCGGGGGCATCGCCGATCTCCATGACGCCCTTCAGCTCGCGGATCGCGGTGTTGACGACATCCATGCCGACCCCGCGCCCGGAAACCTGGGTCGCGGTGGTGCGGGTCGAGAAGCCCGGCAGCAAGATCAGGCGAGCTAGCGCCTTCGGGTCTGGGGTCTCGGCGGACAACCCGCGTGCGGCTGCGGTTCGGCGGATGCCTCCGTAGTCAAGGCCACGGCCGTCGTCGAGGCATTCCACCAGCACGTTCTGGCCCTCCTGGACAAACCGCAGACGGATCGAGCCGATCTCCGGCTTGCCGTGGGCGCGCCGGTCCTCGGGTGCCTCGATGCCGTGGTCGACAGCGTTGCGCAGTATGTGCAGCAAGGGGTCCACGAGCCGGTCCAGGGCCTCGCTGTCGAGCGCTGTCGAGCCGCCCTCGATGATCAGCTCCGCCTGCTTGCCGGTGGCGCGGCAGGCTTGTCGGACGCCGCGCTGCAGCCGCGCGGCGATGCTCTCGACCGTCTCCATGCGCACGCTCATGACGGTGCGTTGCAGGTCGGCCTTCATGCGCAGCAGCGGGGCGACTTGCCGCTCGAGACGGCTGATCTCGTCGCGCAGTTGCTGGGCGAGGCTACGCGAGTCCATAACGGTCTCGACGAAGCCGCGGATGTTCGTGTACAACTCGTCGTACTGATCCATCTCCAGCGGGTCGAAGCCCGCGCGCTGGTTCAGGCGGCTGAAGCGCTGCTGCATGCCTGCCAGATAGCGCACGTCGATATAGTTCTCCAGCGCGAAACGCCGCTGTTGAACCCTGTCATTCTGGGTCTGCAGCTCGTTACTGCGACGCCGCAGAACCTGGATGTGCTCTTGGACGTGGTCGACGGCGATCGAGACCTCGCCGACCATGCGCAGCAGCGCATCGACGGTCTCCTGCTGCACCCGCAGCACCTTGCCGGGGGCGGCGGGCGACTCCGCCGGGGCCTGCGCGGGTCGCTGCGGTGTCTCCGATGCTGGTGCTGGTGCCGTGGCGTGCTCCCCGGCAAGGGGTTCGGCTGCTGGCAGTGCCGGGTCCGGAGTCGAGGCCACCGGCGCATCGAGCTGACCAGCGTCCATGCGTCTGGCCCAGTCGAGTACGTCCTGTAAGATCCGCTGCGCATCGGCCGGGGCCTCCGCGGTCCCTTGCAGCACCTCGATCATGACCTCGACGCAGTCGGCGGCCTCCTGTAGCGTGACCGCCAGGGCCGGCTGCGGCGTCTTTTGCCGCGCGTCCAGATACTCGAGGATATCCTCGATGTGGTGGGTCAGGTTGGCGATGCCCTTGATACCGAGCAGATTCGCCGAGCCCTTCAGATTGTGAGCCAGGCGCTGGGCATCGTGGAGGTTCTTGCCGAGGTCTTCGCCGCGCAGCACGGCCTCAAGCCGGGCGCTGAAACTGGCGGCGTTGAGCGGGCCTTCTTGCAGGAAGGCCTCGACCAGCTTCGGATTAACATCGGGGTCGACGCTCAGCGCGACGTCCTGCGGCCCGGCGAGGGTGGGGCGCTCTTCGGCGTCGGCCAAGTATTTCGCTTCGTCTGGGGTCAGCGACGACAGCAGGTCCGGGGCATGCTCCTCGGCCAGCGGGTGCGGCCAGCTGCGATGCATCAACAGCTCCAGGACCGCGAGCTGGTGGTCCTCCTGCTCCGGTGACTCGATTAGGTTCTGTGCGATCGCCGGCCAGTGGGCCAACTGTGCGGCGGCCTCGGTGCGTGCATCGGGATCGGCGTCGGCCAGCGCTAGGACGTTCCGGTCCATCAGCTCGCAGACGATCCCGAGGCCGCTCAATCCCAGGGCCATGCCGACGGCCTGCAGGCGCTCGACGACCTGGGCATAGTCGGCGCAGGCGGTCTGGACCTCGTCGGCACCAGCACTCGTGAGCGCCAGCACCGCGCGCATCGGCTCCAGCTCCGAGAGGATCTCGGCGAGCAGAGTGCCGAGGACGTCAGCTGGTTCATCGTCGACCGCGGCTGCTTCGGGGTCGCTCAGCGCCGCAGGCGCCGTCAGCGGCTCGCTGTCGTCCGGGCGCTCGGCTGCGTCGATGCGGGTGTCGTCCGCCAGATCGGATGCCGCGACGGTGACTGGCTCGGGCGTGTCTTGCGCCTCGTCGTCGGTGCCGACAAGCGACAGGGTCGCCGGCTCGGTTGGTGCGGCTAGCTCAGGCCTCGGCTCGTCATCGCCGACGGTGGTCTGTACGGCGGTGACCGGTTCCGGTGCGGTCTTGGTGGCGTCTGGCACGGTACCGTCGCTCGGCTCGGCGTCTGCGGTAGCGTCGTCGAGCGCTGTGTCGGATGCAGTCTGCAACGGTTCGGCTGGCTCAGGATCGGCCGACGCCAAGCTGCTGGGCGCGGTGCCGGTCGGGTCGGATTCTGCGGGTGCGCGAGGGCTTGGCTCGACTTCGGCCGGGTCGGGCGCTGTCGTCGTGGGCTCGGCGGATTCAGCCCGGACCAGCTCCACGTCGCCGGGCACGCTGATGGTTGGTTCGGATTCTGCGCTCCCACAAGCACTTGGCTCGGGGACGGGCCACTCGGCCTCGGCCACGCCCGGCTCCGGTGCCGCTGCGGCAGGCTCCGGCGTCGACTCCTGCGGCTGGAGCTTTGCCAGACCCGCCTCGGTTCCGCCGAGACTCAGCCACAGCGCGCCATGAAGATCGCTCTCGGCGAGCGCGAGCAGCGGCTCTGTCAGCCCGCCAGCGTCCGGTTGGCTCGCGTACAATTGCACTGCCTGATTCCAGGCGCTCAGACGTGGACTCAGATCGCTCCAGCGCGCGTGCAGATGGCCATTGGCCTCGTCGAGTGTCTCGGTCACGGCCCCGCACAATTGCTGGAGGCCGTCGAGCTGCGCCATCTCGGCTGCCATCGCGATGGTCTCGACGCTGCCCTGAAAGACCTCCAGCGCAGCATACAACTCCTCGTCACCGGCCTCGGGCGCGACGTCGGCCAGGGCGGCCTCGATGTTGACTCCGGCGAGGGTGACCAGCTCGCCCACCGTATCCAAAATGGCGTGGTCTTGCATGATTGTTGTCCAACGGTTGCCGAATGCTGTGGCGTCGACGGATCGGATGGCCGGGGGCTGACAGACGCTTCGTGCGCCCGGCGACAGCAAGCTGCGTTATGCCCGCTCGTGCAGCGGTGTTAGCACCCGTCCTTGCGCTCGCCCAGCCCCCGGAGAGTGGCCGCTAGGCGGCCTCGGGGAGCTTGAACACTCGGACCGACTGCACCAGGCTCTGC
Organism: Thiorhodococcus sp.; assembly: GCA_029257385.1. GTDB lineage: Bacteria > Pseudomonadota > Gammaproteobacteria > Chromatiales > Chromatiaceae > Thiorhodococcus. The sequence continues at coordinate 8,248 of JARIBS010000075.1, forward strand.
AGGAAGCGGAACATCGTGCTGGTCTGCTCGGCCTGAGCCTGTAGCTCCCGCTTGGTGGCCTCCGTGCTCTCCTGGAGCGCCATGGCCTGTTGCTGCAAATCCTTGTTCGTGGTCTCCAGCAATCGGGCACGCTCGGCGATGCGAGCCACCGACTCGACCAGCTCCTGCGAGGACTGCTGCGTGATCCGCATCCGCTTGCCGGCGCGCTCGGCCAGCTCGGAGCCCTGCACCACCTGCTTAATGGTCTGGTTCATCGTGGCCATCGACTCGGAGGATTCGGCCTGGATGCTCTGCACCAGCACGTTGATCTGGCTCGTCGATTCGCGCGCCGTCTCGGCCAGGCGCTGTACCTCGTCTGCGACCACCGAGAAGCCCCGGCCGGCCTCGCCGGCGGCGACCGCCTGCATGCCCGCGTTCAGCGCCAGCGTGTGGGTGCGCTCGGCGATGTCTTTGATAATCTCGACGATGGCGCCGATCTCCTGCGAGCGCTCGCCGAGGCGCTTGATGCTTTTTTCCGTCTCACCGACCGAGCTGCGGATCTCGCCCATGCTCTGCACCGTGGTGCGCACCGCGCCGAGGGCCTTGCGACCGGAGAGCGTCGCGGTATTGGCAAGCTCGTTGGTCGAGCCGGCGAGCTGGACGATCTCGTCCATGGTCACGGCCGATTGCTCCAGTGACAGCAGGGTCTTGGCCACCACCTGACGCTCGGCGGTCGCCACGCTGCCGACCTTCTCGGTCTGATCGCGTACCGCGCTGGCGACCCGCTCAAGCTGTGCCGCGACACTGTTGATCTCGGCCATTGTCGTTGCGGTGTGGCGCGTCATCTGGTTGAGTGCGTCGCTGACGTTGCCGGTGATGTCCTCGCCGACCGGCAGCACGACCGTCAGGTCCCGCTTGCTCAGGCGGTCGGCGGCGTCCATCAGGACAATGACGGAATCGTTCAATTGATCGTTTTCCTTGGCTTGCTTGGCCAGGTCGGCAACGCGCTCATTGAGCATGTTGTCAAATGCATTGCCAAACTGTCCCAATTCGTCACGGGTCGTCATCTCTGCGCGGGCTTCGAGATTGCCCTCGGTCACCTGCACCACTGCACTGCGCAGTCGGCGCAGCGAACGACCAATACCCAGGGCCAGGAAGATCAAGGTCAGGCCCACGATCACGCCGACCGCAACCAGCACCCCCAGGGAGATCCGGTTGACCTGCTCGATCCGAGCCTCGCCAAGGCGGCGCACCGCGTCTTCGGTTTGTGCCGTCACCTCCGCCAGCGAGCTGACCAGCGGGTTTACCAACGCCTCCTGCCGGTCGGCGACTTCGACCGCCTCGGCGCGGTTTATAATCTCGGCTGCCAAACTCTGGAAGGCTTGATCGTATGCCGTCATTTGCGCGGTGATTTGCGCTTTTTCCGATGATGGCAGCTTGGACGCGGCCAAGAGCTGCTGGAAGTTATCCTGCTCTTGGGCCATCTTCTCGACGTATTGGCCGTCTTCGCGCTCCAAGAAGTCTTTTTCGTGACGGCGCATCTGCAACATCGAGATGGTCAACTGTGGCTCGTCGTATTTGCTCAACAGGGACTCGATATCATGCACGGCGACGCGCTTTTCACCACGCAGGCCGCTGTCTTGGTCTAAGCCGACTATCTCATAAACGCCGATAGCCGCAGCGACGGCACGCTGATAGGCGCTGATGGCATCGCGCAACTGGTCGATAACTGATTGCTGTCGTTCATTTTGTGCCAATGTTTCCAATTCGGCCATGTTATTGTTGGCAGCATTGATCGCGGTGTCCAAAGTCGACCGCGCCGTCGGGCTTTGGGTCAACAAAAACGCTCTCAGCGCCGCCTCGCCGGTCAACACATTGGTCTCTACGTTGTTGCTGGCGGTCGCAAATGTATCTAACACTTCTCGTTGCGCCTCGACCCCAGCCACGATCTGTTGCTGGTAGAGATAAGCTCCGACAACCGCCGTGAAACCCAGCACCAGCAATGCCGACACCAAAGCCAACTTGGCGGTGATGCGCATATCGCGGAATATGTTCAGCTTGCCAAGCAAGCGCAATACAGATTTCATTTTTTAACTCTCTCTATTGTCGGTGGCAGGCCCAGGCGAGCCTGCCTGTGCTTGGAGCGCTGCGAATTAATTAACGGACGGCAAAGTCACTTTGAGCTTTTACACCCGCTCATTTGCTGAATTGGCGACGCACAGATAGCTGTCGTGAAAGATCGCGCCATGCAGGTTGCCGAACAGGCGTAGTGCCTGTGTGGATCAACAAGACGACTATTTTCCAATGGGGTTACAGTCGCGCCGCAGCAGCGTCGAAGAAGGCTCGGAAATCCCATTCGACCCACACCCGATCGGTGTCCCGATAGCAGGCCTGAACATAAGGCTGCAACGCCCCCGGTAGTGGATGGCCACGGGTCATGCGCTGATCGGCGCTGAGACGGATGCGCTGCGGGCGCTCGCCGATGCCGACGGCGGCGGCATCGGCACCCTCGCCGATGACCAGGTAGTGAGTTGCCGCGCGCCCACCCGGCAGATCGAGCATCGCGTCCAGGTCGAACAGCGCAACCGTGCTGCCGCTCAGATTCATCATGCCCAGCAGCCAGCCCGGCGCAGTCGGTAGCCGACAGACGCGCGTCTCGATGTCGACCAGGCGGCTCGCGACCGTGCTCGGCAGCAACAGGCCGAGGGTGTCCACCGTGAAGCCATAGCCGGAGACGATGTCGGCTTGCGGCTGCGACTTGCTGGGTTCCATGCCGATCTTCGGCAGCACAAAAGCGTTGCTCAATGCTGCACTGGGCGATATCAGCTGCGTCATGTCGGCTCCGAATGCCTCACTCTGTTGGTCATCGACCCTGGCGCACTGCCTACGACAGGCTCTGGATGTGCTCGATGATTTGTTCCTTGGTATAAGGCTTGCCGACCAATGCCTCACCGCCTTGGCGCTTGGCCCAGATGTGATCGGCCTTCTGGTGCTTGCTGCTGACGAAGATGATTGGAATATGTGCCAGCGCCGCGTCTTCCTTGATGGCGCGGCAGGCTTCATAGCCGTTCATGTCCGCCATAACGATGTCCATGAAGATCAGATCGGGCCGCTCGTTCTTGGCCTTCTGCACCGCTTGGGCGCCTGAGGTGGCGCTGACGATGGTCGCGCCGGTATCAGCCAGGGTCTCTTTCAGGGCCATCAGGTCGGTCTGGGAGTCGTCGACGACCAGGATTGTTTTCGCAGTCATGTGAGTGATCTCGTTGGGGTTGTGGAATGGGATATCCGCCGACTGATTAGACGGCAGCCAGCGTGCACGACAACTGTTCGGAGGCCGGACCGATGACAGCGTATTTCTCGAGCGCCTGATGGATGCGCTTCGGATCAACCGGCTTGGTCAGATAGCTGTCGCAGCCGACCAAGGCGCCATGCATCTTGTTGAACGGCGACGACTTGCTGGTCAGCATCACCACTGGTGTTGCGCGCGTCAGTGGGTTGGACTTGATGCGTTTGCAGGCCTTGTAGCCGTCCATTTCCGGAAGCATCACGTCCAGGAAGATGATGTCGAAGGAGCCAATGATGATCATCTCCAACGCACGCTCCGCACTCTCGGCGAGCGACAGATCGAGGTCGTACTCCTCCAGCAGCAGTTGCATCTGCGTACAGACCAGGTGGCTGTCGTCGACGACCAGACAGGATTTCCGGCGTTGGTTAGGCGGGGCTGGATCCCTAGCCTCTACAGGCTTGGGTTGCTCGACGATCTGATCGAGCAGCTTCAGCAGCCTGCCGCCGACGCGATGGCGAGCCAGCGTGTGCTCCGCCGCATTGGTCGGCTCCTGCGGCGATTTCGAGACCGTGATCATTGCGATGCTGGGGTTGTTTCCGACAAGTTCTTTGCTTGCCTGGAGCGCGGTGCCATCGTCAGCATTGATGAGCACGATGTCGACGGTCGTATCGACGGACGGCTCGATGATCTGGTAGCTCGCTACCCCTTGCATCGCCGAGTGCTGGGCACGATGTCCAGATATCTTGCAGAGGCTGGAGATCAGCGCATGATCGGTGGGTGAGAAGCCGAGTAAAGCAAGATTGAACAGATCGTTTCTCATGTCTCAATTACCGCTGCGTCGATTCCGAGTTTGAATACGCCCGGAGTGTCTCGAGTCAACTCCGATGTTTCAGTGCGGCGCATCTGATGAAGCGAGTCTTTTTCGCGCAGTATTATCAAATCATAAGGGAAATCCGAATTATGCGAGTCGCGTCCCATGTTCAGGAAAGTGTTTCATGGGATCGCGATCAAGGCTTAGTGACCGATGCCGATAAGAGCGCGAACCGGGTGATCGGGTTGACAGATTTCATTACGGCTAACTTGAACAAGAAATTCTTGAATCGATGGATATCCTGGGAACTGTCTTCATCAGCTGCTCGAGCAATAGAGTAGTAGTAAACTTGTCCATGATTTGTGAGCCAGTTAGCGAAAAGATCGAACACTGAAGAAAGGCGTTCGAATGGCGACGAGAGGCTGTTTTCCCAGTCCTTTTCTCCGCTCTGAAATGGGTGAATTTCCCCTCGACGTGTCGGCAATTTGAAGTTTTGGCATGGCTCTGCCGGATCTCCTGAGATCGCTCGGCATTAAATCAAAGACATGGCGGGGCGCCGCCTAGTCCTGTTTTGAGGTTGGCGCGTACGCAGGGGTAGGATCTAAGCGTTTGTTTTAAAAGAATAGGGTGGGCTGCCAGAAATTCTCGAGAGTCCCATTCTTCTAGGGGGGAGGCGACTTATATCCTGACACCAGAGCAAGACAAGCCCTTGATGACATAAGTGCCGTTACAGCGATTTGAACGCGTCGGTACCGAGTTGCCAGCCCGCCCGTCAGTCAGTGACTACGGGCTCGGTCGGTCGCTGGGCTTAGCGCGCTCGAATGAGTGTGCCGACGCCCGTGTCCGTGAACAGATCCAGCATCACCGCATGCTCGACCCGCCCATCGATGATATGCGCTGTTTTGACGCCCGAGCGGACTGCGGCGATCGCACAGCCAACTTTTGGCAGCATGCCGCCGCTGATCACGCCTGTGTCGATCAGACTGCGAACACGATCGACATCCAATTCACTGATGAGTTGTTCCTGTGCGTCGAGCAAACCGGCCGTATTGGTCAGCAAGAGCAACTTCTCGGCTTTGAGCACTTCGGCCATCTTTCCGGCCACCAGATCGGCGTTGATATTGTAGGAGCGACCATCCTCGCCGACGCCGATGGGCGCGATGACTGGGATGAAGTTGCTGTTGACCAGCATGGTGACGATGGCCGGGTCGATATGCTCGACCTCGCCCACATGGCCGATGTCGATAATCTCGGGCGCTTGCAGCTCGGGCGCGTCGCGCTTGAGGAGCATCTTGCGGGCGCGGATGAGATTGCCGTCCTTGCCAGTCAACCCCACGGCCGAGCCGCCGTGCTGGTTGATGAAGTTGACAATCTCCTTGTTCACCAGCCCGCCGAGAACCATTTCGACCACATCCATGGTCTCGGCATCCGTCACCCGCATCCCCTGGACGAACTCGCTGACCTTGCCGAGACGCTGGAGCAGCGAGCCAATCTGCGGTCCGCCGCCGTGCACGATCACGGGATTGATCCCAACCAACTTCATCATGACTACATCGCGCGCGAACCCCTGCTTGAGGGCCGCGTCGACCATGGCGTTGCCGCCGTATTTGATCACCATGGTCTTGCCCTGGAAGCGTCTGATATAAGGCAGAGCCTCGATCAGAACATGGGCGATGGTCTGGGCGTTTTTACTGGGCAGTGACATGGGATGAAACGGCTCTCTGAGAAAGTCTGATGACTGATTTAGTGGGTGCCAGTATGACCGAATCCGCCCTCGCCGCGCCGGGAGGACGCAAACGTCTCCACGATCACACAGTCGGCATGCAAGACTGGGACGAGTATCAGTTGCGCGATCCGCTCGCCGACGGCGATCCGAAAGGTCGCATCGCTGCGGTTCCAGCATGAGACCATGAGCGGGCCCTGATAGTCGGCATCGATCAGACCGACCAGATTGCCGAGCACAATGCCATGGCGATGTCCTAGCCCCGATCTGGGCAGGATCATCCCGGCCACGCCAGGCTCGGCGATATGCACCGACATCCCGGTCGGCAGCAGCTCGCAGCCGCCAGGCGCTAGATCCAGGGGCGTCTCCAGCATCGCTCTCAGGTCGAGTCCGGCCGATCCCTCGGTCGCGTAGGTGGGCAGAGGAACGTCGCGTCCGAGTCGCGCGTCCAGGATCTTGACTTCAAGTCGATGCAGCATGGCGTGCTCCGTAACGCTCGGCAATCAGCGCGGCAAGCTCGCGCGCGAGTCGTGCCTTGTTCATCAAAGGCAACTCGTGGCTCCCCCCGTTCCACAGGACCGTCAGGGCGTTGTCCGGGCGTTCGAATCCGCCGCGCTCACTGCCGACGTGATTGGCCGCGATCATGTCCAGACGCTTATTGGTCAGTTTGCTCTGAGCATATTCGAGTACGCGGTCGGTCTCAGCCGCGAAGCCGACGGTGAAGGGCGCGGAATGCAAAGCGGCGACCTCGGCGAGGATATCGGGGTTGCGGATCAAGTCGAGTTTAAGTTTTTCGGTGTCTTTCTTGAGCTTGCGCTCGGCCGGTGCGACCGGGCGATAGTCCGCGACCGCGGCGGTTGCGACGAACAGATCGCAGCGCCTGGCGCGCTCCATCACAACCGCGTGCATCTGAAGCGCCGACTCGATCTGGATAACCTCGGCCACGCGCGGCGCGGGCAGGGCGGTAGGGCCGCTCACCAACACGACCTCCGCCCCCAGCTCGGCTAGCGCTTCGGCCAGCGCATAGCCCATCCGTCCCGAACTGCGATTGCCCAGAAAGCGGACCGGATCGAGTGCTTCGCGCGTCGGTCCGGCGGTGATGAGCACCCGTGCGCCAGCCAGGTGCTGTTGCACGCGCGGGCGCAGCGCCGCTGCGATCTCCAACGGCTCGAGCATCCGCCCGGGGCCGACATCGCCGCATGCCTGACCGCCCTCTGCCGGTCCCAGAATGCGGGCGCCGCGCGCGCGTAGGGTTGCAAGATTCGCCTGGGTGGCCGGGTGACGCCACATAGCCTGATTCATGGCCGGCGCCAGATAAAGTTGCGCCTCGCTTGCCAGGGCCAGGGTCGTCAACAGATCGTTCGCGATCCCGGCCGCTAAGCGCGCCATCAGATTGGCCGTAGCGGGCGCGATCAGCAGCCGGTCCGCCCAGCGCGCCAGTTCGATGTGATCCATTCCGGCCTCGGCAGCCGGATCGAGCAGGTCGGTACGGACCGAGTGCCCGGAGACGGCCTGGAAGGTCAGTGGCGTAACGAACGCGGTTGCCGCCTGTGTCATGACAACACGCACCTCGCAGCCGCGCTCGGCGAGCCGCCGCACGAGATCAACCGACTTATAGACGGAGATACCGCCGCCAACGCCGAGCAGCACCCGTAATATAGGCTGATCATTCATGGTCAAATCGTGTATCTTTCAGGAAAAACTGGCAATAATCTTACCTGATCCGCCAGTCGCGCGTGCTGCGATAGCGGCGCGGCAGGATTCGCGGCGGATAGAGCGTTCAGGGGGCGCGGATGACGATCAAGGATTGGCCTCGCGACGAGCGGCCACGAGAAAAGATGCTCGAGCGAGGCGCCACGGCCCTCTCTGACGCAGAGTTGCTGGCGATCTTTCTGCGCACCGGTATCCCCGGCAAGAGCGCGGTCGATCTCGCGCGCGACCTGCTCGCCAGTTTTGGCGGTCTGGCGAGTCTGCTGGCGGCCGATCAGCGTCGCTTTTGCGCGGAGAAAGGGCTTGGGACTGCGAAGTTCGCACAACTGCAGGCGGCGCTCGAACTGAGCCGACGTTATCTGCTCACGCGCATCAGCGGTCAGGACGTCCTGACCAGCCCTGAGGCGACCCGCGACTACCTCAAGATGCGTCTCTACGGTTCGCCTCATGAGATCTTCGCCTGTCTCTTTCTCGACAACCGTCACCGGGTGATCCGCTACGACGAACTCTTCCACGGCACCATCGACGGCGCGAGTGTGCATCCGCGCGAGGTCGTGCGCCGGGTCATCGAGACCAACGCCGCCGCCGTCATCTTCGCCCACAATCACCCCTCCGGCGTGGCTGAACCCAGCCAGGCTGATTTGCGCATCACCCAAAAGCTCAAAGAGGCGCTCGCCCTGATCGAGGTTCGCGTACTCGATCACATCATCGTCGGCGATGGCGAGGCGACCTCGTTCGCCGAGCGGGGACTGCTGTGATCGGGGTCGAGCATCAGGACATAAGAGCATCATCAGAGACTTGCGGCAATCCTGACTCGCAGGTTATGATTCCGCTTCTTTACGTATTGTAAATACGCCGACTTGCAGGGATTCCAGCCATGTCAAAAGTCTGTCAGGTTACCGGTAAACGCCCGCTTACCGGCAACAACGTCTCGCACGCACACAACAAGACCAGGCGCCGCTTCCTCCCCAATCTGCACGAGAAGAGATTCTGGGTCGAGTCCGAGAAGCGCTGGGTGAAGCTCCGCCTAACCACCAATGGGATGCGGATTATCGACAAGAACGGCATCGACGTCGTGCTCGGCGACATTCGTGCACGCGGCGGCAAGGTCTAACCGGAGGGTCCGACAATGGCAAAGGCAGCACGCGATAAAATTCGTCTCAATTCAAGCGCCGGGACCGGTCACTTCTACACCACGACCAAGAACAAGCGCAATCAGCCCGGCAAGATGGAGATCAAGAAGTTCGATCCCGTCGTCCGCCAGCATGTGATGTACAAGGAAGGCAAGATCAAGTAAAGCCGAGCCTGCCTGGCAGTCACGGCCGACCTGCATCCCTGGCACAACGCATAAAGCCCGCTCTGAGCGGGCTTTATGCGTTTGGTTTCGAGGCGCGGGTTTCCCCGATCAAGCGGCGCGCGCGCCCGCCAGCGAATAGCCACGCAGATCCTGCGAGAAGCGCTCGAGCGCTTGGATGCCCGTCGCTTCGGCCTGCTGACACCAATCCTGCAACACTGCGAGCAATGCCTCCTGTGTCGGCGCGCGCCGCTCCCAGATCTCGCGCAGGCGTTCCCTGAACTGATAAACCGTCGCCAGCGTCTCGTGCTGTGCCAGCAGTTGTTCCAGGCGCAGACGCGCCGAGGCGTCGAGACGTGCGCCTTCTTGCGCGAGCAGTTTGCGCGACTGGCGCACGAAGCGTCGGCAATGGTTCACATCGCGACACAGCTCGGCGTTTGCTACCGGCGCCAAGACCTTTTTGCCATAGCGGGCGATCACATGCATTCGGCTCAGGATAATGGCGCTCAGGGTATCCAGGTCCAGTTGATGCTTGCCCGCGATGATCTTCGGCGCGGGCGCGACATGCCTGACCTTGGCCAGGCGCACCATGCCGAGCAGACGGATGTAGAGCCAGCCCAGGTCAAATTCCCACCATTTCGATGAAAAGCGCGCGGAACTCGGGAAGGCGTGATGGTTATTATGCAATTCTTCGCCGCCGATCAGGATGCCCCAGGGCAGAAAGTTGGTTGAGGCATCCGATGACTCGAAGTTGCGGTAACCGACAGCGTGACCGACGCCGTTGACCACACCGGCCGCCCAGACTGGAATCCACAACATCTGAACGGCCCAGATCACCGGGCCATACAGCCCGAACAGCAGCAGATCGATGGTCAGCATCAGCGCCAGACCCTGCCAGCGGAAACGGCTGTAGAGATTGCGCTCGATCCAATCGTTGCCGATTCCCTTGCCGAAGCGCTCCAGCGTATCCGGGTCGCCGGCCGCCTCGGCGTAGAGTTCGGCCCCCTCGGTGAGCACCTTGCGCAGACCGAGAATCTGGGGGCTGTGGGGATCAAGCGCGGTCTCGCATCTGGCGTGGTGGCGGCGATGCACGGCGACCCATTCGCGGGTCACCATGCCGGTCGTGAGCCATAGCCAGAAACGGAAAAAGTGCGAGACGATCGGATGTAGATCGAGCGCCCGATGGGCCTGACTGCGATGCAGAAAGAGCGTGACTGCGGCGATGGTGATGTGTGTCAGGACGAGGGTGACCAGCACTGCTTGCCAGACGCCGAGATCGAGGATGCCGTAGAGGGTCATAATGGGATCTCTGGTCAGCCGATGTAAACGGGGGGAAGATCGCTAGACTCCGGCATAGGTGCGGGTGCGTTATTGTCGTGTGGTCTATCGATTGAACCCAATATGGAGCCAAGCAGCCGTTTTTCCAAGAAAACATGACCACCGGTGGCGGTGGGCATGATCAGCGCAGATGGCGTCCATGTGATCAAATGACGCAGCATGCTCTGATACCGCCGGTGAGGGCTTCGCTAGGATCAGAGCTATCAATGTCCCATCCGAGAGGAGTCAATGCGATGTCGACGCAACCCGATACCGAGGCCGTCAAGACCTATCTGATGGCGCTTCAGGAGCGCATCACCGATGCACTGTGCACGGTCGATGGCGGCGCTGGCTTCCATCAGGATACCTGGGAGCGGCCCAACGGCGGGGGCGGTCGTACGCGCGTACTGCGCGAGGGAGAAGTCTTCGAGCAGTGCGGAATCAGTTTCTCGCACGTCCACGGCAAGCAGCTCCCGCCGTCGGCCAGCGCCCATCGGCCCGAGTTGGCGGGGCGTGGTTTCGAGGCCATGGGCGTCTCGCTCGTCTCCCACCCGCACAACCCCTATATCCCTTCCTCGCATCTCAACGTGCGGTTCTTCATCGCGCAACAGGCCGGGTGCGAGCCGGTCTGGTGGTTCGGCGGCGGCTTCGATCTCACACCTTACTACGGCTTTGAGAAAGACGCCGTTCACTGGCATCAGAACGCCCGCGCCGCCTGCGAACCCTTCGGCGCGGACCTCTATCCACGCTTTAAGCACTGGTGCGACCAGTATTTCTTTCTCAAGCACCGCAACGAGCCGCGCGGCATCGGCGGTCTGTTCTTCGATGACTTCGACCAGGGCGGTTTCGACAACGCCTTCGCCTTGCTGCGCAGCGTCGGCGATCATTATCTGAGCGGCTATCTGCCTATCGTCGAGCGCCGCCGGGAGATGACCTTCGGCGCGCGCGAGCGCGACTTTCAGAAGTACCGCCGTGGACGCTACGTCGAATTCAATCTGGTCTATGACCGGGGAACGCTGTTTGGGTTGCAGTCGGGTGGACGCACCGAGTCCATTCTCGTCTCCATGCCGCCCGAGGTGAGCTGGCGCTACGACTATCGACCCGAGGCGGACAGCGCGGAGGCCGAGCTGTATGAGCGGTTTCTCGTGGTGCGCGACTGGCTGGATGCGTCTTGAGCCTCGGCGGGGTTGGGGTTTCAAGTGCGCGTACAAGCGTCATCAAAGATGTGCCGGCCTTCAGCGCCGGGTGCATCAGCCGCCTCCAGGCGCTCAAGAACTGAGTATGAGGCTGGTGTGGTTTTCAAGCAGACTGTCAAAGCCGCCAGAGCGGGCTGGTCACCGGCCCGTCGCCCGAGCGCCCATCGACGCGGCACAGTCGGCGACCAGTTCAACCAGGGTGGCGGCGAATTGCCACTCGGATCGATGACCGGATCCGTCGGCGCGCAGATAAGCCTCGATGCCGACGTAGGTCAGACCGCTCGGGTTCCAGACCGCCTCCGGGATCTCCGGGCGCGCGATCAGATACGGCGGCTCGGGCGGCTCGATCGCGCTGGTGTCCGCGACCAGACTGACGCAGCGTACACGCCCGTCGAGACCGACCGCGCGGGCGGCGACACAGTCGAGCAGCCGGTGCTTGGCACAGAGCACATCGCCGCACTGGCCCGTCTCATCGCGCCCGCTGTGCAGATCGATGAGCAGACGGTGGTGCGGCGCGACATGGTCCAGGAACTGGAGATAGAGCGCGTGATGTCTATCGCGGAAGCTGGCGCGTTGATCCGGTGTCGGAGGATCGCCGCGCAGTCCCTGCAAGATGCGCAGTGCGGCAAAGCGCTTGGGGTCCAATTCAGCGACCACCCGCTCGCCGAACGCCAGCTCGTCGCGGTGGGCGCCGATGATGACCAGAACCTCGGGGCTCGGTGCGGGTGGACGGCGTTGCAGTAACGACATGAGGCTCAGCTCTCGGGGCCGCGCTCGGGTGGGATGAGCAGGAGCGCCAGCAGAGCGTAGAGACCGCCGAGCACGACGAGCAGCAGATCCATCCTCGCCCGCGTTGGGCGGATGCCGCGCAGGCGCAGTACCCAGAGTGCCAGAATCAGGGCGAGTGCGACGCCGACACCGGCCGACAGACCGTGAAAGCGCGGACCGAGGCCAAGATAGCGGCTGTCGGGATCGCGCAGCTCCAGGCTAAAGGGGACCAGCATCTCCCAGACCTGATCGATCAGGCGGGGATTGGCCATCGCCATGCGCCGTGAATATCGGTCGATGGGCCGCAAGTCGCGGTCCATGACGACGGCGTGAATATCCTTCTGATCAGAATAGATAGCGGTTCGATAAAGCGGATTGAAAAGGATCTTCAGCGCCATGTCGTTGGCTTGGTAGCCGGGCAGGTTCAGCGGGGTCAATGCGTAGCCGCGCTCGGCCATGAGAAAGAGCCGCCCGTCCTCTGACAGCAGCAGACCAAGCACCTCGCGGCGCTTGTTCTCGGTGATTTTGACGTGACGCACGGCAAGCCCTTCGGGCAGGGGGACTGACGCGATCTGCGGTGCGCCGTCGAGACGCTTGAGGTGGAAGAGGGCGCCCACGCTGTCGAGCAAAAAATAACCGGCATCGAAAGGCTTGAGGATAGAGACGCGCCCGAAAGTCGCCCGGACCGGAAACTGAAAGCCCCGGTCCGTGAGCGCTTGGGTAAAAGTCTTGGTCAGTTCTGGATCAAGCTGGTTGGCGTCGCTGTTGATAAATTCCAGCTGCTCGGCGGGGCGCATGATGTCCTCGGGAAAGCGCAGACGCGACCGGCCGGGATTGGACTCCAGCAGCGGAAAAAGCTGGATGCGCGGTGCGTATCCAGGCAGCTCTTGCGGTTTGAGCTCCATCACCTGGCGCTCGGCGACAATCGATGCCTTATCGAAGGCCTGTCCTGCAAGCAGCAGTGGCAGGCGCCCCCAAAGCTCCATGTTTTTGTAGTAGATGAACGGAATCAGGGCCTCGAATTCCTCGCGGCTATAATCCACGCCGTCCTGATCGCGATAGATGAACTGGTGTCCCTCGCCGAGCAGCTCGGTATAAACAAAGCGCTCAATCACCGGGCTGTAGAAGAGCTGGGTCTTACCGAAGCGGTAGGCGAACAGGAGATCCTTGGCCATAGGCAGCCAGACGGCCAGCAGGAAGATGATGAGCGCCAGCATGGACCAGCGGGCGAGGCGGGCGGTCATGATGGATCAACTCCGGCGGCGATAGCGATGTGCGGGCAGGATGACCGCAGGCAGGAGCAACAGGGCAGCGCCTACGAGTCCGGGCATGATCCGGTCGTATTCCTGATAGCCGCGCTGCTGATAGAGCAGAGCGAGAAAGGCCACGCCCACGCCGACATAGACGAGCCGCCGCGCGCGGGCAGGCTCCAGCAGGGCGAGCGTGACGGCGAAATAGGCGACCCAACCGCCGAGCAGCCAGGGCAGTGCGGTGAGCACGGCGCTGATGGCCGCCTCATGCGGAAACCAGAGGCTGACTATCCAATAGAGTCCAGCCGCATCCAGCAGCGCCAGCAGTGCGCCCATGAGGGCGCCGAAGCAGACCCAGCTCCACACCATCAGATCGCCGCGCAGCGGCAGGTGAAGCGACAGCCGCAAGCGCCCGCCGAGCATCTCGGGGCCGAACTGGGCCACGGCGAGCAGCGCGCCGGTGAGCGCGGGCAGGAACTGAATTTGCGTATAGAGTAGACGACGCAGCTCGAAGGCCCAGTACCAGATCATCTCCGAGTGCTCGATCTGGAACTGGTGGCGAAGCGCGAGCAGGAGATAGACCAGCATCGCCAGATGCACCAGCAGCGCGGCGGTCCAGACCCAGCGGATCTTGAGCCATTCCTTGAGCATGATGGCGTGCAGCATCGTCAGTATTTCCCGGTGAGTCCGATGAATGCGTCCTCGAGCGTCATCGCCTGCTGCTGGCCGAGCGTCACGCCCGGCCAGTGCGCGGCCAGATGTGCCTCAAGCGCATCGCGCTCGGCGAACGTATAGAGTCGCGGCTGACTGCCGAGCGTATCGACTGTGCTGATAAGGGCGTCGGCAGCGGGCGGGGTGGCATCGCTGTAGGCGAAGTCAAAGCAACGGAAATCACGCTGGAAGTCCGCCAGCGGTAGCTGCAGCACCGCGCCGCCGCGTAGCAGAAAGATCACCTCATCGACCAGAGACTCCATGTCCTGAACGACGTGTGAGGTCAGAAACACGGTCTTGCCGCCCCGGCTCAGATAGCGCTCGAGATAGTCGAGAAAGAGCCGCCGATACCCAGCATCCAGGCCCATGGAGTAATCGTCGAGGATCATCAGCTCCGGGTCTTGAGCGAAGATCAGCCCCAGCACCACCTGAGAGCGCTGACCACAGGACATGTTGGCGATCTTGTGGCTGTGGGGCAGTTCCAGCCGATCGACCAGGTCGTAGTAGATGTCGTGGCGCCAGTGCCGATAGAAGGGCCGGTAAAAGCGCTCAATCTGCGCGATGGTCATGAAGTCGTAGGACAGGTGACCCTCAAACAGCAGCCCGATGCGCGCGCGCGTCTTCGACGAGAGTGCATGCGAGTCCTCACCCAGCACCCGGCAGCGCCCGCCGCTGGGGTGCAAGAAACCCATGAGGAGCCGAATCAGCGTGGTCTTGCCCACACCGTTCTTGCCCAAGAGCGCGACCACCCGCCCCTCGGGCACACGCAAGCTCAGATCCTGGTAGATGATCTGGTTGCCGTAGCGATGCGAGAGTTGGTCGACTTCGATGGCAGGCATTTTTTAGTGGTCAGTCGCGTAGGGCGCAATAGCGCAGCGTATTGCGCCGCATGGCAGTTGGCACCGGGCTTCGGTGACTCTCACCACTCGCGTACTCGGCTCATTGGTCGCGTTTTCGCCAGAATCTGCGTAGAGGCGGTGGGCGGTGGGACTGGTCGATGTCGCCGACCGGGTAGGTGCGCTTGCGCCAGATATTGCGATAAAGGTAGTAGGCCGCAGCGGCGATGATGGCGATGACGATGATGATGTCGAGAACGATGATAATGTCGATGTCGGCCCAGCTGAGCGGGGTGTCGGTGTTGACGACGGCATCCGCCACTGATGTCTGGGTCTCCACGCTCTGCGGTGTGTTGCTCATGCTTGCATTCCTTCAGAAGCAGCGCTGCTTTGTGCATTCGCCGAGCAGACCGAGAAGCCCGCTAGCCACCATGCCGACTCTGATTCACATCGGAAAGACGATTGATCGGACACCCCGCCTGATCCTTGCTCGCGCATCCGGAGCATTGGCCGCGTTTGCGCCAGAGCTTGCGGTAGAGGTAGTAGACGGCGGCGGCGACGATGGCGAGGACGATGGCGATGTCGGTCCAGCCAAGTGGGGTGTCGGTGTTGACGATGGTCTGCGCCGTCGATGTCTGAGTCTCGACGTTCTGCAATGTTTCACTCATGCCTGCATTCCTTCAGAGGCGGGCTGCCCGAGACGGCGCTGATCCTTCGTGCGTCCGCCGAACAGACCGAGAATCAACAGTAGGGCCAGGGCGCTGAAATAGGTCCAGCTCATCATGGTCACACCTGAGGCCCCAGTGGCCAGCCCGATGCTGTAGACGGCGCTCGACACGCCGAGTCCGAGCAGCGTCGGGAAGATGATGGAAAAGATCATCCATTTGTAGGAGTCGGTCTGGACCTTGATCATGACGGTGGTTGCCAAACAGGGCGGATAGAGCGCGAAGAACAAAATCATGGAGACGCCCAGCAGCGCTGTGGCGCCGGCGCCCTTGGTCTCGGCGCCCATACGCGCCTCAAGCGTGGCGTTTTGGTCCTCGTCTTGCTGGAAGAGTACGCCCAGGGTTGCCACGCTGCTTTCGCGCGCGGCAAACGACGACAGTAGGGCGACGTTGATCTTCCAGTCGAAACCGGCGAATTGGGTGGCCGGCTCCATCGAGCGCCCGATCATGCCGAGCGCCGAGTTGGTGATGCGTTGCTCGCGCATCTCGCGGCGCAGGGTCTTACGTGCCGAGTCCAGCTTGCGTAGCGTGCGGCTGGCCTTGCGCGCATCCGTGTCGCCCCTGGGCGGGGAGACCAGCGGAAAGAACTCCGGGTTGCGCTGCTCGAAGCGGCCGTCGATCGCGCGCGATGCGCTCGCTCCTGATGCATTGAGCTTGGCGCGCCTGTAGTCGTTGTAATAGTTTATCAGCGGCGGGATGTTCTCCGCGCTCACAACGCGCTGGTAGGCATTGCCGGCCATCGCCCGCTCAAAGGCGGTCACAGCCTCGACGCCCCGTTGCTCGAACCCGGCCATGCGCTCGGCTGGAATGCCGGGGAACTGCAGGAGCGTGAACACCACCACCGCCACCGCCACCACGATGGTTCCGACTTTCTTGATGTAGATCCAGGTACGGTCGAAGGCGCGCCGCAGCACGCTGGAAACCGTCGGCAGATGATAGGCCGGCAGCTCCATCACGAACGGTGAGGTCTCGTGACCGCGCAGCACAGTTTTGGTGAGCAGTTTGGAGACTAGCAGGGCGAAGATAATCGTCATCGTCGAGATGTAGAACAGCATCAGCGATTTGTCCTCGACGAAGAAAATGCCGAGCAGCAGAGTGTAGAGCGGGATCTTGGCCAGACAGTTCATGAAGGGCACGGTCAGAATGGTGGCCATGCGCGCGCGATCGTCTGGGATGCCCTTGGTGGCCATGACGCCGGGCACCGCACAACCGCCGGCGAAGACGCCGCCGAGGATCAGTGGCAGGGTGCTCTGTCCGTGCATGCCGAAGCGGTGGAGCACCTTGTCGAGGATGAAGGCGATGCGCGCCATATAGCCCGAGTCCTCGAGCATGGCGATCAGGGCAAACAGGATCAGGAAGATCGGCACGTAGTTGAGCAGCGTGTTGGCCGAGTCGACCAGCCACAGCCCCATGGCCCGGGTGTAGGGATCGACCAGAAAGCCGGCCTCCGGCAACACGCCGGCGACCAGCTCACGCATACCGGCCAGAATCGGCCAGGTGTAGGTCGTCAGCTCGTAACCCCAGACAATGGCAATCTGGTAGATGAGAAAAACGGTGAGGACCAGAAAGACCGGTGCCGCCCAGCGGTTGAGGATGAAGCGGTCGATGCGGTCCGTCAGCGTTGGGCGCCCGCCCTCGTGCCCAGTGAGCACGCCATCGAGAAGTCTTGCGACCGTGCTCTCACGATAGCGCATCATGTGGTCTACGACGTCCAGCCCTTGATTTTGCTCGAAGGCCGCGCTCAGACGCGCGGCATCCTTCAGCAGGGGTTCGGCCTGGTTCGCCTCGAGCCGCTCTCGTATCAGCTTGGCGGCCTGCGCATCGTCCTCCAGCAGCTTGATTGCTAGCCAGCGGCTGGGCAGACCCGTCAACTCTGGGGCGGCCGCGATCACGCTGGTCAGCGCTTGGATATTCGGTTCCAGTGGACCATAAGAGACCGGGAAGCGCACCGGCTCCGTGACGCTGGCGCGTGCCCGGATAGCCTCGCGCAGCGGCGCCCGGCCCTCGCCCTTGCGCCCGACCGTGCGCACCACCGGCAGCCCCAGCCGTTCGGCCAGGGCGGCTTGGTCGATGTGCAAGCCCCGGCCCTCGGCCACGTCCATCATGTTCAGCGCCAGCACCACCGGCAGCTCCATCTCCAGGAGCTGCAGAGTCAGATGCAGCGAGCGGCGCAGATTCGAGCCATCCACCACGTCGACCACGATATCCGGGCACTCCTGGAGCAGGAAGTCCCGCGCCACCCGCTCTTCCAGCGAGAACGAGGTCAGGCTATAGGTGCCGGGCAGATCGACGGTGCGCACCACCCCTTGGTCGTCGCTGTACTGGCCATATTTCTTGTCGACCGTGACGCCCGGATAGTTGGCGACATGCTGACGCGCACCGGTCAAAACATTGAAGAGGGTCGATTTGCCGGCGTTTTGCTGACCCGCCAGCGCGACCAGAATCTCTTTGCGGTCACTCATCATCGAAGATCTCGATCGTCCTGGCCTCATGACGGCGCAAGGTCAGGCTCGTGGCTTCGAGCTTCAGCTCAATAGGGTCGCCCAGCGGCGCGCAGCGCACCAGGGTGACATCGACATTCGGCATCAGCCCCAAATCCATGAGCCGCTGGCGCACGGCGCCCCGGCCAAGATGGCGGCGGATGCGCGCCCGGCGTCCGGGGCACATGTCGTTGAGCGTGCGTGAGGGACCTTTGGGAGGCTTGGGCATGGGTACGGTCCGAGTTGCGTAGCAGTTGATTTAAGGATCCTACGCTTTCTCTTTACCCGACGCAATCGATAAGGATTCGTATTTGAGAAATGATTCGCCTTCCGGTATGGTTTTCAGCCGGGTCGCAATTTCGACGAC
This sequence comes from Thiorhodococcus sp., assembly GCA_029257385.1. GTDB lineage: Bacteria > Pseudomonadota > Gammaproteobacteria > Chromatiales > Chromatiaceae > Thiorhodococcus. The sequence continues at coordinate 26,701 of JARIBS010000075.1, forward strand.
TCGCGCCCTTTAAACAACTAACTTCATGAGATCCAATATGCGCCATATCCAAGCCACCCTGCTGCTTGCCGCCGGTCTCGTAACCGGTCAGGTTTTCGCTCATACCCCGCTGTGCTCCTGCTACGACAATGGTGATGGAACTGTTTTCTGCGAAGGTGGATTCTCGGATGGCTCCTCGGCCTCGGGCGTGAAGATGCGCGTGATCGACGCCAGCGGCAATGCCCTTATCGAGGGCGCCATGAGCGAGAATAGCGATTTCGAATTCGACAAGCCGGATGGCAGTTACAAGGTCGTTTTCGATGCCGGTCCCGGACATGCAATCACCATTGATGGCAAAAACATCGTCGAATAACCGTCTCCATCATGCCGCCACTCCCACGCGTAACGACAGTGTTCCAGCCAGCCAGCGGCCAGCCGAACATCGACGCACCATTTCACCCTGGAGCTGCATCAAGTGAAAACATCCATCGCACTCATCGCCTCTGCCGCCACGCTGAGCGCCGGCATCGCACACGCCCATTTCCAACTGCTCTACACGCCCGAAGCCATGCTCGAATCACCCGCCGAGATCGACCTCAAGCTGGTCTTCGGTCATCCGATGGAGAACGGGTATGCCATGGACATGGGCGAGCCGGTTGAGTTCTTCGTCCAGTTCAAGGATCAGAAGACCGACCTGAAACCAACGCTTGAGCCGATCACCTGGAAAGGTGCCGATAATGACGCCAAAGCCTTCACGACACGCTACAAGGTGCAGCGCAATGGCGATTACATCTTCGTCCTTACTCCCGCGCCCTATTACGAGGAAGGCGAGGACATCTATATCCAGCAGATCACCAAGTCCTATCTCAACAAGGGCGCGATGCCGACCAACTGGAACGAGCCGCTCGGCCTGCCGACTGAGATCGTGCCGCTGAACAAGCCCTATCAGGTCTTTGCCGGGGGAACCTTTAGCGGTCAGTTGCTCTCCGAAGGCAACCCGGTGCCGGGTGCCGAATGCGAGATTGAGTACATCAATACCGATATCGACATGACCGGCAACGCCTTCGGCAAGACGACTAAAAGCGAAGCACCAGCCAGTGCAATCGTCACCATCACCGACGCCAACGGGTTTTTCACCTTCGGCGTGCCGACGCCTGGCGTATGGGGTTTCGCCTGCCTTGGATCAGGCCCGGCCAAGCAGCACGAGGGCAAGGAACTCTCGCAGGATGCGGTCATCTGGATTAACGCCAGTGCGCTCGGTGCCTCCAGCCAGACACAGACAAACCGTCTAAGTGCCGCGACACCCGCCGATGCGCGTCGCTTCGACCAATCGCTCAACGAGCAGCAGCGCCGGGACGTGCAGGAGGCTCTGCGCCGGGTCGGACTCTACGAGAGTCCCGTCGACGGCACCTTCGGCCCCCAAACCCGCGAGGCGCTGAAGACCGTCCAGCGTGTGCACGGCCTGCCCGATACCGGGCTGATCGACGACGCATTGTTTGAGACGCTGGTGAGTCTGAACGGACAGTGAGTGTTGCGCGAGCAGCCGGTCGTGGGTCGGCTGCACGCTTTTCTCGACGGCCTGGTGGTAGTGCCTCTTTGTCCTTTTTAATTGAGTGAGACCTAATCTACCATGCCGATAGAGAACATAGATTCTAAGTCGTGCTGAGAATAGACACGGAAGGCGATGAGTGTTTCGGTGTGTGTGATGCCCTCGACCTTGCGCAAACGATCGGTCACGACCTGGGCCATCTGCTCGTTATCGGATACCCGAATCATGGCGACGAGATCGTAATCACCACTGACGGAATAGACTTCGGTGATACCAGGGATTGCGGTGAGCTGTTCAGCAACCGTGTTGACACCTGCTCGTTCAGTTCGGATAAGCGTTATAGCTGTGATCATGGTTCGTGGCTCCATTTTTTCTTGCTCAAACTTGAGCGGATGATATTTTACTCTCCGGTCGATAGGCCAGATGGCCCGGCAACTGGAGTCTTGGTTGAGTTTGGATAGACGACGACTGTCTTCGAGAGCTTGTCGTGCCAACCTTGTTTTCGTCGATCAAACGCGACCCATATAATTCCCAAACCTAAAGGAAGATACGAAATAATATAGGCGAAGTATCGGCCGATATATTGACCGGTGCTCGGGACGTTGCCAGTATCAGCATCAACGATCTTTGCGCGGATAGCCATCTTTCCTGGAGTTGCTTGCTTTGCAATCCAGAACCATATAACTGCGACCGTTGGAAAGACGTAAGAGAGCATAAAATCCAGTGAGCCAACCACCAGGCGCTCACTCTCCCAATACGACTCTCCGTAGTAGGTCATCAAAATTGGCCAGGTGATAACAAGAATTATAATAGTGTCGATAAGCGTCGCGCCGACGCGAGGCCAAAGCCCAACATACTTAAGGTTAGTCGTATCCACATTGCCTTCCAGTTTCTGTGTAGAAAATAATAGTCGTTCACTGTCGCATCCCCGATGATTGCATTGATGTCGAGCTTCGCAGGATTACGGAAAGCACGTCGGCCAGGCCCCAAGCGTTCGTATAATGTGCGTACTATCTGACCCCAGGCCGGATCAGGACATCAAGGAAAGCCTGTCACCGTAGGTGTAAAAGCGCACGAATTGCGATGCGATTCATGCAATGGGCAATGGAGGGCATTCAAGCATTAGCAGGCAGATGCTGTCGTCGAGTGTTGCTCAGGTAAATCATATACAGCGCCGCGGCGAGCAAGGCGATGGCCGCCAAGCGAGTGTAATCCAGCGGCAAGTGCGCGTTGCCGAACCAGGCAAAATGGTCGATCAGCAGGCCCATGAACATCTGACCGGCAATGATAGCCACGTTCGTTGCCGCCGTGCCGATGCGCGGCACCGCAAAGACGATGGTGGTCATGCAGTAAATGCCAAACAGTGCGCCCAGAAGTTGCCATTTGGGTACGGTAAAGAGCGTGGCTTCATGCGGCGGCTCGAAAAAGATTACCAGCAGAAAGGTCACGACAGCGCCGATCACAAAGGTCAGCCACGCGCTGGTCAGCACGTCGACCCGGGCGCCCAGCGCACCGTTGATGGAAGACTGAGCGGCGATCACCGCGCCACCCAGCAGCAGCAGAGGAAATACAAGCGTCAGTAACATGCTGGGTTCCTTAATAAATTAACCAGAGAGCGGCGAGGATCAATACCAGCGCCAACACACGATATGCATCGATAGCTCGGCGTTCGCTTCCCAACAGGCCGAAGTGATCGATGGCGAGACTAGCGGCTATCTGCCCGCACAAAATGCCCACCATGGTTGTGCCAACGCCCACCAGTGGCGTGGTCAGCGTCAGCACGATGACGTACACAGGTCCTAGAATGCCCCCAGTCAGCAGCCAGCGGGGCTGTTGAAAAAGTTTGGTCAGCGAAGGTCGTCCGATAAATACCATGGCGAGGGTAAATATCAGACCGCCGATCAGAAAGATCGATAGCGTGGCAGACAGGCGCCCGACCTTCTCTCCCAGCGGTCCCACAAAGCCAGCCTCCATCGAGAGGCCCATGCCGGCGATGACCACGAGCACCAAGGTCAAGATTTGCTTCATCGGTCTTCCTTTTAGCGCGAAAAACAATACCGTAGACTTGTGTCTTGATGTGCACAATGGGGTTTTCGACAAATGATTATTGCTTTATGAGCAACTCCATCGATCTTGTTTCCATGCGACTGTTCACTCGGGTGGCCCGGCGCGGCTCCTTTGCAGAGGCCGCGCGACACTTCAATCTTCCTGCCTCATCGGTATCGCGTCGAATTGCACGGCTCGAAAAAGCGCTCGGTCATCGGCTCCTGTATCGTCATACCCGTGTGGTACGACTCACGGAGATAGGCGAGCGCTATTTCCATCAGGTGCGAGAGGCGCTTGAAATCATTGATGATGCCTCAGAGCAAGTGGCTGGCGCTGCGCACCATCCTCGCGGCCTATTGCGTGTCAATACACCGGTGGCCTTCGGGCGCATCCATGTGGCGCCGCATTTGGCAAGATTTCAAAAAGCCTATCCGGATATTGAGGTCGAACTGACGCTGACGGATACGATCATTGATCCGGTGCAGGAAGGGCGGACGTGGTGATTCGAATTGGCACGTTGAATGACTCAAGCATGGTAGCTGGCCAGCTTGGAGCACAACACTCCGTCGCCTGTGCCGCCCCCGACTATCTTGCACGGCATGGCACGCCTCAGACGCCCGCAGACTTAAAGAAACACAACTGCTTACTGATCCTATTTCGTTAACCATCGTCAACGCGCACCCTGTAACAAGGCGGGCGAATCCACCAAAGACCGGAGGAAGATTCCTCTGGCCGCATTCATGTCGCCATCTGCGACAATGGTCC